>NZ_VBVX01000023.1 GCF_005981925.1 Streptomyces albidochromogenes
GGGGCGGAGCGAGCCGGGAGATCTCGTCGTGGGACAGGCCGAGCAGCCGGCCGGCGTCGCTCTGGCTGACGCGCCAGTCCTCGACCAGGGTCCGGGCGGCGTCGGCGAGGGCGTGAGGCGGGGTTCCACCGTTGGTGACACGGTGCGCTGTCGCTCTCCGTACGTCGCGCTGTACGTCGTACAGGAGCGCGGCGAACTCGGGTACGACCAGCTCCACGGTGATCGTGTCCGGTCGGAGGCCGTGCGCCCGGGCGACGGCGTCACGTGCCATGGTCTCGGCCTCGTCGAGGGTGCGGCACTGGGTGTGGACGGCGGCCTGCGGGATGTCGACGGCCCACCAGCGGCCGATTCTGTGCAACCGCGCTTGGGCCTGGTAGCCGGCGTTCATGGGCTCAGCCTCCTTGGGATTGCGGTGGCGAGGGGTGCGGTGGCGCGGATCGCGGGGCGTGAGTCTGGGACGCGGGTCGTCAGGGTGACGTCAGGGTGAAGAGGGCGGCGGCCGTGGCCGGGCTCGGGCGGCGGTGGTCAGCCGAGGCACACCCCGATCAGGCACACGTGCGCCGGTGACGCGGGCTCGTCCGCCGGTGCCTTGGGCAGGAGGCCCACCACGGTGCCGATGACGCCGGGGCGATCGGCGGAAGCCGGCGCTCTGGTCTCCGGAGCCGGGGCCGGGGGCGGGGCCTGCGGATCGTCGCGGTCCGTGGCGTCGGCGGTGCCGCCGCTGCCGCTGCCACCACCGCTGCCCCCGCCCGTCGCCGGTCCGGGGGCCGCTTCGGCTGCGGTCCCGGGCGCCGCCGTGGACGCGTGCTGAGCCTGCGCGCCCCTGGGCGCGGGGGCGGCGGCCCGGTCCGGGGCGGCGGTACGGCCTCGGCGGTCCGTTGGCGCGTCGGAAGACACGGCGGCAGTGCGGTGCTGCCCGGTGGCCGGGGCGTCCGGGTGCGTGGCGGGGTCCTGTGCGCTGCGCGGCTTTCGCTGCTCGGACGACGAGTCGTCCGCCGCTGCTCCGGGCGTGGTCGACGCGCTCACCGGCTCCGGCGGCGGGGCCGCCTGGGTGTGCCCGGAGGAGGGCCGGGTGGCCGACAGTACGGCCACGGTCAGGCCGCCGCCGAAGAGTGCGACGGCGGTGGCGGCCGCTGCCCGACGCCGGTGCTTCTTCCAGCGTGCGAGCTGCCGGCGCCGTGCCGCCCGGCCCCGGCCGGTGGCGGCCGTTCCCGCGAAGCCGCTGGACGCCTCGGTGCCCGGAGTGCCCGGGGCGTCCGAGGTGGGCGGGGCTTCCGGTGCGTCCGGCGTGGCGGTGTCGGCCAGGTGAGCGCCGGCGTGGCCGGGCGTCGGTGCGGGTGCCTCCGCGGACGCGCCGGGGAGCAGGTCGGCGGGCGGGGCGATGTCCGGAGCGTAAGCGCCGCATCCGGGACACACGAGGGCGCCGTTGAGATGCCGGCGGCAGGACGAGCAGTAATCCATCTGCGATCTTTCTGCTGACTGCGCCCCCAAGGACGCGCGACCTGTTCCAGTTCGCACGCGGGATCGCACGCGGGATCGAGCGGCGCTCACGCTAGCGGGGCCCGCCGAAGGTGCTGCGCAGCCCTTGTGAGGCTGCTGCGAAGATTTCTCGCCGGGCGACTGTGACAGGGAGTGACCGGCCGGGAGCGCATATCGCCCGCGACCGCTGCATCTGCCCAGGTCCGTGGCCCGCCGCCCGCACGCCTTGTCGGTCCGCCCGTACGCCTCGCCGGTCGGTGGGCACGGCAACCGGGCGGGCCCACCGGCACCAGGGGGCCCGTACCCCACCTGGCTCGCCGCGGCGTCGCCGGTCAGCGGGCGTCGGCCCCGTACATCTCCGTCAGGTCGCGCGTGTGGTGCGGGGCGGCGCCGTACTGCGGCATCTCCACCGGATCCCCCCTGACTCCGTGCCGCGCAGCCGCACCACGCCCGGGACGGTCGCGCCAGCGCCACGGCCGTGGGACGGCAGGACGGTCACGGAACCCACCCGAACGGTTGTGCCTGGTTACGGCCCCCAACGCACCGCGTCAGAAAGCCTCCTGACGAACCGAACCACTGCGCATCCGATCGGTCGGACAACAACGGCCCCCGCCCGCGCTCGCGCTAGTGTGCGGGGGTGAGCCTTCATGTCGTTGTCGGATTCGGGCCCGCCGGGGCGGCAACTGCCCGGCTGCTGGCCGCACAGGGCCATTCCGTACGAGTCGTCACCAAGTCGGGCCGCGCTCCGGAGCCCGGCGTCGAGCACGTCGCACTGGACATGCTGGACACGGCGGACAGCAAGCGGCTGATCGACATCGCGCGGGGCGCCACCGCGATCTACAGCTGCGGCGCACCGCCGTACCCGCGCTGGGCGAGCGAATGGCCGCCGATGGCGGCTTCGCTCTGCGCGGCCGCCGAGGCGACCGGGGCGGTACTGGTCATGCTGGGCAACCTGTACGGCTACGGTCCGGTGGACGGCCCCATGACCGAGGATCTGCCGCTCGCGGCCACCGGCCCCAAGGGCCGCGTACGGGCCGCGGTGTGGGAGCTGGCACGGCAACTGCACGAACTGGGTCGGATCAAGGCGGTCGAACTGCGGGCGTCGGACTTCTTCGGCCCGGGAGTGACCGCCGGCGGGCACCTGGCGGAGCGGGCCGTCCCGCGCCTGCTGCGCGGCAAACCGGTCTCCACGCTCGGCGACCCGGACGCCCCGCACAGCTGGAGTTACGTCCCCGACGTCGCCAGGGCCCTGGTCGAGGTCGCGGACGAGGAGCGGGTCTGGGGCCGGGCCTGGCACGTACCGACGGCGCCCCCGCTCTCCACCCGGGAGATGGTGGGCCGCCTTGCCGCGCAGGCAGGCACCGCCCCCGTCGCGGTACGCAGACTGCCGCCGGTCGTGGTGCGCGTCGCGTCGCTCGTCTCACCGTTGCTCCGCGAACTGGACGAGATCCGCTACCAGTTCGACCGCCCCTTCGTGATCGATGCGAGCGCGTACGAGGCCGCACTGACGGTCCGGGCCACACCGGTCGAGGAGCAGATCAAGGCGACGTTGACCTGGTGGCGCGACCGGCTGAACGCCACGGGGTGACGGAAGCCGGCACCGACGCGCGCTCCGCCCCGCCCCGTTCGCGCACCTCATCGAACGCGGCATGGTGCAGGTAGGCCTCCTGGTCCGGGCGGAAAAGGAGTGCGACGGCCCTCCGTAGGCCGCCGGAGCCCAGCGCGTACCGTTCAAGCGGCAGCTTTCCCCAGGTCCCGAACTCCCCAACCGCGCCGCCCGCAACCGCCTTTGACGACGACCGACGGGGCACGGCACACGTGGGCCTTCGACGGGTGGCTGTGTGAGCGGACGTGCGCGTACGTATTTTCCCATTCGTACGCCTTCCGCCCTCCGCTCAGGACTACGGTGTCGCTTCACAAGAACTGCACGAGGGGGGACCTTGAGCAATCCGTACACGATCAGTCCGTCGTCTGCTCCTCAGCCCGCTGGAGGAGCACGGCCCCTGTCGAAGATGAAGCGCACCTACGCCGGCGGGGTGCTGCTCATGCTGGTCGGCTTCGGCTGCGGCAGTGTCGCCGGCGGCGACGCGGGGGACGAGCGAGTGGCGGCAGCGGCCGTGAAGGCCGGCCCTGGCCCGACCGTTACCGAGACGATGGCTGCCAAGCCGGCTGCCACGGTGACGGCAACCACGACAGCCGAGCCCCGAGCGACGGTCACGAAGCCAGGCCCGACGGTAACCGTCACGGAGACGGAATCCGCTGACGCTTACGACCTCGGCAGCGAAGAAAGCGAGGAGGGCAACTCGGCGGTCTACTACGAGAATTGTGCCGCCGCCCGCGCTGCGGGTGCCGCGCCGGTCCACCGCGGCGATCCTGGCTACGGCAACCACCTGGACCGGGACAACGACGGCACCGGCTGCGATTGGGGCTGACGCCCGACGCCTGAGCCGGGCCACCCGGACTGTTCTCGCTCCGCTGGGGGCACGGATGGGGCACGAGTGGCGGCAGTGCCACAGAACCTGCTGAGGTTCATGCTCCAGGTGGGCTGGAGGGTCAGAGAGGGATGATGCGGACCTGGCTGCCGCAGAGCTTGGCCATGTCGTCGCTGTCGGACGTCAGCAGGGCGACCGGTTTCGGCTGGCGGAGCGCGACCTCGGCGACCGTGGCGTCGATGGCGTACTTGTGCCCGTGCAGCCCGGCGCCTTTGAGGAGCTCAGCCGCCGCTTTCGCCGCCCGCTCGGTGACCGGCTCCACCTTGACACGGGACAAGGCCCATTTCAGGCGAGGCATGTTGGTACGGGAGTGGGTGACTTTGACGATGGTGTTCGCCCCAATCACCAGGTCAGCTCCCATGTCGTGGAAGACCTGCAGCATCGCGAGGAGCTTGCGGTCCTGCGCGATCCAGGCGAAGAGCCCTTCTGAGTCCAGGACAACGGTTTCGATGCGCTCGTTCACGCGGCGTCCGCGCCCTTGGAGGAGCCGTCTCCGCCAAAGATCTTCGCGTGGGCCTCGGCGAGCTCCTCGGCGCTGAAGCCTCCATGCTCTTCCTCGTGCCGGCGGAGGTCGTCGCCCAGAAGCTGGTGCCTGATCTGGCGGGCCACGGCTGCCGCCACATAGCCGGAGACGTTGTCCGTAAGCTTGCGGAGCTCCGCCACTTGATCGCTGGGGAGCGTGACGGTGATGCGAGTCGTTGAGGACATGCAGAAAGCATACTGGAGTATGCATAGGAGGGCTTGGGTTCCGCCTGACACTCGACAGTCGAGGTCGCACGATCGAATCGGCCCGGCTTCTGGCGTTCCAGCTGGTCGCGGCGGGATTGACAAGTCGCAGCGGGTCCCCTTGCCGGGCTGCTCGGTGAGCCCGGCTCGAACACCGGCCGGGGGCCGACCGTCAGGTACGGCCCCGCGGGGCCCCACGGCACGGCACACAGAACGAAGGCCCAGGTCTCAGACCTGGGCCTCATCATGGAGCGGGTGACGAGAATCGAACTCGCGCTCTGAGCTTGGGAATCACTGATCACTTGAGGGCAACCCTGGCCAGGACCTGCCGTAACGGCTCGACCGTCTCCAGCTGAACGATGCCGCGATGGCTCGCAGTGACCGCTGTTGGCCGGGCGTTCTGGTGCGCTTCTGGTGCACCGCGACCATGGCTCCCGCGAGATCGAGGAGCGGCGGGTGAGGACGTGAGACGACCAGGCTCAGGCTGTGTCCCTGTTCAGCGACAGCGCCTGAGTCTTGCCCTGACCTGGGTGTGGGCAGTCTAGGAGGGCCCGTTGTCAGACCCTTGGTCGATACTGGAAACCGAGTCGCAGAAGAGGAGGAAGAATGCCACCAAGTGGTGCATGACGGGCAAAGTTCTCTTGCCTGGACAAGCGCTGCGCAAGGAGGGTTTGGCTCGTAGCCTGGGACCATGTTGAAGCGAAAGCTGGTCTTCTACCGGTGGGCGTCCGTGGCTGGCCGGGACGAGTTCGATCCGGCAGCGGTTGCGGGGCGCCTGGCGCAAGAGATCAGTACTAACCGCGACCATCAGATGGTCAAAAAAGACGGCGTCATCACGGCCGTGGAAGTAGTTGATTCGGGAGGGGGCAGGGAGCCGGTCAAGTTTCGCGTGCTCGCCCTTCGGGGAGAGGAGGACCGTCCCTTCAAGTGGGATCCAGCCGCTTCGATCGGTCCGCTTTCCCTATTGGCTAATGAATACCCGGCAGATGCTACGCATGTAGCCATTTGGCCGGACGGGTATTGCGCGCATGACATGGGTAGGCATTCCCCCAGGCTTTCAAGGTTGTCATTCTTCCTGCGGCAGCGAATGCTGTCGTACGTGCAGTTCGAACCACTGTACAACGAGGATGCCTTTCGCAGGCTGGAAGAGATGGCGGGGCAATTCCGCTCATTTGACCTGGCGATGACGAAGCCGGAATATGCGACCCGAGACAGGGGTACTTTCGAGAAGCTGTGGCCGGCGGTTGCGGGGGAAGAACTTCCCTCGGTGCGTGTCAGCCTCGGCATGGGGCGATATGGGCCGAAGAATAGGTATATCGATCAGGATCTAGAAGATGAGTTGCTTGATCTTGCGGCGAACGCAAGTGATCTCCTGACGGGGATGGTAGTGCGTGGGCGGAATAAGAGGTCAGGGCGAGTTGAGCAGGTGAACTTGCTGACGGAGCGGCTGAACACTGAGGTCGAGTTGCCCCATCGGACTGACATTCCATCGGCCCCCCGCGTGGAGTCTGTATTCCATGAACTTGATCAGGCATACAAGGACTTCAAGCAGAGGGGTGTCTTCGAGACCACGTCGACTGCGGAGCTGATGCATAAACCATAGAACTTGACATTCAGGGGGCGGGCATGTCTGGGATCATGGGGAAGGTCAACCGGAATTGGTGGGTAATTCCCATCGTAGCTTTTGCGTGTGCGCTAGCCTGCCTCCTCGTCAACCTGGCGCTGGGGGGACCCCGTCTATTGGCGGGAGTGGACCCCGACTTGCGAAAGGATATCTACTCCTCTCTGACCGGTTCCTCTAGCGGCCTGCTCGGCTTTGCGCTGGCTGCGGTTGCAATCCTGTCTGCGTTTGCCCCAAAAGTTGATGCACGAGGAGCGAATCGTCGGAGAGAGAGGGAGATGGCGGACGCGCGTAGTGATATCGCAAAATGTCTGATCGTGACAAGCCTATTCCTGATGATGATTCTGGTCGTGTCGACGATTGCTATCGGAATTGATGCCGAACGTGGCGGGAATCGTCCGATCTCAATCACAATCATTTCTGCCGCATTTTCTAGCCTGGTTGGCCTGTTAATCTCTGGCCTGGGTGTGACGCTGTCAATTCTTGAGAGAAATAATCAGCCCCAACGAACGTACAGGTGATCAACGAGGTCGGTGGAGCGGGTTTGGCCGGTGGCCTGCCCGGTTTGGGGTCGAGCATGATCAGGGGGCCGTACGCTGGCCGGCAACTCGGGCAGGCTGTGCCCCTGCCCGGGATTTGAACGAGTGGCCCCCTGGTCTTGCTCGACGCGGGACCCGAACTGGGGAGGTGGCTAAAGCCGTGGAGCCGACCGCCCCAGCCACAGAGGGGTTTCCCACCTTCTGCCCGCTGCACGTAGCGCGCCGCCGGGCGCGGCCAGCCGGGGCGGAGACAGGAGGCAGGCCGCGCCGCAGAGGCGGCGCGCGCCCGCGCCGTGCGCGGGCCTTGATTAAGTAGGGAAAGTTCTACCGCGCTGGGCTCAGGCGCTTGCCGTCGTGGCTTCGGACGTGCGGGCCTTCCTCGTCCAGGGCGTCCAGGAGCCGAACTGCGTAGACCTCGGACATCCGCTCGGCTACTTCTTCGGGCGTGAGCCAGGCAACCGCGGTCGACTCGTCGGACGTGCGCTCGACGCCACCGGAGGGCTTGCAGCGGAAGACCAGGGCGACGATGCCCCGCGTCGTGTTCTTGTAGACGCCGGACAGCTCGTCCACCTCGACGTGGATGCCGGTCTCCTCCAACACCTCGCGCCTAACGCCCTCTTCGGGTGCCTCGGAAAGCTCCAGGACTCCGCCCGGAAGCTCCCATGTCCCGTTGTCTGCGCGGCGGATCGCCAGTAGCCGACCGTCCTCGCGCAGCACCGCTCCGGCTACAGACACGGAGTGCAGCGGCGTTGACGTGCTTTGCTGGGACCCGTTACTCATGTACAGGAGCATAGGAGGAAGTGAAGGACTATGGGAACTGCGGTGGGAGGTGGCAGGGCCGTACCTCGGTACGTGCAGATCGCCGACGAGATCGTGCAGCAGATCAGGGCGGGTCTCCTCAAGCCTGGAGAGATGGTGCCGAGTGAGTCCGAGCTGGTCGAGCGCTACGGCGTATCCGGCGGGACGATCCGCAAGGCCATGGTGGAGGTCCGGGCCAGTGGGCTCGTAGATACCCGCCACGGCAAGGGCTCGATGGTGAAGGACCGGCCGCCCGTACGGCAGCGGTCGTCGGACCGGTTCCGTAGGTCGCACAGGCGTGGTGGCAAGGCTGCGTACCTGGCTGAGTCTGAGCAGTCGGGCGCAACGGCGAAGGTGAACCTCCTGTACAGCGGCGCTCTGGATGCGCCCGAGGAGATCGCCGAACGGCTCGCCATCGAGGCCGGCACCCAGGTGCTCGCGCGGCGGCGCCTCTACTTCCGCAACGGGACTCCCGTCGAGACGGCTACCTCGTACGTTCCGTGGGACGTGGCTAAGGACATCCCCGAGCTGTTCGCTGAAAACCCCGGCCCTGGTGGCATCTACGCCCGCCTGGAGGATCACGGGCATGAGTTCGCCGAGTTCGTCGAGACCCTGCAAGCGCGTCTTGCCACGAAGGCGGAGGCTTCGGAGCTGGCTCTGAACCCGGGTGCCCCTGTTGTGCACCTCATCCGCAACGCGGTGACCGAAGAAGGGCGCGTGGTGGAGGTCTGCGACACGCTCATGGCCGCTGACCAGTTCGTTTTCAGCTACAGGATCCCAGCCACAGACTGACGCTCGCTCAACTGCCCTCAGCCCGCCGCGACTTCTTCGTCCCGGCGGGTTGACTCATGTATAGGAGTGATGCACTCTTCTTCATGTCACTCATATACATGAGTGGCGGAGTCCATCACCTCTGTAGGAGTGATCTCTGTGCAGTTGATCCCTGTAGACATGACCGGCGTGACCGTGATGGTCGCCCAGCCGCCCCGGCCGAAGATGAAGGACAAGAAGAACGGGCTCATCGCCGTCGACACCGAGACCGGCAAGCCGCTGATGGTGGTGGACGTGCTGTTCGTGGCGAACGGCAGCGCCGACGTCGTCACCGTCGCCGTCATCGAGGACGACATCTCTGGTGAGCTGACCACGGGCACGCCGGTCGCGCTTACCGGCCTGGTGGCCCGGCCCTGGGAGAACGACTTCAACGGGCAGAAGCGGCACGGGATTTCGTTCCGCGCCGCTGCCGTCACCTCGCTGGCGGCCTGACCGATGACCACCGAACAGGTCCTCGCGCTCATCAGCCTCGTGCTGATCGTCGCGGGTCTGCTGGCTCTCCGCCACCAGCGTCCCGTCTGGTACTGGGTCGCTTTCGGAGCCCTGGCAAAGCTGGCCCGGATCTCGATCACGTACCGCTCGGTCATGGAGGCGTGTGGCCTCACCGAGCCGCCGTCTCGCTTTCGGCTCACCGTCGCCGCCGCCACAAGGCGAACCCCCTCCCGGATGGTTCCGCGCCTGACTCGGGTCCGTATCACCGCCAGTGGCCTGGTGTTACGGATCAAGATGCAGCCGGGGCAGGAGGTGCACGACTTCGAAACGGCGACCGAGCGCCTGCGGCACTCTTGGCACGCGTACGCAGTACACGTCTCGGCGCTCTCTCCGGGCTGGCTTCAGGTCAAGGTTGTCGGGTACGACGTGCTGCGCAAGGTCGTGATGCCTCGCGCCGCAGAACCCAAGCTGCTGAGGGTCCCAGTAGCACTGCGCTCCGACGGGGCGGTGCATACAAGGGACTTCCGGACCGTTGCGCATGAGCTGGTGATGGGCGCGACGGAGTCGGGGAAGTCGGTGTACCTGCGCGGCCTGGTGGCGGGGCTCGCTCCCCAGCCTGTCGCTCTGGTCGGCATCGACTGCAAGTGGGGCGTGGAACTGGCCCCCTTCGCTTCCCGCCTCTCGGCTCTGGCCTGCACCCCTGAAGAAGCCGCGGACCTGCTTGACGCCCTGGTCGTGGAGATGACCGAGCGGTACGAACTGATCAGGACCGTTCAGCGTCTCGCGCCCGGCTCTTCTCCGGAGTCGATTACCTCGGACATCTGGGGGCTGCCCGACGACATGAGGCCGGTGCCTGTCGTCCTCTTCATCGACGAGGTGGCAGAGCTCTTCCTCACGGCGTCCGCCGCCGACGAGAAGCGCCGGGACCAGATGGTCACGCAGCTCGTGCGGGTCGCCCAACTCGGCCGGGCTGCCGGCATCTACCTGGAGGTGTGCGGCCAGCGCTTCGGCGCCGAACTCGGCAAGGGCGCTACCGCGTTGCGGGCCCAGCTCACTGGGCGAATCTCCCACCGGGTCAACGATGAGACCACCGCCAAGATGGCGCTTGGGGACATCAGCCCTGTGGCCGTTCTCGCCGCGACCAACATCGGGCCGGAACAGCGGGGCATGGCGGTGGCTGGTGACTCTTCCGGGGGCTGGTCCCTCGTCCGTACTCCGTTCATCGGTCTGGCCGAGGCGGTCGCGGTCTGCGATGAGCACGCGCACCTGACGCCCGGTCTCCCTGGACTGGAAGCGTTCCGGCCGATAGCGGCCCCCGACGCCTTCGCCCTGGTCCCGGACAAGGACTGACGCCATGCGGTCATCGTTCCGGCTGGACGCCGTACTCGTGCAAGCCGTGATCGCCGGTGCTCTGTCCTTCTCCCACCTGCACGACCTCGCTGAAGCGGCCGGGCAGGACGGTTGGAAGGCATGGGCCTACCCGGTCTCCGTGGATCTGCTGCTCGTCGCCGCCTGGCGTCGGCTGCGCAGCCTGCGGGACTCCGACGCTCCGAGGCGGGCCGCCTGGTCCTGGTTCGCTGTCGCCCTTGCCGCCTCCCTCGGGGCGAACGTCGCCACCGCCGGGTTGCTCGACCTTGGAGACGTACCGGACTGGCTGCGCATCCTCGTCGCCGGGTGGCCGGCACTCGCCTTCCTCGGCGGAACGCTCCTCGTGCACTCCCCGGACGCCGAGCGTGTGGAGCCGACGCCGCTCGAAACGGTCGAGGCCCAACCCGAGCTGGTACGGGAAGAGACCGCCGAGTCTGCGCCCGTCCCGGCCCCGGCACTGCCTGCTGCCTCGCCTGCCGTACCGCCCGCACTGATCACCCACGCACGGAAGCTCGCCGACGACCACAAGTCGGCCACAGGTCAGCCCATCGACACCAACACCCTGCGCGCTCGCCTCGGTGTCCCCGCCCCGATGGCCGACGCCATCGCCGCCCAACTCGCCTGACGGAGGTTCCGCATGTCCAGTTCCATCGGCGCTTCGATCCGCTTCCACCTGACAGACAAGCCGTTCGTCATGTGCCACGACTACGGCCCGAAGCGCACTCCGATTCTTGCCGTGCAGGACAAGCACGCGTCGTTCACCCTCTGCGCTCGCGAAAGCCTCACCCCGGCCGAGCACCTCAAGTTCGCGCGGGAGCTGCTCGAAGCCGCCACCGCCTACGCCGTCGCTGTCGAGACGTACACGTCCGCCCAACTCGCCTGAGAGGAAGTGAGCCTCATGCCTCGCAACCGCTTCTGGGACGTCGACCGCATCGGGCCGATCCAGATCGGAACCCACCGCGACCGTCAGGGCCGGGAGGCGCACGCCGCCGCCTGCACCGCTCCCGGCTGCGACTGGTCGGCCGACTACCTCAACCGCGCCGCCGCCGAGCTGGCCGCACGCACCCACCGCTGCAACCCCCGCTGAGAGCAGAGGAGATCACCGCCATGGACGTACCGCTCTGGCTCGCCCTGATCGTCGTCGGCGCACTCGGTATCAAGCTCGTCCGCCCGCCGCTGTGGTTGGTCGCCGTCCTGCTTTTGGGCGGCTACCTCCTCGCCGACAGTTTCCTGACCCCGGTCATCGACCCGCTCGCCAAGTAACCCGCCTGGAAGGAGAACCACCGTGTTCAAGCCCAAGTACCCGGCGCCCGACACGTACGTCCCGACCGCTCACACGCCCGCCCCGGTCGCGGTCGAGAAGTCTGCCCCGCCGGCACCCACGCCCGCTCGGTCCGGCGTCGTCGACGCTGCCCGCAGCAATCCCGCTGCCGCCGTGACCGGTGTCGTCGTGGTCGGCGTGGTGCTCACCTCCTCGCTCCTGGCCGTGGCCATCACCGGGCTCGCGCTGTCCATCAGCGGCGTCGTGCTGCTGCTCCTGGTCCGCCTGCTCCGCCAGGAACTCAACCGCTGACCGGCCTCCGGGTGGTGCCACAAGCCGCCAAGCATCGCCACCGCCCGGACGGCCTACGCAACCCCTTCCAACCGCGACGAAGGAGAACCGTGGACCCGCAAGCACTCGCCTTATCCCTGCCCCTGCTCGGCTGGGCCGCCCACTCCAGCTACCTCGCCCACCGGCTGGCCACCGCACGCCGCGACCCACTCACCGGCCTGCACACCCGAGCCGGGTGGACCGCTGCCGCCGAACGCATCGCCCGCCGTCACCGGGACGCGGTCGTCCTGCTGCTCGACCTGGACGACTTCAAGAACCTCAATGACTCGTACGGCCATGCCGCCGGGGATGCCGCGCTGACCACCACCGCCACCCGCCTCGCTGCCTGGTGCGGTCGACACGGCGTCGCTGGCCGTCTCGGTGGAGACGAGTTCGTCGCTGTGACCCCCGACGCTGACCGCACTGCGGAGCTCGACACGCTCGCCCGCTCGCTCAATGAGCCGTTCCCGTACGGCGGCCAGTCGCTTCCTGTCTC
The DNA here is from genome assembly GCF_005981925.1 of Streptomyces albidochromogenes. Lineage (GTDB taxonomy): Bacteria > Actinomycetota > Actinomycetes > Streptomycetales > Streptomycetaceae > Streptomyces > Streptomyces albidochromogenes. Next base: position 12,374 of record NZ_VBVX01000023.1, read on the forward strand.
CGTCTCGGTCGGCTGCTGCCGCCTCGCGGAACTGGCCACTCGCACTCTCAGCGACGCGCTCACCGCCGCCGATGCCGCGATGTATGCCGCCAAGGGCACCCCCGGCCGTCGCGGCCCTCGCCCCGCTTCTCGCTGACCGACCTCCGGGCGGCGCACAAGCCGCCAAGCATCGCCGCCGCCCGGACGGTCCGGCCCCTTCCAACCGCAATCGAAAGGACCACCATCATGGCCCAGCACACCCATGCCCGGACGCGCGTTTGCCCCGACTGTGACGGCTTCCCCCTCGTCGCTATCGACACCGGCACCCGCCTCCCCGACGGCACCCGCGCCACCCTCACTGTGACCTGCCGCCGCTGCAGGGGCACGGGCATCACGACGGCCCCGGCCCCGCTCGCCCTCGGCCAGCGGAGGGCTGTGTGACCGACACCGCTACCCTCGCGGGCCTGGACCCGGACACCTTCGGCGATCTGCTGCGGGTGGCCGGGTCTCCGGGCTTCGACCGCTGGCGCGACCAGGTGCGGCGTACCGGCGGCTGTGCGAACCCGATCCACCTCACCGGCTGGACGCTCACCAAAGACAAGGCCACCGGCCAGGCTCTGCACCACTACTCCACCGAGGACGAGCCCGGCGGACGACTCCGCGTCGCCTGCGGCAACCGCCGCGCCTCGCGCTGCCCGGCCTGCGCCTGGATGTACGCCGCCGACACCTACCACCTGATCCGGGCGGGGCTCGCGGGCGACCAGGACAAGGACGTGCCGGCCACTGTCCGGGATCACCCGCGCGTCTTCGCCACGCTCACCGCGCCGAGCTTCGGTCCAGTCCACAACCGCCCGGATTCCGGCCGCTGCCGCTGCGGCACCCACCATGCTCCCGACGACGACGCACTCGGCACGCCGCTCGACCCGGACACCTACGACTACGCCGCCGCCGTGCTCTTCAACAACCATGCCGGGAACCTCTGGCAGCGCTTCACCAACCGGCTCCGCCGCGAGATCGCCGCCCGAGCGGGACTCACACAGCGGGAACTCAAGGAAGTCGTACGCGTCTCATACGGCAAGGTCGCAGAGTTCCAGAAGCGCGGGGCCGTCCACTTCCATGCCGTCGTACGCCTCGACGGGCCTGCTGGACCCAAGGACCCGCCGCCCTCCTGGGCCACCGTGCAGCTGCTGACCGACTCCATCCACGCCGCCGTCGTCCACTCGTACACGTCCATCACCGTCCCGGCCGCCGCCGACCAGCCCGCCCGGGAACTGCGCTGGGGCTCCCAGCTCGACATCCGGCCCATCCGCGCCTTCGAGGCCGGCACCGACATCACCGAACAGGGCGTCGCCTCCTACGTGGCCAAGTACGCGACCAAGGCAGCCGAGACGACCGGCACCATTGACCGCCGCGTCGGCAACCGTGAGGTCCTGGTGCTCCTCGAGGTACCGGACCACCCGCGCCGCCTCATCGAAGCGTGCTTCGACCTGGACGGCCTGTACCCGGATCGGAGACTGCGGGCCTGGGCGCACATGCTCGGCTTCCGCGGTCACTTCTCCAGTAAGTCACGCCGCTACTCGACCACCCTCGGTGCCCTCCGCCAGGTCCGCGCCGACTATCGCGCCACCCAGCAGCGCGAAGAGTTGGGCCTGTCCGACCCCGACCAGGACCCGACGGTCCTCGTGCTCACCGACTGGCAGTACGCGGGGCAGGGCCACACACCCGGTGAGTCCGTACTCGCCGCCTCCATCGCCAGAGATCTCCAGCTCAACCGCGAAACCGCACGCGAAGCCCTCGCCCTGGAAGGAGACCGGTCGTGAGTGACCACCTGCTGACCGTTGAGCAAGCCGCCGAACGCCTCGGCACCACCGTCCGCTTCCCCCGGAGGCTCATCGCTGAACGGCGTATCGCCTTCGTCAAGGTCGGCCGCCATGTGCGGATCGCGGAAAGCGTCCTGGACGCCTACATCAACGGCAACACGGTGCAGCCCATCAACCGTCGTCGTTCCCGCTACGGGAGGGCTGCCTGATGGGCAACAAGAAAGGAAGTCGCCGGCGCTTCGGTGCGGTGCGGCAGTATCGGTCCGGCCGTTGGACCGCCAGCTACCTGGGCCCGGACGGACAGGAGTTCCGCGCACCCGAGACGTTCGCGACCAAGCGCGACGCTGAGGTGTGGCTCTCACAGATTGAGGCCGACCTCTCGCGCGGTAACTGGCAGGACCCGGACGCGGGCGCCGTGAACTTCAAGGAATACGCGCTCCAATGGGTCGACGAGCGTGGGCTCGCTCCCACCACGGATGAGCTGTACCGCCGACTGCTGCGGCTGCACCTCCTGCCCACCTTCGAGGGCCTGGACCTCGACGAGATCACCGCACCCCGCGTCCGCACCTGGCGGGCCGAACGACTGGCCGCCACCGGCGCCGCGACGACCGTCGCCAAGGCGTACCGACTGCTCAAGGCTGTTATGGAGACAGCCGTCGATGACGAGCTGATCCGCCGCAATCCGTGCCGCATCAAGGGCGCGGGCAAGGAGTCGGCCGCCGAACGGCAGATCGCCACCGTCGACCAGGTCGACCAGCTCGCCAACGCGGTCGGGCCTCGCTGGCGGCTGATGGTCTACCTCGGCGCGTACGGACCTATGCGACCGGAGGAACAGGCGGAGCTCCGCCGAAAGGATGTCGACCTGGACGACATGACCGTCCGGATCCGCCAGGCAGCACCCGAGCTGACCACCGGCAAGCGGGCCGAGGGGCCGACGAAATCCGAAGCGGGAAAGCGCGTCGTGGTTCTGCCGGCCTTTCTGCGGACCGACCTCCGACGCCACCTCGACTGGTACGCCGAGAAGGGACCGGACGGACTTCTGTTCGTGGGGGAGAAGGGCAAGCCGTTCCGGCGTTCCACCTTCGGGCGGAAGTGGCGCAAGGCCCGCGCTCTCGTCGGCATGCCGGACGGCTTCCGGTTTTACGATCTTCGTCACACCGGTCACACCCTCGCGACCCGTTCCGGGGCCACGCTCAAGGACACGATGGTCCGGGCCGGGCAGTCGTCGGAGAAGGCCGCGCTGATCTATCAGCACTCAGATTTTGAGCGACAGCAGGAAGTGGCGAGCGGGCTGGATGATCTCGTGCGGGCCGCCCGCAAGAAGGCTGATCGGGGGCCTTCTGGTGCGGATCTGGTGCGCGACGCTTGAACTGGTCCAGACAACAAAGAAGCCCCGGGCCGATGGCCTGGGGCTCTTGCGTGGAGCGGGTGACGAGAATCGAACTCGCGCTCTGAGCTTGGGAAGCTCATGTTCTACCATTAAACTACACCCGCACAGCGGGCCGTTGGGTGGCGCCGCTTCGTCGGACAGTGTACCCCAGGTCCCGCTCCGGTGTGTGCGACCCGGGGTGCGGGGGCGGGTTTTCGTGGTGTCGGGTGGGCGTACCTTTGGGGGCGGAGTGCCGCCTGGAGTGGCGTCCCGTTCATCCCCTAATGTGGCCTTCTCGTCCACGCTTTGTTGGGGAAGGGACCTGATGGACTTGATGGAGCCCACCGTCGTCCGTTGTGCCGAAGGGCACGTGTTCAGCACCACATCGTTCCCGTTGCAGCAGCTCGGAGCCGGCCGCATCGGCCCGGGGCGGCTCATCCGCTGTCCGCGCTGTGCGCGGCTGCGGCACGCCGTGCCGGTGGTGCTGGAGCAGCGCTAGAGATCGGCCGGAGGCCGGAGCGGTGTGGCGCGCGGGGTCGTCCGATTGGGGCGGGCCCGCGCGCTCTGCGTATCCTCGGGGCGTGCTTCTCTCAGACAAGGACATCCGGGCCGAGATCGACGCCGGACGCGTGCGTATTGATCCGTACGACGAATCCATGGTGCAGCCCTCGAGCATCGACGTGCGGCTCGACCGCTACTTCCGGGTGTTCGAGAACCACCGCTACCCGCACATCGACCCGGCCGTCGAGCAGGCGGACCTGACGCGGCTGGTGGAGCCGGAGGGGGACGAGGCCTTCATCCTGCACCCCGGGGAGTTCGTGCTGGCGTCGACGTACGAGACGATCACGCTGCCGGACAACCTCGCCTCGCGGCTGGAGGGCAAGAGTTCGCTGGGGCGGCTCGGGCTCGTGACGCACTCGACCGCCGGATTCATCGACCCCGGGTTCTCCGGGCACGTGACGCTCGAGCTCTCGAATCTGGCCACGCTGCCGATCAAGCTCTGGCCCGGCATGAAGATCGGGCAGCTGTGCATGTTCCAGCTGAGCTCGCCCACCGAGTTCCCGTACGGCTCCGAGCGGTACGGGTCGCGTTATCAGGGCCAGCGCGGGCCGACGGCCTCGCGGTCCTTCCTCAATTTCCATCGGACGCAGGTGTGATGCCGGGTATGGGTGCATGGGTATGAGTGCTGTACGGGAAAATCTGACCTACGAGGGCTTCGGCAACGCCGTGCGTGAGCTCGCGCAGACGATCGCCGACGACGGGTACGAGCCCGACATCGTGCTGAGCATCGCGCGCGGCGGCGTCTTCGTCGCCGGCGGCCTGGCCTACGCCCTCGACGTCAAGAACATCCACCTGGTGAACGTCGAGTTCTACACCGGCGTCGGGACGACCCTGGAGATGCCGGTCATGCTGGCGCCGGTGCCGGACGCGATCGACTTCAGCAACAAGAAGGTCCTGATCACGGACGACGTCGCCGACACCGGCAAGACGCTCAAGCTCGTGCACGACTTCTGCCTCGACCACGTGGCGGAGGTCCGCAGCGCGGTCATCTACGAGAAGTCCCACTCGCTCGTGAAGTGCGAGTACGTGTGGAAGCGCACCGACGAGTGGATCAACTTCCCCTGGAGCGTCCAGAAGCCGGTCGTCCGGCGCAGCGGGCAGGTCCTGGACGCGTAGGCGGGCGGTACGCGGAGAGTACGCGAGCTACGAGAGGGCCCCGGCGCGGATGTCGCGCCGGGGCCTTCGTCGTGGGGTGGTTCCCGCGTCAGATCGTGCCGAGCTTGATCAGGGACAGCAGCGCCACCAGCTGGATCGCGGACGCGCCCAGCGCCTTCTGCCACGGCAGGTCGTGCGACTTGCTCACCATCGAGGTGAACAGGGCCCCCGCCGCCAGCCAGGTCACCCAGCCCAGTACCTGCACGAGACCGTTCTCGCCGCCCAGGAAGATCGCGAAGACCAGGCGCGGGGCGTCCGTCATCGACATGATCAGCATCGACAGCCCGACGGTCGGCTGCCAGGAGCCGTCACCGCCGAGCTGGCGGGCCAGCGTGTGCGTCACCGCGCCCAGGATGAGGCCGCAGATGATCACCGCGACGCCGGTGGTCAGGACGTACGGGATGGCGTTCGACAGGGTCGCGTTGATGGCCTCCTCGCGCGCCTTGTCGAAGCCGAAGACCGCCAGCAGGCCGTACAGGAAGGTGACGACCAGGGCCGGTCCCCAGACCGGGTAGTCGCGCGTCTGCCAGAACGTCGGGCCGGGGCGCAGCACGATGCCGCTCAGCAGCTGCTTCCAGTGCAGGCGCGGGCCCGCGGGCGGCGCGGGGGTGTTGCCGGAGTGGTAGGCGCCGCCGTCGCCGTACGGGTCGTCGATGCTGAAGGCGGTGGTGTGGCCCGGGTTGTTGTTCGCGGCGTACGGGTCACCGCCCCCGGGGCCGCCGCGCCCGCCCTGGCCTCCGTAGCCGCTCTGCCCGCCCTGGCCGTGGCCCTGGTGGGGGTGCGGCTCGCCGAAGTATTCGGGCTCGCCGTGCTGTCCGCCGTACTGCGGTGCCTGCGGCCACTGCTGCTGGCCGTACGGGGGCTGAGGCGATGACGCCTGCTGCCCGTACGGCGGTTGCTGCCGTTGCCGCTGCTGTTGCCGCTGCGGTTGTTGTTGCGGGGTGCGGTTGTCCCGGCCGCGTCCGATCCTGAATCCAGCCACGTAATCGAACGTACCTGGTCCGGATGCGCCGTATGCCGGGCCTGCCGCAACAGGCCCGGCTTTGCGGCCGAGCTGTGACATCCCCTAGGGGGTCCCTGACGGGTTGTCCACCCCTGTGCGTCGCCCACCCGCCCATGGGCGGGCGGGTGACGCCGGGCGTAGCGCGGTTGTCGCCGTGATCGTCAGCCGGACATGTTCGCGCCCAGGCGCGGCGTGCCCGCCGTCGAGATGCCCGCGGCGGTCAGGCCGATGCTGCGACCCGTGGTCGAGATCTTCGTGCCGTCGGAACGGAACGCCACGACGACACCGTCCTGCGCGTTCTCCCACGGCACGCCGACCGTCAGGTCCGCCTTGCCGTCGCCGGTCGTGTCGGAGAGGAAGACCTCGCCGCCGAAGCCGTCGAGCTTCTCGCTCGCGCCGGGGACGCCGGGGGTGTCCTGCTCGATCGCCTGGGCGCCCGAGGCGGAGAAGCCGTTCGGCGTGCCGTAGAGGACGGTGACCATGCCGGCGTCGGCCATGCCGTCGAGGTCCTCGTTGGCGGCGCCGACGGCCAGGTCCTGGAGGCCGTCGCCGTTGATGTCACCCAGGGAGAGTTCCCAGCCGAACCCGTCGCCGGTCTCCGAACTTCCCGGAACGCCGGGGCTGTCCTGCGTGATCGTGTCCTTGCCCCCGGTCGGGCCGCTCGCCGTGCCGTAGAGGACCTGGACCGCGCCGCCCTTCGCCACACCGCCGTCGCCGTCCCAGGTGTTGCCGATGACGATGTCGCCGAAGCCGTCGCCGTTGGTGTCGCCGATGTCGGTGACGATGCCCGCCGGGAGCTTCCTGGCGCCGGTCGTGGTCATGCCCGCCGCACTGCCGGGAAGGTAGTAGTTGGCGTTGTACGCGTACTCGCCCGGGCTGTCGCCTTCGTAGCCGTCGACGACCAGGTCGGTGCGGCCGTCGTTGTTCACGTTGCCGGCGGTGATGTTGAAGATGTCGTGGCCCTCGATCGCGAGGACCTGGGTGGTGACGGTGTAACGGCCGCCGGTGGCACCCGACTTGCTGATACCGCCGCGGTAGACGTCGATCTTGTTGTTGTCGGCGGTGAGGGCCAGGTCCGGCTTGCCGTCCCCGTTGAAGTCGCCCGCGGCCATTACCGAGCCGAAGTGATCGTGCCGGGTGGGCGTCGGGTCGGCGACGGTGATGCCGCCGGCCAGGCCGGTCGCGCTGCCGAATACGACGGTGACCGTGCCGCCGTCCACGTCCGAGCCGACGTCCTCGAAGCGCGCGCCGATGGCGAGGTCGGCGTACCCGTCCGCGTTGAAGTCGGCGGTGGCCGTGTGGCCGCCGAAGGCGTCCGCCTTCTCCGCCGAGCCCGGGACGCCCGCCGTCTCCTGGGTGAGCGTCTGGATCTTCTGGGCGCCCGCGCCGGCCGGGGAGCCGTACAGGACGGTCACGGCGCCCGCGCCGGCGTGGCCCTTGACGGTGGCTCCGGAGGCGGAGACCGCCAGGTCGCGGAAGCCGTCGCCGTTGAAGTCGCCCTGGAGCCCGGCGGGTACGGCGGCGGCCGCGCCGGCTCCGGCGACGAGCAGGCCGCCGGTGAGGGCGGCCGCGGTCGCGACGGCGAGGGTGGTGCGGAGGGAGCTGCGCATGCGGAGTTCTCCTGCGGCATGCCGGGACACGTGGTGCGCGTCCGAGTCAATGGGGTGCGATCGCCCGTGTTCGCCGGGAGTTGTCCTCGGGGACACGTGGTGATCAGCGCACAGGAGACCGCCGAGGGCGGCGGATGGTTGTACGGCGGTACGGATGGTTGTGCGGGCCGGGTCAGCCCTGCCCGGCCGAGAAGACCGCCGTGGAGAAGGAGATGGTCCTGCCGGTGGCCGAGGAGCGGTACGTGATGACGTCGGTCGTCTCGCCCCGGTGCGTACGCGTCACCGTGTCGGGCTTCCTGTCGCCGTCGAAGTCGGCGTGCCGCAGCACGTTCGTCACGGGTGCCTCCTCCCCGGCCGGCAGGGCGCTGGGCCGGGCGTCGACCGCTGTGAAGGTGTACGCGCCGCCGGGGCGCCCGGGGCCCGCCGGGCCGCCGAGCAGCAGCGTCGCGCGCTCGGCGGTGCCGGGCTGGTGCGGGCGGGGGGCGGAGACCAGGTCGTCGTAGCCGTCACCGTTGACGTCCGGTGCGCGGTCGGGGGCGACCAGCACCGGACCGGCGCCCGGGAGCGCTCCCGCGGCCGCGCGCGGGGCGCCGGCGCGGGTGAAGGGGCCGCGCAGATAGCTGAGGCGGCCGCCGCTCGCCGTCACGGCCAGGTCGTTGGCGTCGTCGCCGTCGAAGTCGCCGCAGACGGGGTGGCCGGGCCACTCGTTGCCGAAGCGGGCGCGGTCGGGGATGCGGAGCTTCACCGCCTTGCCGGTGAGGCCGTCCGCGCCGCCGAAGAGGATCTGGAGCGGTACGGGCGGCATGCCGGTGCCGTTGAACGGCGGGTCGGTGGTGACCACCAGGTCCGCGTAACCGTCCTTGTCGAGGTCGCAGGCCGCCTCGGCGTCGAACGCGGCCGGCAGCACGCCCCCGGTGCGGGCCGCGTTGCGGGCGGGCGTCAGGAGCTGGCGTGCGGAAGGGTCGAAGACGCGCGGGGGCTTCGCGCCGTACACGACGCCGATGCCCGCGTCGTCGCCCATCCGCTCCTCGGGCCCCTTGACCAGGTCGTTGAGGACGAGGTCGCGGTGGCCGTCGCCGTTGAAGTCCTCGGCGACGCGGCTGCCCCTGCCGTGCGGTACGGGGTGGACGGGCGCGGCGGCCTTGGCGGCCTTCGCGGCCAGGACGGTGGGGGAGGCGCCGGCGTCCGGGGCGTCGTCGCGGTCGGGGGAGGCGCCACAGCCCGCCAGCAGTACCGCGCAGCTCACTGCTGCCACCGCGATCGCTCTTCGCATGACCTACCCCGCCCGTATCGCCCGTTTCAGTTGCCACATGATGCTCTTTTTTGACCGCCGAGTTAAGTGGGACGTACGAAAGCGGCCGGACCTGCCCCCGAGGCAGATCCGGCCGCTCCCTTCTCGCGCGTACGTGCTACTTCGCCGGTTCGGGCTCCGGCGCGTCCTCGGACTGCGGCTCGTCCTCGGGTGCGGCCGGGGTCTTCACCGAGTCGAGGAGCAGCTGCGCCACGTCCACGACCTGGAGGGACTCCTTGGCCTTGCCGTCGTTCTTCTTGCCGTTCACCGAGTCGGTGAGCATGACGAGGCAGAAGGGGCAGGCCGTGGAGACGATGTCCGGGTTGAGGGACAGGGCCTCGTCCACGCGCTCGGTGTTGATGCGCTTGCCGATGCGCTCCTCCATCCACATGCGCGCGCCGCCGGCGCCGCAGCAGAAGCCGCGCTCCTTGTGGCGGTGCATCTCCTGCTGGCGCAGGCCCGGGACGGCCGACATGATCTCGCGCGGCGGCGTGTAGACCTTGTTGTGACGGCCCAGGTAGCACGGGTCGTGGTACGTGATGAGGCCCTCGACCGGGGTCACCGGGATCAGCTTGCCCTCGTCGATGAGGTGCTGGAGCAGCTGCGTGTGGTGGATGACCTCGAACTCGCCGCCGAGCTGCGGGTACTCGTTCGCGATCGTGTTGAAGCAGTGCGGACAGGTCGCGACGATCTTCTTCGACGTCTTGGGCTTCTTCGTCGCCGGGTCGTCGTCGTCCTCGCCGTACGCCATGTTCAGCATGGCGACGTTCTCCTGGCCGAGCTGCTGGAACAGCGGCTCGTTGCCCAGGCGGCGGGCGGAGTCACCGGTGCACTTCTCGTCGCCGCCCATGATCGCGAACTTGACGCCCGCGATGTGCAGCAGCTCCGCGAAGGCCTTCGTGGTCTTCTTCGCCCGGTCCTCCAGGGCGCCGGCGCAGCCGACCCAGTAGAGGTACTCGACCTCGGACAGGTCCTCGATGTCCTTGCCGACGATCGGGACCTCGAAGTCGACTTCCTTGGTCCACTCGACGCGCTGCTTCTTGGCCAACCCCCAGGGGTTGCCCTTCTTCTCCAGGTTCTTGAGCATCGTGCCGGCCTCCGACGGGAAGGCGGACTCGATCATCACCTGGTAGCGGCGCATGTCGACGATGTGGTCGATGTGCTCGATGTCGACCGGGCACTGCTCGACGCAGGCGCCGCACGTGGTGCAGGACCACAGCACGTCCGGGTCGATGACGCCGTTCTCCTCCAGCGTGCCGATGAGCGGACGCTCGGCCTCCGCCAGAGCCGACGCGGGAACGTCCTTCAGCTGCTCCTCGGTCGCCTTCTCGTCGCCCTCCATGGTCTTGCCGCCGCCCGCGAGCAGGTACGGCGCCTTGGCGTGGGCGTGGTCGCGCAGCGACATGATCAGCAGCTTCGGGGACAGCGGCTTGCCGGTGTTCCAGGCGGGGCACTGCGACTGGCAGCGGCCGCACTCTGTGCAGGTGGAGAAGTCGAGGATGCCCTTCCAGCTGAACTGCTCGACCTGGCTGACGCCGAAGACCGCGTCCTCGGCCGGGTCCTCCCAGTCGATCTCCTTGCCGCCGGTCGTCATCGGCTGGAGCGCGCCCAGGGCGGTGGAGCCGTCGTCCTCGCGCTTGAACCAGATGTTCGGGAAGCCGAGGAAGCGGTGCCACGCGACACCCATGTTGGTGTTCAGCGAGACGGTGATCATCCAGATCAGCGAGGTGCCGATCTTGATCATCGCGGTGAAGTAGATCAGCGTCTGGAGCGTGGAGACGCTCAGGCCCTCGAAGGCGAGGACGAGCGGGTACGACACGAAGTACGCGGCGTCGTAGCCGTCCACGTGGTGGATCGCGCCTTCGAGGCCGCGCAGCACCAGGATCGCCAGGCCGATCGTCAGGATGATGTACTCGACGAAGTACGCCTGCCAGGCCTTCGAGCCGGCGAAGCGCGACTTGCGGCCGGCCCGCGAGGGCAGGTTCAGCAGGCGGATCGCCATCAGGACGACGATGCCCACGACCGTCATCAGGCCGATGAACTCGATGTACATCTCGAACGGCAGGAAGCCGCCGATGACCGGCAGCACCCAGTCCGCCTGGAAGAGCTGGCCGTACGCCTGGGCGAGGGTCGGCGGCAGCGTCAGGAAGCCGATCGCGACGAACCAGTGCGCGACGCCGACGATCCCCCACCGGTTCATCCGGCTGTGGCCGAGGAACTCCTTGGCGAGGGTGATCGTGCGCTGCTTCGGATTGCCGGTGCGGCTGCCCGCGGGCACGGGCTGGCCCAGCTTGACGAACCGGTAGATCTGCGCGACGGCTCGGGCGATGAGCGCAACGCCGACCACGGTCAGGACCAGCGACACGATGATCGCGGCGAGTTGCATTGGGGGCTCCTCGGGCCTGCGAGGTGAGAAATACGGGGGACGGCTGAGCATCTTGCTGGGATTACTAAGCGGTAACTTATTCAGCCCGTGCTGAGCGTACCCATTTATGCCGCCGCACTGTAGTTGGGCAGGCGGTGATCTGTGTCGCGTAAGGCTTCCCTCAGCGCCTGCCGGCGAGGGCGGCGGGCACGGTGCGGGCCAGGACGGCCAGGTCCAGGCCGAGCCAGTGCTGCTCGATGTAGTGCTGGTCCAGTACGTCCATCTCCTCCCACGGCAGTCCCGAGCGCCGGCCGACCTGCCACAGCCCGGTGACGCCCGGCCGCACCCCCAGTCTCGCCCGTGTCGCCGACGGATGGCCCGGAGCCAGCGGGCACGGCCCGACCAGGGACATCTCGCCGCGCAGCACGTGCAGCAGGCGGGGCAGCACGTCCAGCCGCGTCCGGCGCAGCAGCCGGCCTACCGCGGTGCGGGGGTCGGTGCGCAGCGTCAGCATCGGGAAAGGGCGGCCGGCCAGGCCCGCGCGGGTACTTCGTACGAGCGGCGGGCCCGGCGACGTCACGGCGGTGGCGGTCGCGGTGAGGAGCAGGAGGGGCGCGGCGAGCGGCAGCAGGGCCGAGGTGGCCACCAGATCGAAGATCCGCTTCGCGTGCATGGGCGTACCATTTCATGGGATTCGCCCCTGAATGGGGCTCCGCCAACCGTGGGCGTGCCGTACCCGTCCCGTCCCCGTGCCGTGCTCATGCAGATAAGGGCCGCATAAGAGTTGAGTCGACCCCACTCAGGTCTGTTGACGCGATCGCCTCCGTCATGCATCCTTGAGTCTGTTCCACTCAAGTCAGCTGGAGGAATCGAAATGGCACGTGCGGTCGGCATCGACCTGGGCACCACTAACTCCGTCGTCAGCGTTCTGGAGGGCGGCGAGCCCACCGTCATCACCAACGCCGAAGGCGCCAGGACCACGCCGTCCGTCGTCGCTTTCGCGAAGAACGGTGAAGTGCTGGTAGGCGAGGTTGCCAAGCGCCAGGCAGTCACCAACGTCGACAGGACGATCCGGTCGGTCAAGCGCCACATGGGCACCGACTGGAACATCGAGCTCGACGGCAAGACCTTCAACCCGCAGCAGATGAGCGCCTTCATCCTGCAGAAGCTGAAGCGCGACGCCGAGGCGTACCTGGGCGAGAAGGTGGCCGACGCGGTCATCACCGTCCCGGCGTACTTCAACGACTCCGAGCGCCAGGCGACGAAGGAGGCCGGCGAGATCGCGGGCCTCAACGTCCTGCGCATCGTCAACGAGCCGACCGCCGCCGCGCTGGCGTACGGCCTCGACAAGGACGACCAGACGATCCTCGTCTTCGACCTCGGTGGCGGCACGTTCGACGTCTCGCTGCTGGAGATCGGCGACGGCGTCGTCGAGGTGAAGGCCACCAACGGTGACAACCACCTCGGTGGTGACGACTGGGACCAGCGTGTCGTCGACTACCTGGTGAAGCAGTTCCACTCCGGTCACGGCGTGGACCTCTCCAAGGACAAGATGGCGCTCCAGCGTCTGCGCGAGGCGGCCGAGAAGGCCAAGATCGAGCTGTCCTCCTCCACCGAGACCTCGATCAACCTGCCGTACATCACGGCGTCGGCCGAGGGCCCGCTGCACCTGGACGAGAAGCTCACGCGCTCGCAGTTCCAGCAGCTGACCGCCGACCTCCTGGAGCGCTGCAAGACGCCGTTCCACAACGTCATCAAGGACGCGGGCATCCAGCTCTCCGAGATCGACCACGTCGTTCTCGTCGGTGGCTCGACCCGTATGCCGGCCGTCGCCGAGCTCGTCAAGGAGCTCACGGGCGGTCAGGACGCCAACAAGGGTGTGAACCCGGACGAGGTCGTCGCCATCGGCGCCTCGCTCCAGGCCGGTGTCCTCAAGGGTGAGGTCAAGGACGTCCTGCTCCTCGACGTCACGCCCCTGTCTCTCGGTATCGAGACCAAGGGCGGCATCATGACGAAGCTCATCGAGCGCAACACCACGATCCCGACCAAGCGCTCCGAGATCTTCACGACGGCCGAGGACAACCAGCCGTCCGTGCAGATCCAGGTCTACCAGGGCGAGCGCGAGATCGCGGCGTACAACAAGAAGCTCGGCATGTTCGAGCTGACCGGTCTGCCGCCGGCCCCGCGCGGCGTCCCGCAGATCGAGGTCGCCTTCGACATCGACGCCAACGGCATCATGCACGTCGCCGCGAAGGACCTCGGCACGGGCAAGGAGCAGAAGATGACCGTCACCGGTGGCTCCTCGCTGCCGAAGGACGAGGTCAACCGGATGCGCGAAGAGGCCGAGAAGTACGCGGACGAGGACCACAAGCGCCGCGAGGCCGCCGAGACGCGCAACCAGGCCGAGCAGCTCGTCTACCAGACGGAGAAGTTCCTCAAGGACAACGAGGACAAGGTCCCGGGTGACGTGAAGACCGAGGTCGAGACCGCCGTCGCCGAGCTGAAGGAAAAGCTCGCCGGCGAGGACACCGCCGAGATCCGCACGGCGACCGAGAAGGTCGCGGCCGTCTCGCAGAAGCTCGGCCAGGCCATGTACGCCAACGCCGAGGGCGCTCAGGCCGCGGGCGGCGACGCTCCCGGCGCCGAGCAGGCCAAGGCGGACGACGACGTCGTCGACGCCGAGATCGTCGACGACGAGAAGGACGCCGGCCGTCAGGGAGGCGCCGCATGACGGAGGAGACTCCGGGCTTCGAGGAGAAGCCCGACGTCCCTTCCGGCGCCACTCCCGAAGACGCCGAACCGCAGGCCGCCGCGCCCGACAAGGCAGGGGCCGACTCCGTCGAGGAGTCGGGCCCGGCGGCCCCGGCCGGGGACGTACAGGACGTAGCTCTGACGGCGCAGCTGGACCAGGTACGCATGGCGCTCAATGAGCGCACCGCGGACCTCCAGCGGCTCCAGGCGGAGTACCAGAACTACCGTCGCCGCGTGGAGCGGGACCGGGTCACGGTCAAGGAGATCGCTGTGGCGAACCTCCTGAGCGAGCTCCTCCCCACCCTCGACGACATCGGCCGCGCGCGGGAGCACGGCGAGCTGGTGGGCGGGTTCAAGTCGGTGGCCGAATCGCTGGAGACGGTCGCCGCCAAGATGGGCCTGCAGCAGTTCGGCAAGGAGGGCGAGCCCTTCGACCCGACGATCCACGAGGCTCTGATGCACTCGTACGCGCCGGACGTCGACGAGACCACGTGCGTCGCGATCCTTCAGCCGGGCTACCGGATCGGCGAGCGGACCATCCGTCCGGCGCGGGTCGCGGTGGCCGAGCCCCAGCCCGGTGCGACGCCCGCGAAGGCGGACGAGCCCGCGGCCAAGGCCCCGGACGAGGAGAGCGGTGGCCCGGACGAGGGCTGACGTGAGCAGGAGCAGTACACCTAGCGGCAGGAAGGAGGGACGTCGGGGATGAGCACGAAGGACTTCGTCGAGAAGGACTACTACAAGGTTCTCGGCGTCCCGAAGGACGCCACCGAGGCCGAGATCAAGAAGGCGTACCGGAAGCTCGCCCGCGAGTTCCACCCGGACGCCAACAAGGGCGACGCCAAGGCGGAGGACCGCTTCAAGGAGATCTCCGAGGCGAACGACATCCTCGGTGACCCCAAGCGGCGCAAGGAGTACGACGAAGCGCGTGCTCTGTTCGGGAACGGCGGCTTCAGGCCGGGCCCGGGCGCCGGCGGCGGCACCTTCAACTTCGACCTGGGCGACCTCTTCGGAGGCGCCCAGGGCGGGGCCCAGACCGGCGGTGCCGGCGGGTTCGGCGGCGGCCTCGGGGACGTCTTCGGGGGCCTGTTCAACCGGGGCGGCCCGGGTGCGCGTACCGGTACGCAGCCGCGTCGCGGCCAGGACATCGAGTCCGAGGTGACGCTCAGCTTCACCGAGGCGGTCGACGGGGCCACGGTCCCGCTGCGCATGTCCAGCCAGGCTCCCTGCAAGGCCTGCTCCGGCACGGGCGACAAGAACGGCACACCGCGCGTGTGCCCGACCTGCGTCGGGACCGGCCAGGTGTCGCGCGGCGGCGGTGGCGGGTTCTCGCTCACCGACCCGTGCGTCGACTGCCGGGGCCGCGGGCTCATCGCCCAGGACCCCTGCGAGGTCTGCAAGGGCAGCGGCCGTGCCAAGTCGTCGCGGACCATGCAGGTCCGGATCCCGGCTGGCGTCTCCGACGGCCAGCGGATCCGGCTGCGTGGCAAGGGCAGTCCCGGTGAACGGGGCGGCCCGGCGGGCGACTTGTACGTCGTGGTCCACGTCGGCGCCCACCCGGTCTTCGGCCGCAAGGGCGACAACCTCACCGTCACCGTGCCCGTCACCTTCGTGGAGGCGGCGCTCGGCGGCGAGGTGAAGGTCCCGACGCTGGGCGGCCCGCCGGTCACCCTCAAGCTGCCGGCCGGCACCCCCAACGGCCGCACCATGCGCGCCCGCGGCAAGGGAGCGGTCCGCAAGGACGGCACCCGCGGCGACCTGCTGGTCACCGTGGAGGTCGAGGTGCCCAAGGACCTTGACGACAAGGCCCGTGAGGCGCTGGAGTCCTACCGTGAGGCGACCGCGGGGGAGGACCCGCGGGCGGAGCTGTTCCAGGCCGCGAAGGGAGCATGAGATGGACCCGCGCATGCGTCGTAACCCGTACCAGCTGACCGACGAGACACCCGTGTACGTCATCTCGGTCGCGGCGCAGCTCTCCGGCCTGCACCCGCAGACCCTGCGGCAGTACGACCGCCTCGGCCTGGTCTCCCCGGACCGCACGGCCGGGCGCGGCCGGCGCTACTCGGCCCGCGACATCCAACTGCTGCGCCAGGTGCAGCAGTTGTCGCAGGACGAGGGCATCAACCTGGCCGGCATCAAGCGGATCATCGAACTGGAGAACCAGGTGACCGCGCTCCAGCAGCGCGTCGCCGAACTCTCCGCGGCTGTCGACGGCGCGGCGGCCGCGCTCCAGCAGCGCGAGGCGCAGGTGCACGCGTCGTACCGGCGCGACCTCGTCCGGTACGAGGACGTGCAGCAGGCGAGCGCGCTGGTGGTCTGGCGGCCCAAGAGGCCGGCGGAGTAGTCCCGACGAGCACGGCGCGTACGCGAGGAAGGCCCGTCACCCACGACTCGGGGTGACGGGCCTTTTGCTGTCCTGCGGACGCCGGCCCGCCCGGCCCGCGGGAGGTCCGGTCCGGAGGGGCGGACCTCAGGGAAGCCGGTCCGCCGCGGGCGTCGCCGAGACCTCCGCCGACAGCGGGGCCTCGCCGCCCGCCGCGTCCACGGCCGCGACGGCGTAGCAGTACGTCGTCCCGTTGGTCACTTCGGTGTCCCTGAACTCGTTGTCCGTGGTCAGCGGCAGAACGGTCGCGTTCTCCTTCGTGACGCCCGGCTCCGTCGCGCGGTAGACGCGGTAGCCGGTGATCGCGGGCGCGTCCTCGTCGGCCTCCACGTGGTCCCAGACGAACCACACCATCCCGTCGTGGCCCGACACGTCGTAGATCCGGGTCGCGGCCGGCGGCCGGTGGGTCTGCCGGACGGGCTTGAAGGAACCGGAGGCGGGGGAGGCGACGCCGTACGGGGTGACGGCGACGACGGCGTAGAACTGGTCGCGCTCGTCGGCCGGGACGTCGTCGACGCTCAGCGCGGGGTCCCGCGTGACGCGGTAGGGCTGCGCGTCGGGCCCGGTGGGGACGGGGCCGGCCGCGCTCCGGTAGACGCGGTACTCGGTGACCGGGACGTACGGGCCCGCCGCCCACGTGAGCTCCAGCAGGCCGCCGGTGAGCGTGCCGGTCAGCGCCCGGGGCGCGGTGGGAACGGACTCGGGGCCTACCGCGCGCGTGCCGGACACCCACAACGTCCTCGCCGACTCGTTGCCCGCCGCGTCGACGGCCGCGATCCGGTAGCGGAAGCGCTGCCCCGCCTGGCCGGTGGTGTCCCGGAGGGTCTGTTCCGCCGTCGTGCCGACCTTCGTCTCGACGTCGAGGTCCTCCGGGGCGCGGTAGACGTGGTACGCCGTGGTGTCGGCGGGGGAGCCGCTCTGCCAGGACAGCGTGACGCCCTGGTCGTCCTCGGCGGTGACGGCGGGCGCGGTGGGCGGGAGGGGCGGCGTGGTGTCCGGGCCCGCGACGGCCACGTGGGCGGCGTACGGCGAGGCGTTCCCGGCCGCGTCGAGCGCCTTCACGGTGTACTTGTACGAGGTCACCGCCGGGTCCAGGGCGGTGTCGCCGTACGCCGGCGTCCCCACCGTCGCGACCTTCGTGTACGTGCGCGAGTCGCCGGCGGCCCGGTACACGTCGTACTTCACCGCGTCCGCGACCGCCGTCCAGGTGAGGGAGTTCGCACCGTCCGCGTGCTTCCCCGCGAGGCCGGTGGGGGCCGCGGGCGGCGTCGCGTCGACGGTGGTGACGGGCATGTCGACGCTGCCGGGGCCCTCGCGGCCCGCCTTGTCGACGGCGCGGACCTCGTAGTACCAGACCTGGCCGGTCGCGGGCGGGACGCCGGTGTACGTCGTGCCCGTGAGGTGGGCCGCGCCCGTGACGTCGACGTACGTGGCGGTGTCCTTGAGGCGGCGGAAGACGCGGTATCCGGCCAGGTCCATCTCGGCGTTCGGCGACCAGGTGACGGTGGCCCTGCGGGTGGCCGTGTCGTACGTCGTCCGCGCCCCGGCGGGGGCCAGCGGCGGCGTGGTGTCGACGTCCGGCGACGTGCGCGGCGCGTAGGTGAAGGCGACGCTCGCGGAGCCGGTGAAGGCGGCGTAGTCGACGCGCAGGGTGTGGACGCCCCTGGGCACGGTGACGTTCACCGTCTTCTTCTGGACGGTGGTCACGTCCCGCCACAGGTCGATTCTCAGCTCCCCGTCGACGTACACCCTGATCCCGTCGAGGGCCTCGGCGGTGAGCGAGAACGGCCCGCCCGAGCCGAAGTCCCGGGTGAGGGACCAGCGGACGCCGA
Source organism: Streptomyces albidochromogenes (assembly GCF_005981925.1). Lineage (GTDB taxonomy): Bacteria > Actinomycetota > Actinomycetes > Streptomycetales > Streptomycetaceae > Streptomyces > Streptomyces albidochromogenes. The sequence continues at coordinate 30,490 of NZ_VBVX01000023.1, forward strand.
AGTGGTCGGCGGGGAGGGTCACGCCCGCCGGGTCGCCGGTGCCGTAGTTCTCGCTGATGGCGGCGTCGCACACGGTCGCGGCGGGCGTTCCGGAGAAGGTCGTGTTGGCGAAGAACTGCGCCTGCCACTGCGGCGATGCGCAGGGGGCGGCGAAGGCGGGCGGGGCCCCGAGGGCGCACAGCGTCGCGGTGCCCAGCGCGAGCGCGGTGGCGGCACCGAGGCTGCGCAGGGGGGGTCTGAAGTCCACGTGCACGGCTGGCGGCTCTTTCCGTTGGAGGAGAGGAGTCACAGACGTGGGGGGAGAGCGCTGACTGTAGGGCCGAGGTTAGTGGCTGACGCCGGTCTTTTCAGGCCGAGTTGAAGGATTCACCCCTGGGGGTCGACGCCCGTCGACGGCGGTGCGGCGGCCGGGACCGGGGCGATGCCGGACTGGACGAGGAGTGCGCCCAGGTGGGTGCGGCCGGAGGCGTTGAGGGCCTGCGCGAGTTTGGCGATGTGGGAGCGGCAGGTCCGTACGCTGATGCCGAGCTTGCGGGCCGCCACCTCGTCGGTGTTCCCCTCGACCAGCAGACGCGCGACGCTGCGCTGCACGGCGGTGACGGGGGTGCCCGGGGACACCGCCGGCAGCTGCTCGGCGAGGGGGGTGGCCTGGGCCCACAGCACTTCGTAGACCTGGACGAGATAGGTGACCAGGGCGGGGTGCCGGATTTCGAGGGCGACGTCCCGCTCGCGGGTGGCGGGGATGAACGCGACCGTCCGGTCGACGACGATCAGCCGCTCGATGCTCTGCTCCAGGGTGCGCACCTGCGGGTGGCCGGGGGGAAAACGCGCCAGGTAGTCCCTCAGGTGGGGGCAGTAGCGCGCCGAGTGCTGGTACAGGTGCCGGACGGTGGCGCCCCGTTCGATGGCGGGCAGGGCGTGGCCCAGGCCCTGCTGGAGGGCTTTCAGCGGCCGGGTGCTGCCCGGCTGAGCGGTCAGGATCTCCCGCGTCGCCAGGGTCATGGCGTCGTCGAGCGTGGCGTTGATGCGGGGCATGCCCTCCAGCACGGTGATGGCGAGGTTGGGGTCCTCGCTGGCGACGGCGGTGAGGGGCGCCAGCGAGTCGGCCAGCGCGGTGCTGAGCCGGATGCGCTCGCTGATCTCCCGGGTGATGGGCTGCAGCAGATGCGCGAGGCCGGTGGCCGGCGGCACCGGGCGCATCCACGCGGCGTCCCGCGGGTCGGGGTGGACCAGCGCCATGTCGATGAGGCAGGGGGCCGGCGCGAGGTCGGCCCGGGTGATGCGCCCCGTGCGCAGGGCCTCGGTGTAGAGCCGCAGCCCGGCGTCGCACAGTTCCCGGTCGCCGTGCGAATGCGCCGGTTTCGCCTCGTCTTCGCCCATCTGCCCTCCCCCCGATTCATGCAGTGCAAGAAGATGACGGTGGCGAAAGCGTAGTCAGGCGGGGAGGGTGGGCGGTGACCGGGGACGTGGTCAGTGATCCTGATCCAGAATGCCGGACTGCGCGATGAGGAAGCCGAGTTGGGCGCGGCTTCCGCTGCCGAGGGTGGCGGCGAGCTTGGCGATGTGAGCGCGCGCGGTCCGTACGTTCATCCCGAGCCGCCGGGCGATGGCCTCGTCGACGTACCCCTCGACGAGCAGCTTGGCGATCGAACGCTGGACGCCGGATATGCCGTCGGGTGTGTGGTCGTAGGAGACCCGCTCCTGGAGGGGGACGCCGCGCTGCCAGAACTGCTCGAAGACGGCGGCGAGGTACTCCACCAGGCCGGGATGGCGCAGTTCCAGGGCCACTTGGCGGTCGTCGCGCGCGGGGATGAAGGCGACCGTGCGGTCGAAGATCATCAGCCGTTCTATGAGCTGTTCCAGGGTGCGGATCTCGACCTTGCCCTCGGCCATGCGTTCCGCGTACGCGAGGGTGCCCTGGCTGTGCCGGACGGTGTGCTGGTAGAGGGTCCGCATGCTGATGCCGCGGTTGATGAGCGCCTGGCCCCGCTCCAGCGCCGAGTTGAGGGCGTGTTCGCTGCGGCCGCCGCCCGGCTGGACCGTGAGCACCTCGGTGTGGCACTCGGCCGTGGCGAGGTCAATGGCCGCGTTGATCCGGTTGATCCCCTCCAGCACGGTGATGGCGTGAGTGGTCGGCGGGTCCTGTGCGCTGATGGCCAGGAACGGCTCGAAAGAGTCGGTAAGTTCAATGGAGAAGTGTCTGCGCTCACGGATCTCGCGTTCGATCGGGTGGAGACGCTGTGCGAGTGCCGCGGACGGCGGAACCGGCCGCAGCCAGTTGGCGTCGTCCGGATCCGGGTGCAGCAGGGCGAATTCCATCAGGCAGGGAGCCGGGGCCACCTCGGTACGGGCGATGCGTCCGGTGCGCAGAGCACTGGCGTAGAGACGCCTTCCCTCGTCACAAAAATCGGTGACGGCATGGGGATGTGCCTGATTTGAGTCACTTGCGGTCATTAATCCACCCCCCAGGGTCCTGAACGTGCAGGAACATGATGCATCGGCCCAGTGGTGTTGACGTGGCCGAATAGGCCATGGTCTTGGTGCGGGGAGAGAAGAAACCCTTCAAGTGAGGACGAAGCCGACCATGTACAAGAGAATGCTTCGCTCGGTGCTTGCCACTGCCTTCGCAGCCGGGCTGGCCCTCGGCGCTGCAACGACCATGGACCTCGCCTGGGACAGTAAGCCTGCGGGCGGCGCCGTGGTCGGCACGCAGTCCGATACGCCGCCAGACCTTGGCTGGGACAGCGCGCCGGCCAAGACAGACGCATGACTGTTCCACCGGACGACCGGACCTTCAGGCGTGAAATGGCCACTGCCTACCGATCGGGCTGGCACTTCATCGACCTCGTCACGGCCATTCCCCACCGTGGCGACTCGCTGATGGTCACCCTGTTCGGCGAGCCGATCCTGGTCGCGCGTGAAGAGGATGAGGACGTCCGTGCCTACCGGTGCCTTCGCAAGCCCCGTGGCGCCCCGCAACCCGTTCGCTGTGCCGTGCGCTACGGCATGGTCTTCGTCAATCTCGACCAGCGTGACCACCAGCTGATCGAGCCGCAAACCAGCACCGCCACCCCCCGCAGCGCCTGACGCGATTCCCCCGTCGTTCCAATCGCCCAGGCGCTCCCCCACACAGCGGCGCCATCGTGGACCTGAACACGATGGCGCCGCTGTGCTGCGTCCGCGGGGTTCTCAGGCCGACGCGCTCGGGGCCCGCCCCATCGCCCGGTCCAGGGTGATCTCGATCAGGACCCGGTCCGGGTTCGGCGCGGGCGTGCGCCCGTACCGCTCGGCGTAGCGGCGTACCGCCTCCGCGATCCGCTCGGGGTCCGTGACGACGACCGCGCGTCCTTCGAGCGTCGCCCAGTGGCCGCCCTTCACCTGGCAGACGGCGACCCGCGCGCCCGCCTCGCCGGCTGCCAGCACGTTCGCCACCTTGGTGCTGCTCTTGTTGGTGATCACGCGGGCGGTCCCGGCCTCCGGGTCGTACGTCACGCCCACCGGCACCACGTGCGGCGAGCCGTCCGGCCGCAGGGTTGTCAGCGTGCACAGGTGGTACTCGCGCCAGAAGGCGAGGTAGTCCGGGCTCGGGTTCCGTACGTCGAGGTGGTTGGCCATGGCGCCAGAGTAGCCGGGCTGTCCTTCTCTGCCTTGAGTGGAATAGACTCAACTTTGCGTATGCTGAACAAGTCAAAGCTGGAAGCAGTACCGCCCGCCGAGGAGGAACGAGCGCAGTGGACGCAGAGCTGACCAACAAGAGCCGGGACGCGATCCAGGCGGCGAGCACCCGGGCCGTCAAGGACGGACACGCGGACCTCACGCCCGCGCATCTCCTGCTGGCCCTGCTCGCGGGCGAGGACAACGCCAACATCACCGATCTGCTGGCCGCCGTCGAGGCGGACCAGGCGGCCGTACGCGCCGGAACCGAGCGCGTGCTCGCCGCGCTGCCCAGCGTGACGGGGTCCACCGTCGCCCCGCCGCAGCCCAACCGCGAGATGCTCGCGGTCATCGCCGACGCCTCGCAGCGCGCGAAGGAGCTGGGCGACGACTACCTCTCCACCGAGCACCTGCTCATCGGCATCGCGGCCAAGGGCGGCAAGGCCGGGGACGTACTGTCCCAGGAGGGCGCGAGCGCCGCGAAGCTGCTGGAGACGTTCGAGAAGATCAGGGGAGGACGCCGGGTGACCACACCCGACCCGGAGGGTCAGTACAAGGCCCTGGAGAAGTTCGGCACCGACTTCACGGCCGCCGCGCGCGACGGCAAGCTCGACCCGGTCATCGGCCGCGACCAGGAGATCCGGCGCGTCGTGCAGGTCCTGTCGCGGCGTACGAAGAACAACCCCGTGCTGATCGGTGAGCCCGGCGTCGGCAAGACCGCCGTCGTCGAGGGCCTCGCCCAGCGCATCGTCAAGGGCGACGTGCCGGAGAGCCTGAAGAACAAGCGGCTCGTCGCGCTCGACCTCGGCGCGATGGTGGCGGGCGCCAAGTACCGCGGTGAGTTCGAGGAGCGGCTGAAGACCGTCCTGTCCGAGATCAAGGAGAGCGACGGCCAGATCATCACCTTCATCGACGAGCTGCACACCGTCGTCGGTGCGGGCGCCGGCGGCGACTCCGCCATGGACGCCGGGAACATGCTCAAGCCGATGCTGGCCCGCGGCGAGCTGCGCATGGTCGGCGCGACGACCCTCGACGAGTACCGGGAGCGGATCGAGAAGGACCCCGCCCTGGAGCGCCGCTTCCAGCAGGTGCTGGTCGCCGAGCCGACCGTCGAGGACACGATCGCCATTCTGCGTGGGCTCAAGGGGCGGTACGAGGCCCACCACAAGGTGCAGATCGCGGACTCGGCGCTGGTCGCGGCCGCGGCCCTCTCCGACCGGTACATCACCTCCCGGTTCCTGCCCGACAAGGCCATCGACCTCGTCGACGAGGCCGCCTCGCGGCTGCGCATGGAGATCGACTCCTCGCCCGTGGAGATCGACGAACTCCAGCGCGCCGTCGACCGGCTGAAGATGGAGGAGCTCGCCCTCAAGAACGAGTCCGACCCGGCGAGCAGGCAGCGGCTGGAGAAGCTGCGCCGCGACCTCGCCGACAAGGAGGAGGAGCTGCGCGGTCTCAACGCCCGCTGGGAGAAGGAGAAGCAGGGCCTCAACCGCGTCGGTGAGCTGAAGGAGAAGCTCGACGACCTGCGCGGACAGGCGGAACGCGCGCAGCGCGACGGCGACTTCGACACCGCCTCCAAGCTGCTGTACGGCGAGATCCCCGGCCTGGAGCGCGAGCTGGAGGAGGCCGCGGCCGCCGAGGCGGAGGTCCGTACCGACACCATGGTCAAGGAGGAGGTCGGTCCCGACGACATCGCCGACGTCGTGGGCTCCTGGACCGGCATCCCCGCCGGACGCCTCCTGGAGGGCGAGACGCAGAAGCTGCTGCGCATGGAGGACGAGCTCGGCCGGCGGCTGATCGGCCAGCACGAGGCGGTGCGCGCCGTCTCCGACGCGGTACGCCGCACCCGCGCGGGCATCGCCGACCCCGACCGCCCGACCGGCTCCTTCCTCTTCCTCGGCCCCACCGGCGTCGGCAAGACCGAGCTGGCCAAGGCGCTCGCGGACTTCCTCTTCGACGACGAGCGGGCCATGGTCCGCATCGACATGAGCGAGTACAGCGAGAAGCACAGCGTCGCCCGGCTCGTCGGCGCCCCGCCCGGTTACGTCGGCTACGAGGAGGGCGGCCAGCTCACCGAGGCGGTCCGCCGCCGCCCGTACAGCGTCGTCCTCCTCGACGAGGTCGAGAAGGCCCACCCCGAGGTCTTCGACATCCTGCTCCAGGTCCTCGACGACGGCCGGCTCACCGACGGGCAGGGGCGGACGGTCGACTTCCGCAACACCATCCTGGTCCTGACCTCGAACCTCGGCAGCCAGTACCTCGTCGAGCCGCTGACCAGCGCCGAAGTCAAGAAGGAGCAGGTGCTGGAGGTCGTGCGGGCGTCCTTCAAGCCGGAGTTCCTCAACCGGCTGGACGACCTGGTCGTCTTCTCCGCCCTGTCCGGGGACGAGCTCGCGCACATCGCCGAGCTCCAGATCGGCCGGCTGGCCCAGCGCCTCGCCGACCGCCGCCTCACCCTCGACGTCACGCCCGAGGCCCTGGCCTGGCTGGCGGACGAGGGCAACGACCCGGCCTACGGCGCCCGGCCGCTGCGCCGCCTCATCCAGACGGCGATCGGCGACCGGCTCGCGAAGGAGATCCTGGCGGGCGAGGTGACCGACGGGGACACGGTCCGGGTGGACCGGTCCGGGGACGGTCTGACCGTCGGCCGCGCCGAGTAGGCACTCCGGGAGCGGGTTCAGCGCAGGGCGAAGGACCCGCGCCCGCTTTCGCGACTAGGGTCGATGTCAGGCAGCCACGCGAAGACCGCACACGCGAATCCCAGGAGTACTGAAAATGTCTATCGACCCGTCCTCGATCCCGAACTTCGGGGGCCAGCCCGAACCGCAGCCCGAAGGGCCCGCCGGCCCCGTCGTCCCCGACCAGGACCTCGTCAAGCAGCTGCTGGAGCAGATGGAGCTGAAGTACGTCGTCGACGACGAGGGCGACCTCGCCGCGCCGTGGGAGGAATTCCGCACGTACTTCATGTTCCGTGGCGAGGACGACCAGCAGGTCTTCTCGGTGCGGACCTTCTACGACCGGCCGCACCAGATCGAGGAGAAGGTCCAGCTCCTCGAGCTGATCGACGACTGGAACCGGCGCACCCTGTGGCCCAAGGTCTACAGCCACACCCACGACGACGGCACCGTCCGTCTCATCGGTGAGGCCCAGATGCTGATCGGCACCGGCGTCAGCCTCGAGCACTTCGTGTCCTCGACGGTCGGCTGGGTCCGCGCCTCGATCGAGTTCGACAAGTGGCTCGTCGAGCAGCTCGGTCTGGAGAAGGACGTCGACTCCGCCGAGGGCGAGAGCGACGGCGACGGCGAGGCCTGAGCCCCGCCCGTCACCACGGCACCGGGGCGATCGTCACCAGGTACGCCCCGTAGCCCAGCGACAGCCCGGCCAGGGCGGCGGTCACCACGACCGCGGTCCTCGGCCGGGCTTTCGCCATGGCGTGCGCGAGGGGCAGCAGGAGGGGGAAGGCGGGCAGGAGGAAGCGCGCCTTGGACTCGAAGAATCCGGAGCCGCCGACCGTGATGAGCAGCAGTACGGCCGGGTAGACCAGCAGCGGCAGCGGCGGGCGGTCCTCCAGGAGCAGCAGGGCGAACAGCACCAGCGCCACCGCGACCACCACCATGACCACCGGGAACGCCAGGACCTCGGCGCGCACCAGCAGGCGCCGTACGAAGTCGGGCGCTCCGGCGCCGAAGTCGAAGCGCGAGCCCGTCGCCGCCGCCGAGGATCGCCACCCGCGTGTGGCGCCCGCGCATCGCGGGGTGCACCAGCGCCTCGTGGTACCGGTGCTCGTCGCGGCCGCTCACCCGCAGCCGCCCGTCGAGGTA
>NZ_VBVX01000240.1 GCF_005981925.1 Streptomyces albidochromogenes
GTGCCCGGAACGGCGATGGAGGTGGTGGAGTGCGTCGTGCTGAGGGCGAGAGCGGCTGCCAAGGTGGTGATGACGGCGGCCAGTCTGCGTCGGGCGGGGATGCGGGTGCGGCTCGGGTGACTCATGCGGCTCTCCCAACGTTCCTACGGGGGGCTGGGGTCGTTGCCGAGACGGTAGAGACTGACCGGTAGGTACGGAGCTGACCGGGAAGCTCAGCTTTGCTGACCCCGCATGTCAACGACGCAGGGGCGATGCAGGGACCGGGGGTGGGCGGCTTCTGCTGGAGGGGCCCACGCCGAGCGGTCCCGGGAAGCCTCTACTTGCCGGACCTGCGGATCGGAGGGCCGAGAACCTTGTCGATCTCCGTTGACACGGCGTCGAGGAGTTCTTCGCCGAACAGGCAGAGCGAATGCTCCCAAGGGTGCCCGAAGCTGCCCGTGCGGAAGTCTTCCGAGAGGTAGATGAAGTAGTCGCCGTCGGGATACGGGCTCAGAGGCCAACGCGGCTGTCCTGGTCCGCCGACCTCGTGCGGCGCGAAGCGGTACGACGTGTGCTGCCAGTCGAGCGCGATCAGCGTGCCCCGCGGGCCGACGCAGGAAGTCAACCCGCGCTTGACCGTGGCGACCAGGTGATCCAGAGGTTCGTACGGCTCCCCGTCGGGCAGCGAGTCCAGGCTCCAGGTGACCGACGCGGAAGGCTCCTTGATGGCCGGCCACGTGAACGGGCTCATACTCGGCCGAAAGCCGAACTCCTCGTAGAAGTGCCCCCAGACGCGTCCGTACTCGTCTTCCGGCAGCTCGGCCACGGGCTCTTCAGTCATCCGATGATCTTATCGAGTCGTCGCAGAAGGGAGATCGTTTACGAACCGTCCCCGGCGACGCGGCCCTCACTCCGCACCGGCGCCGACCCGATAGGCCGCCGGTGTGGTCCCCGTCCAGCGGCGGAACGCGCGGTGGAACGACGTGTCCTCGGAGAAGCCGAGCCGCGCCGCCAGTTCCGCGATCGGTTCGCGGCCCTCCGTCAGGCCCGCGATCGCCGCGTCCCGCCGCACCGCGTCCTTGAGCTGCTGGAACGACGTCGACTCCCGCTGGAGGCGGCGGCGCAGTGTCGCCGGGCTGACCGCGAGCCGTGTCGCCGTCTCGCCCAGGGAGGGCAGCCGGGGCGACGCGCGCAGGGACTGCGCCAGGGTGTGGCGGACCTGTTCGGCCACGGTCGTGCCGTATTCGCGGCGGCTGAGGAGTTCGAAGGGGGCGCGGCCGAGCATCACACGCAGCTCCGCCTCGTCCCGTACGAGCGGGGCGGCGAGCCAGTGCGCGTCGAAGCCGGCGGCCGTGCGCTCCGCGCCGAAGCGGACGGGGCAGCCGAAGAGGGTGTCGTACTCGTCCTTGTGCGGCGGCGGCGGGTAGTGGAACTCCGCCCAGCGCAGGGGGATGCGCCGCCCTATCAGCCAGCTGCACAACCGGTGCCAGATGATCAGCAGGCACTCGCTGAGGAACCGGTCCTCGTCGCGCTCCGGAGCACCGCGGACGCTGAACGCCGCCCCCGGGCCCCCGCCCCCGCGTTCCAGCGCGAGGTCCGGGCCGCCGGGGAACAGCCGGTAGAACGCCGTCCCGCGCTCGACCGCCGCTCCCAGGTCCCGGCAGCCCAGCGCGGCGTAGCACATCATCGCGAACGTGCCCGGTCTGCTCGGTTCGGACGCCAGCCCCAGGAACTCGTCCCGCGTCGCCCGGTACAGCGCCCGGAAGAGGCCCGCGAACTGCGCGGCGGTGACGCGCGCCCGGTCGTCGCCGAGCAGCAGCGGCGGGATGTTGCCCGCCTGGAGCAGCGGCACGGTGTCGATGCCTCGGCGCTCGGCGCCGCGCAGTACGGCCCGTACATGGTGCACGGTGATCGTTCTCTTGGCCGTGGTCACTGTTCCCGCCGCCGAAAGCGCTCCCGCAGCCGTGGTCGCCATAGTCAACGACGGTAACCGGGATGAGCGGCGCGGTCAGTGCCGGTGACGTTTCCCGTCATCCCCCGTGGCCCCGTGCCGTACCTACCGTCGGACGCATGAGGCGAATCGAGCAGCTCGGATGAGGCGGCCCGGCACACTCGCGGTGTTCACCGCATGGGCGGGGGACCGGTACGGCGACCATCCGGCGCTGCGGGCGAAGGGGAAGCCGCCCGTCTCGTACGCCGAACTGCGCGACACCGTCCGCGCCATCGCCGGAGTGCTGGCCGGGCCGGGCGCCGGAGTCCGGGCGGGGGACCGCGTGGCGATCCTCTCCGAGACCCGCGTGGAGTGGACGTACGCGCACTTCGCCGTGCTCGCGGTGGGCGCGGTCGTCGTCCCCGTCTACCCCACGGCGGGGGACGAGGAGCTTGCCTGGGTGCTCGCGGACTCCGGTGCCACGGTCGTGATCTGCGAGAACGCCGAGCGGGCCGCCCGGGTGGCGGGCGTGCGCGCGAAGACCCCGGCCGTGCGCCACGTCCTCCTGCTGGACGACCTGCGCCCGGCCGCCGGACCGGCCGCACCTCCCGACGGGGAACTGGCGGCGCGGGCCGCCGCCGTCGGGGACGGCGACCTCGCGGCGATCGTCTACACGTCGGGGACCACCGGGCTCCCCAAGGGCTGCCGCCTCACCCACGGCAATCTCGGGGCCGTGCTCGAAGCCAACCTCGACCTGATCGGCGGCGGGCCGGGGGACCGCACGTACCTCTACCTGCCGCTCGCCCACCTGCTCGCCCAGCTCATCCAGTTCACGACCCTCCTGCGCGGCGGCGAGCTCTGCTACTTCGGCGGCCGGATCGAGGACGTGGTGAGCGAGCTGGCCGAGGTGCGGCCGACGCATCTGCCGTCCGTCCCCCGGCTCTTCGAGAAGGTGCACGCCACCGTCCTGTCGCTGGCCGAGGGGCGGGAGGGCGGCCGCGAGAGGTCCGACGAGGCGGTACGGATCGGGGTGCTGGCGGCGGAGGGGCGGCTGCCGGACGAGCTGGCGGCCGCGTACGAAGAGGCCGACCAGCGGCTCTACAGCCTGGTCAGGGCCGTCTTCGGCGGGCGGCTGCGGTGGGCGCTGACCGGCGCGGCCCCGATCGCCCCGCGGACGATGGACTTCCTGCGGGCCTGCGGCATCCAGGTCTTCGAGGGGTACGGGATGACCGAGTCGGGCGGCGTCATCTCGCTCAACCACCCGGGCGCGGTCCGGTACGGGACGGTCGGCCGCCCGGTCGCCGGCTGCGAGGTGCGCATCGCGGAGGACGGCGAGGTGCTGGCGCGCGGTCCGATGGTCTTCCCCGGCTACCACGCGAACGAGGCGGCGACGCGGGAGACGGTCGACGCGGACGGCTGGCTGCACACCGGGGACCTCGGGTCGCTGGACGGCGACGGCTACCTCACGATCACCGGCCGCAAGAAGGACCTGATCATCACGTCGGCGGGGAAGAACCTCACCCCGACCACGGCCGAACACGCCGTCCGGCAGCAGTCGGCGCTCGTGTCGCACGTGGTGATGGTGGGCGACCGCCGCCCGTACCCCGTCGCGCTCATCACCCTGGACGCCCAGGAGGTCGCCGCCTGGGCGGCCCGCGAAGGCCGCGACCCGGGGGACCGCGAGGCGCTGCGCGCCGTGGTCCAGGAGGCGGTCGACGCGGCGAACGCGCGGCTCTCCCGCCCGGCGCGGATCCGCGCCTTCGCCGTACTCGACGAGGACTTCACGGTGGACGCAGGCGTGCTCACGCCGACGCTGAAGGTCCGGCGGCGGGCGGTCGCCGAGCGGTACGCCGCCGAGATAGAGGCGTTGTACGCGGGCGGCACCGGCACGGGGTGAGCGCGGCATCCGCCGCCCAGTACAGGCAGGAGCCCCGTTCCGGACGGAACGGGGCTCCTTGGGTACTGCTTACTCCGACCGCGATCAGGTCGGCCCGGGCAACTAGACCGGGGTGACGTTCTCCGCCTGCGGGCCCTTGGGGCCCTGCGTGACGTCGAAGTTCACCTGCTGGTTCTCCTCAAGCGAGCGGAAACCAGCCGCGTTGATCGCGGAGTAGTGGACGAAGACATCCGGGCCGCCGCCGTCCTGGGCGATGAAGCCGAAGCCCTTTTCAGCGTTGAACCACTTGACGGTTCCGGTAGCCATAAGCCCTCCCATGGGCCAAAGGGTTGCCCTGCTCCAGAACCTGCAAAGAAGTCTGAAAACTACAAAAGCCTGCGGGTCACATGCTCCGCAGGCTCTGTACTGCAAGGGAAACCAAACTGCAACTTGCGGCGAGCGTAGCACGCACTTCGAGGAGAGTGGAAGAGGGAAAGATCACGTCACCCGGAAGTTTGACAGCGTCCATCAGAGCGTCTTCCAGCTGGCCTTTCCCTGGTAACCGACTCGCCCCGGACCGCCCCGCCGTCGGGACCGGCCGTGGACAGGTCTAGCCTCGGGATGTGGACAATTCAACTGCTGTCGACCACCGTCGCAGCCGGCCACGTGTCGGCCACATCCAGTTCCTGAACTGCCTGCCCCTTTACTGGGGGCTGGCCCGTACCGGAGCGCTTCTCGACTTCGAGCTGTCGAAGGACACCCCTGAGCGGCTGAGCGAGCAACTCGTGCGCGGCGATCTCGACATCGCGCCCGTCACCCTCGTCGAATTCCTGCGCAACGCCGACGATCTCGTCGCCTTTCCCGACCTCGCGGTCGGCTGCGACGGGCCGGTCATGTCGTGCGTGATCGTGTCCCAGGTGCCGCTGGAACAGCTCGACCGGGCGCGGGTCGCGCTCGGTTCGACGTCCCGTACGTCGGTGCGCCTGGCGCAGCTGCTGCTCGCCGAGCAGTACGGCGTACGCCCCGACTACTACAGGTGCCCGCCCGACCTCGGCGTGATGATGCAGGAGGCGGAGGCCGCCGTGCTGATCGGCGACGCGGCGCTGCGGGCCGCGCTGCACGACGCTCCGCGGCTGGGCCTGCAGGTGCACGACCTGGGGCAGATGTGGAAGGAGTGGACGGGGCTGCCGTTCGTCTTCGCCGTCTGGGCCGCGCGCAAGGACTACCTCCGGCGTGAGCCCGGGGTCGTGAAGAAGGTCCACGAGGCGTTCCTCACGTCGCGCGACCTGTCCCTCGAGGAGGTCGGCAAGGTCGCCGAGCAGGCCGCCCGCTGGGAGGTCTTCGACGCGGAGCTGCTGGAGCGCTACTTCACGACGCTGGACTTCCGCTTCGGCCCCGAGCAACTGGCGGGTGTACGGGAATTCGCCCGCAGGACCGGTCCGACCACCGGGTTTCCGGCCGACGTCACGGTCGAACTGCTCGACTGACCCGGGATCGCCTCACCCTGCGGCGCGGCGTCCCTCGCCTGCGGTTCTCGGTCTGGGAATGCCGTCGACTCGGGTGATCATGCAGACCGTTACCCCGGAGTAAAGGTTGTATGGCGCACATCTGGCTTCTTGGTGAACAAGCGTCCTAGCGTCAAGCGAACACTCAGACGCCAGGAAAGTTGATCATGCTCCGAGAAATGCCGGCCCTCGCCGAGGTGCGCCGTACCACTGAGAAGAAGCGCGACGCCTGGTGGACCGTCTTGCTCGTGGACCCGGTCGCCACCCCGCTGGTCCGCTGGACCGCGATGTGGACCCGGATCACCCCGAATCAGATCACCTGGGTCGCGCTGCTCCTCGGCCTCGGCGCGGCGGGCTGCTTCGCGGCGGGAAGCTGGGGCTGGCTGCTGGTCGGGGCCGCGCTATACCACGTGAGCTTCATCCTCGACTGCATGGACGGCAAGCTCGCCCGGCTCACCGGGACCGGCTCGGTGTTCGGTGCCTGGCTGGACTACGTCTTCGACCGGGTGCGGGTGCTGGCCTGTGCCGTGGCGTTGATGGGCGGTCAGTTCACCCGGACCGGCGAGATCATCTTCCTGTGGCTGGCGCTCGCCGTCGTCTTCCTCGACATGCTGCGCTATGTCGACGCGCTGCAGATCTTCAAGATCCGTCACGGGATGCGCAAGCAGATCAAGACCCGGGTGCGCGCGGCCCGCAAGGCCGAGAACCAGCGGGAACTCGCCTTCATGGAGGACATGCTGCGCGACAACCCCGAGGCGGACGTCGAACACGAGCAGACCAGGGCGGAGGAGGAAGACTCCGCCGAGGCCGCCGAGGCCGCCGCGCCGGGATTCGCGGCCCCGGTGCGGCCGGGGAAGGCGACGGTCGTCGACCTGCACCAGGAGTTCCGTCACCGCTTCCCCTGGTACGCCCGGTTCCGGACCTTCCTGCTGCGACGCCGCATCCGTACGCACCTGGTCAGCGGCATCGAGTTCCAGATGGCCGTGTTCATCGTCGCCCCGGCGGTCGATGCGGTGGCGCCTGTGACGATCGGCGCGGGTGTGCTGCTGCTGGTCTTCGAACTGGCCATCATCTACAAGCTGCTGCTGTCGACCCGGGACTTCGCCCGCACGCTGAAGTCCTTCGAGCAGACGGCCTGATCCGGCTCGTACCGCTGGAGCTGCCGCGACGGTGTCAGCGGGCGGCCTGGGCTGACGCGATCACTTCTCAAGATCGCATAGGATGGGGTTACCAGCTGGTAATGACCTCATTTCGAACCAGACCAGGGGGAAGCTCATGCTTCGACGCATTTCCACGCTCGCTGTGACCGCAGCGATGGCCGGAGGCGTTCTCTTCACCGCTCTGCCCGCCCAGGCCGCCCCGGCCGCCGGCCAGCAGAGCGTGTCCGCGATGGCCGCCCGCGGCTCCATCACGGTCAACATCCGGCAGCTGCAGCAGCAGTCCCAGGACCTCAAGAACAAGGCCAAGCAGCTCGACCGCCTCGGCGCTCACGAGGAGGCCAAGCGCTGCCGCGCCCAGGCGGCGGCCATCGACAAGAGGGTCAAGCAGCTCCTCGAATCCGAGAACGGCGTCTCGCGCCCCTTCGGCCGCTGACCCTCGGCGCGACGCGGCACGTCCGCACCGCCCCGCCACCCGCCCCGTACGCGTCGGGGCGGGCGGCGGGGCCGCCCCGCCCTCCGGCGAGGACGCCCCACCGCCCGCAGCCCCGCACCGGGGCTGGCGTAGGCTGGGCCGGTCCGTCCACACCCTGCCGAAAGGGACACTCCGGTGACTGAGAAGGCCGACCTCACAGCCGTCCTCGACCGCGCCGCTGAGGGTGGGCGGATCACCCCGGAAGAGGCGCTGGAGCTCTACCGCCACGCGCCGCTGCACGCGCTCGGCCAGGCCGCCGACGCGGTGCGCCGGCGTCGCTACGCCGGTACCGAGCACATCGCGACGTACATCATCGAGCGCAACATCAACTACACGAACGCGTGCGTCACCGCGTGCAAGTTCTGCGCCTTCTACGCCGCGCCCAAGAGCGACAAGGTGTGGACCCGCGACCTCGACGACATCCTGCGCCGCTGCGCCGAGACCGTCGAACTCGGCGGCACGCAGATCATGTTCCAGGGCGGTCACCACCCGGACTACGGCGTCGAGTACTACGAGGAGCACTTCGCCGCAATCAAGGCGGCGTACCCGCAGCTGGTCATCCACTCCCTCGGCGCGTCCGAGGTCGAGCACATGGCCCGCATCTCCGGCGTGAGCGCCGAGGACGCGATCCGCCGCATCCACGCCGCCGGCCTCGACTCGTTCGCGGGCGCCGGCGCCGAGCTGCTGCCCGAGCGGCCGCGCAAGGCCATCGCGCCGCTCAAGGAGTCCGGCGAGCGCTGGCTGGAGATCATGGAGCTGGCGCACCGCCTGGGCGTCGAGTCGACCTCGACGATGCTGATGGGTACCGGCGAGACCAACGCCGAGCGCATCGAGCACCTGCGGATGATCCGCGACGTACAGGACCGGACGGGCGGCTTCCGCGCCTTTATCCCGTACACCTACCAGCCGCAGAACAACGCGCTGAAGGGCCGGACGCAGGCCACGCTCTTCGAGTACCTGCGCCTGATCGCCGTCGCGCGCCTCTTCCTCGACAACGTCGCCCACATCCAGGGCTCCTGGCTGACGGTCGGCAAGGAGGTCGGCCAGCTCTCGCTGCACTACGGCGCGGACGACCTCGGGTCGATCATGCTGGAGGAGAACGTCGTGTCCTCGGCCGGGGCCAAGCACCGGTCGAACCGGATGGAGATCATCGACCTCATCCGCAAGTCGGGACGCGTGCCCGCGCAGCGCACGACGACGTACGAGCACATCCTTGTGCACGACGACCCGGCCAACGACCCGGTCGACGACCATGTCGTCTCCCACCTCTCCTCCACGGCCATCGAGGGCGGCACGGCCCACCCCGAGCTGAAGATCCTCAGCACCAACTAGGCCCCCCGTGCTGACGATTCACCGCCCCCTCGCAGGCGTCCGGCTCGTCGCGGACCACCCCGGCGAGGAGCGGACGGACGCCGGGCACGCGGTCGTCGTGGACGGCCGCCGCTTCGCCGCCGTCGGGCCGTACGAGGAGCTGTACGCCGCGTACGGCGACCGGGCCCGCGTCCGCGAGTGGGACGGGCTGCTCACCCCCGGCCGGTACGAGCCCGACGCCGCCGCGCTGCTGGGCGCCGCCTACTGGCCCGACCCGCGCGAGGCCGACGCCCTCGGCGCCGAGAAGCTGACCGGCGCCGCCCTGGCCGCGCTGGAGATGACCGGCCCCCGCCGGGGCGCGAGTGCCCGGCGCGGGGTGCAGCGGCTGCTGTCGCGCGGCACCACCGTGCTCGCCGGGCCCTTCCCCCGGCCCGAGGTCCGCAACGCCGTCGAGCGGTCCGGGATCAGGTGGTACGAGCACCCCCCGGCGGAGGCGCGCCCCCGGGCGCTGGTCCCGTCCGGTGTCGCGGACTTCGCCGTGTTCGCGGGCGAGCGGGGCGACGGGCCGTGCCTGGTCACCGCGCTCGACGGGCGGCTGGTGTACCGCGGGCGGGTGTGACCCCTCCCGCGCGGTACGGCCGAGTACGCGGCGAAGGCCGATTCCGCTGACGGAGGCTTCGGGACGTACTGCTTGAATACGGAGCATGACCCGCGCATCCCTGAACAAGCAGCCGCACGAAGTCGCGTCGATGTTCGACGACGTGGCGGCGAACTACGACCTCACCAACGACGTCCTGTCGCTCGGGCAGGACCGGGTATGGCGCAAGGAGGTCGCCAAGGCCGTGAACGCCCGCCCGGCGCAGAAGGTCCTCGACCTCGCCGCGGGCACGGCCACCTCCTCGCTGCCGTTCGCCGCCACCGGCGCGTACGTCGTCCCGTGCGACTTCTCGCTCGGCATGCTGCGGGAGGGCAAGAAGCGCCACCCCCACCTGCCGCTGACCGCCGGTGACGCGACGAAGCTGCCGTTCCGCGACGACGTGTTCGACGCGGTGACGATCTCGTTCGGCCTGCGCAACGTGCAGGACACGGACGCGGCGCTGCGCGAGCTGTACCGGGTCACCAAGCCCGGCGGGCGGGTCGTGATCTGCGAGTTCTCGCACCCGACGTGGACCCCGTTCCGCACCGTCTACACCGAGTACCTGATGCGCGCCCTGCCGCCCGTCGCGCGGGCCGTGTCCAGCAACCCCGACGCGTACGTCTACCTCGCCGAGTCGATCCGCGCCTGGCCCGACCAGGCGGCCCTGGCGTCCCGGCTCCAGCAGGCCGGCTGGTCCAAGGTCGCCTGGCGCAACCTGACGGGCGGCGTCGTCGCCCTGCACCGCGGCGTCAAGCCGCAGTAGAGGTCCCCGTGGACTACCAGTCGGTCCTGGAGCGGATCGCGCGGGACGTGGTGCCGCAGGTCGGCGGCGGCAGGCCCGCCGAGTACATCCCGGCGCTGGCCTCCGTCGACCCGCGCCGCTTCGGCATGGCCATCGCCGACGTCGACGGCACGGTGTACGGCGTCGGCGACTGGCAGCGCCCCTTCTCCACCCAGTCGATCACCAAGGTCTTCACGCTCGCGCTGGTCCTGGCCGCCGGTGACGACCTGTGGGAGCGCGTCGGCCGCGAGCCGTCCGGCAACCCGTTCAACTCCCTGGTGCAGCTGGAGTACGAGAACGGCATCCCGCGCAATCCGTTCATCAACGCGGGCGCGCTCGTCGTCACGGACCGCCTCCAGACCCTGACGGGTGACGCGAGCTCGGAGCTGCTGGAGTTCCTCCGCCAGGAGTCCGGCAACCCGGGCCTGGCGTTCGACCCGGAGGTGGCCGAGTCGGAGTCCGCCCACGGCGACCGCAACGCGGCCCTGGCGCACTTCATGGCGTCGTACGGCAACATCACCAACCCGGTGCCCACCCTCCTCGACCACTATTTCTGGCAGTGCGCGATCGAGATGAGCTGCGCGGACCTGGCCCTGGCGGCCCGCTTCCTGGCCCGCCACGGGCTGCGCGCGGACGGCTCGCGCCTGCTGACGCGCAGCGAGGCGAAGCAGATCAACGCGGTGATGCTGACCTGCGGGACGTACGACGCGGCCGGCGAGTTCGCCCACCGGGTGGGGCTGCCGGGCAAGAGCGGCGTGGGCGGCGGCATCGTCGCGGTGGTCCCGGGGCGGTGCACGCTGTGCGTGTGGAGCCCCGGCCTGGACGAGCGCGGCAACTCGGTGGCGGGCGTGACGGCCCTGGACCGCTTCACGACCCTGACCGGCCTCTCGGTGTTCTAGCAACCCCCGGGTGTTCGAGGCGAGTTGACGCGACCCGCACGCCGGGCAAGATAGGCCCATGCCGCTGCACTGCCCGCACTGCGCGACCGAGGTCTCCGACGACGCCCGCTACTGCCCGAGGTGCGGCCGCGAACGCCTGCAGCCGCAGTACGCACCGCCCGTGCCCCTGGAGGCCATGGAGACGGCGACGGCCGGCCCCGGCCC
>NZ_VBVX01000241.1 GCF_005981925.1 Streptomyces albidochromogenes
AGATGTGTACAAGAGACAGGTGTACCAGCGCATCGGTTATCGCGGGGTCGTGGACCGGGTGGAGATCGCACCGGCGGCCTGACCCGAGCGGCCCTGCGGCGCGCTCTCCCCACCCCCGCCGGGGCCGGTCGCCCGCTTCAGCCCAGGCTCAGCCGGGGCTTCGGCGCGTCGGTCCGGCCCGTCGGGGGTGTGCGGCTGCCCGCCCGGTACGGCAGGGGCCAGGGCGCGCCCGGCCCCGCGTACCCCTGCTCCGCCGCCGCGTGCAGCGTCCACTGCGGGTCGTAGAGGTGCGGCCGCGCCAGCGCGCACAGGTCCGCGCGCCCCGCCAGCAGCAGCGAGTTCACGTCGTCCCACGACGAGATCGCCCCGACGGCGACCACCGGCACCCCGAGCGCGTTGCGGATGCGGTCCGCGTACGGCGCCTGGTAGGAACGCCCGTATTCCGGCGCCTCGTCGGCCACGACCTGCCCGGTCGACACATCGATCGCGTCGGCCCCGCGCGCGGCGAACGCCCGCGCGATCTCCACGGCGTCCTCCACCGTCGTACCGCCCTCCGTCCAGTCCGTGGCGGAGATGCGGACCGTCATCGGCCGGGACCGCGGCCACGCGTCGCGCACCGCGTCGAAGACCTCCAGCGGGAAACGCAGCCGTCCGGCGAGGGAACCGCCGTAGGCGTCGGTCCGTTGGTTGGTGAGAGGGGAGAGGAAGCCGGACAGCAGGTAGCCGTGCGCGCAGTGCAGTTCGAGGAGGTCGAAGCCGCAGTCGGCCGCCCGCCGCGCCGCCGACACGAACTGCTCGCGGACGCGGGCGAGCCCGTCCGCGTCGAGCGCGCGCGGGACCTGGTTGACGCCCGCCCGGTACGGCAGCGCGGACGCCGCCGCGACCGGCCAGTTGCCGTCGTCCAGCGGCTGGTCGATGCCCTCCCACATCAGCCGGGTCGAGCCCTTGCGTCCCGAGTGGCCGAGCTGGACACCGACGGCCGTACCGGGCGACTGCGCGTGGACGAAATCGGTGATCCGGCGCCAGGCGGCGGCCTGTTCGGCCGTGTAGAGACCGGCGCAGCCCGGCGTGATGCGGCCTTCCGGGCTGACGCACACCATCTCCGTCATCACCAGCCCCGCGCCCCCGAGCGCCCGCGCGCCCAGGTGGACGAGGTGGAAGTCGCCGGGGACCCCGTCGACCGCCGAGTACATGTCCATGGGGGACACGACGACCCGGTTGCGCAGGGTGAGGCCGCGCAGCCTGAAGGGCGTGAACATCGGCGGCGTACCGGGCGGGCAGCCGAAGTCCTCTTCCACGGCGCCGGTGAAACCGGGGTCGCGCAGCCGCAGGTTGTCGTGCGTGACGCGGCGGCTGCGGGTGAGCAGGTTGAAGGCGAACTGCCGGGGCGGCTGGTCGAGGTACGTCGCGAGGTCCTCGAACCAGCGCAGGCTGGCGGCGGCCGCGCGCTGCGTGGACGCGACGACCGGACGGCGCTCGGCCTCGTAGGCGGCCAGGGCGGCGGGCAGGTCGGGCTGCTCCTCGACGCACGCGGCCAGCGCCAGGGCGTCCTCGACGGCGAGCTTGGTGCCCGATCCGATGGAGAAGTGGGCGGTGTGGGCGGCGTCGCCGAGCAGGACCGTGTTGCCGTGGCTCCAGCGGTCGTTGACGACGGTGCGAAAGGCGGTCCACGACGAGTTGTTGCCGCGCAGCGCCCTCCCGCCGAGCGCGTCGGCGAAGTACTTGGCGCAGCGCTCGGTGGACTGTGCCTCGTCGCAGCGGTCGAGGCCGGCGGCCCGCCAGACCTCCTCGCGCATCTCGACGATGACGGTCGACGCGTCCTTGGCGTAGGGGTAGCCGTGCAGCTGCATGACGCCGTGTTCCGTCTCGGCGATCTCGAAGCGGAACGCTTCGAACGCGAAGTCGGCGGCGAGCCAGATGTAGCGGCAGCGGTGGGTGGTGACGCGGGGGGCGAAGACATCGGCATACGCCGCCCGGGTGAGGCTGTGCACGCCGTCCGCCGCGACGACCAGGTCGTACGCCGCGGCGAGCTCGGCGGCGGGCGGCGCCTCCTCACGGACGCGCAGGCCGACGCCGAGGGAACGGCAGCGCGCGTGCAGGATCTCCAGGAGCCGGCGGCGGCCGAGGGCGGCGAACCCGTGGCCGCCGGACGTCAGGGTGCGGCCGCGGTGGACGATGTCGATGTCGTCCCACCGTACGAACTCGTCCTGGAGCGCGCGGTGGACGACGGGGTCGGCGTGCTGGATGCCGCCGAGGGTCTCGTCGGAGAGGACGACCCCGAAGCCGAAGGTGTCGTCCGGGGCGCCGCGCTCCCAGACGGTGACCTCCCGGGCGGGGTCGAGCCGCTTGAGCAGCGCGGCGGCGTACAGCCCGCCGGGCCCCCCGCCGACGACGGCCACCCGCAACGCGCGGCGCATCGTCAGCGCCCCCGCCACTTCGGGGGGCGCTTCTCGGTGAAGGCCGCGTGGAACTCGGCGTAGTCGTCGCCGTTCATCAGCAGCGCCTGGGTCGCCGCGTCCAGCTCGACGGCGGCGGCGAGCGGCATGTCCAGCTCGGCGGTGAGCAGGGCCTTCGTCTGGGCGTACGCGAGGGCCGGGCCGTCGGCGAGGCGGCAGGCCAGCTCGGCGGCGCGGGCGTCGGCCTGCCCCTCGTCCGTCATCTCGCTGATCAGACCGATCCGCTCCGCCTCGGGAGCGCGCACCGGCTCCCCCAGCATCAGCAGGCGCGTCGCGTGCCCGAGCCCGACCACGCGCGGCAGCAGGTACGCCGCGCCCATGTCGCCGCCCGAGAGGCCGACCTTGGTGAAGAGGAACGCGAAGCGGGCGGAGGGGTCCGCGATCCGGAAGTCGGCGGCCAGGGCGAGCACGGCTCCGGCGCCCGCCGCCACGCCGTGCACGGCGGCGATCACCGGGAAGGGGCATTCGCGCAGCGCGCGGACGACCTGCCCGGTCATCCGGTTGAAGTCGAGGAGCTGTGCGGTGTCCATGGCGAGCGTGGCGCCGATGATCTCGTCGACATCGCCGCCGGAGCAGAAGCCGCGCCCCTCGCCGCCGAGGACCAGGGCGCGCACGGAACGCTCGCGGGCCAGCTCGGCGAGGAGGTCGCGCAGGTCGGCGTACGCGCCGAAGGTGAGCGCGTTGAGTTTCTCGGGCCGGGCGAGGGTGACGGTGGCGATGCCGTCCTCGATGGTCACCCGCAGGTGGTGCCACTGCCGGGTGCGCGATGCGGAGCTGGGAAAGGGGCTCATCGGGGGCGGGGCCTCCTTCAGCCGTGCGGCTGTCGTCTGCCTCTCGAAGGTATCACTCTTGCGTGACTGTCGTCAGGATGGCGCGATAAAGGGCGAAGGTCACCGCACGGTGTGGCGTACGTCCCACCCCGGACCGCCGGGCGGCACTTCGCGTGATCTCGTTGAAGTTCGTACGGTTGACAGGACGACCACCCGCCAGCTCCCCGGAAGGGGCATCACGCCGTGCAGGAAACGGAGACCCCCGACCGCGCCTCCTGGCGCGTCGCACTGCCGCACACCACCGCCGCCGTGCCGGTCGCGCGCGCCCTGATCCGGGCGGCGCTCGCGGCCCTCCCGCGACACGAGGCCGGCGCGGACGCCGACACGGCCGAACTGCTCACCGCCGAACTGGTCGCGAACGCGGTGGAGCACACCCGTGGCGAGCGTCCCGTCGAGCTGGCGGTGGAGCTGACCGCGACCGGCTGCCAGGTCGAGGTGCACGACCACGACCCGGCCGCGCCGGGCGGCCTGGACCCGGCCGCGGGCCACGAGCCGCCCGACCCCTGGCAGGAGCACGGCCGCGGGCTGCTGCTCGTGCGTACCCTCAGCTCCGCCTGCGGGCACCGGCGCACCGAGCGCGGCAAGGCCGTCTGGTTCACGCTGGCCGCACCGCCCGCCGCACCGTGCTGAGCGTGCGGCGCGCGGGGCCGTACGGGCCGGGCTAGACGGCGTCCGGACCGGCCAGGGTGGCGACCAGCACCGCCTTGATCGTGTGCATGCGGTTCTCGGCCTCGTCGAAGACGACCGAGTGCGCCGATTCGAAGACCTCGTCGGTGACCTCCAGCTCGGTGAGGCCGTACTGCGCGTGGATCTCGCGGCCGACCTTGGTGCCCAGGTCGTGGAAGGCCGGCAGGCAGTGCAGGAACTTCACGTCCGGGTTCCCGGTGGCGCGCAGCACGTCCATGGTCACGGCGTACGGACCAAGCAGCTCGATGCGCTCGGCCCAGATCTCCTTGGGCTCCCCCATCGACACCCAGACGTCGGTGGCGACGAAGTCGGCGCCAAGGACGCCCTCGGAGACGTCCTCGGTGAGGGTGATGCGCGCGCCGCTCACCTCGGCGGCCTTGCGGGCGGCCGCGACGACCTCCTCGGCCGGCCAGTACGCGCGGGGCGCGACGATGCGCACGTCCATGCCGAGCAGGGCGCCGGTGACCAGGTAGCTGTTGCCCATGTTGAAGCGCGCGTCGCCCAGGTAGGCGAAGGCGATCCGCTCCAGCGGCTTGGCGCAGTGCTCGGTCATGGTCAGCACGTCGGCGAGCATCTGCGTGGGGTGCCAGTCGTCGGTCAGCCCGTTGAAGACGGGGACGCCGGCGTACGCCGCCAGCTCCTCGACGGCGGCCTGGCTGTCCCCGCGGTACTCGATGCCGTCGAACATCCGGCCCAGGACGCGCGCCGTGTCCTTCACCGACTCCTTGTGCCCCATCTGGGAACCGGAGGGGTCGAGGTACGTCGTCGACGCCCCCTGGTCGGCGGCGGCGACCTCGAAGGAGCAGCGCGTGCGGGTCGACGTCTTCTCGAAGATCAGCGCGATGTTCCGGCCGCGGAGTCGCGGCGACTCGGTGCCGGCCTTCTTTGCCGCCTTGAGCTCGGCGGCCAGGTCGATCAGGCTCCGGAACTCCTCGGCAGTGAAGTCCAGCTCCTTGAGGAAGTGGCGGCCTGCGAGATCTGTCGCCATGGTGGCTGCTCCTGGGTCGGTCGCGGAAGCGGGTCGATGAAACTATATACGGAAGAGCGCATCACTATACAGCGTCGCGTTCGACCGGACAGCTCATGCACCGAGGGCCTCCCCGCCCCCTCCCCAGCTCACTGCCCCGGATCTCGATCACCTCGATGCCCTCCTTGCGCAGGTGGGTGTTGGTGGTGACATTGCGCTCGTAGGCCACGACGACACCGGGCTCGACCGCCAGGACGTTGCAGCCGTCGTCCCACTGCTCGCGCTGCGCCGCGTGCACGTCCTGGACCGCGGTCAGCACCCGGATGCCGTCCAGGCCGAGCGCGGCCGCGATGGCCTTGTGCATGTGCTCGGGCGGATGGTCGGTCACCTTCAACTCACGCTCCCCGACGCCCGGTTCGATGGTGTACGAGCGGAGCATGCCGAGCCCTGCGTACTGCGTGAAGGTGTCGCCGTCGACCATGGTCATCACGGTGTCGAGGTGCATGAACGCCCGGTGCTTGGGCATGTCGAGCGCCACGATGGTGGTGGCCGAGCCCGCCGCGAAGAGCCCGCGGGCCAGCATCTCCACGGCCTGCGGGGTGGTCCGCTCGCTCATCCCGATCAGTACGGCGCCGTTCCCGATGACCAGGACGTCGCCGCCCTCGATCGTGGAGGGATAGTCGGGCTGACCCTCCGACCAGTGGTGGAACACGCCGGCCTCCGGGCTCATGAAGAGCGGGTGGTGCTTGTAGATCGCCTCGAAGTGGACGGTCTCGCGCTGGCGGGCCGGCCACCGCATCGCGTTGATGGACACGCCGTCGTAGATCCACGCCGAGGTGTCGCGGGTGAACAGGTGGTTCGGCAGCGGCTCGATGAGGAAGTCGTCCAGGTCCATGACGTGGAAGCGGACCGAGGTCGGCTCGGGGTGCTCCATCAGGAACTCGCGCTTCGTCATGCCGCCGACGAGCGCCTCGACCAGATCGGCCACGGGCAGGTCGTCGAAGGCCTGGCGCAGATGCCCGGTGGCGAGCGGCCCGTACTCCTTCTCGTCGAAGACCCGGTCCAGCACAAGGTTCCTGGCCGCCGGGATCTCCAGCGACTCGCGCAGCAGATCGCCGAAGAGGTGCACCTCGACGCCCCGGTCGCGCAGGACGTCGGCGAATCCATCGTGCTCCTGGCGGGCGCGCCGCACCCACAGCACGTCGTCGAAGAGCAGCGCGTCCTTGTTGCCGGGGGTGAGGCGTCTCAGCTCAAGGTCCGGCCGGTGGAGGATGACGCGGCGCAGACGCCCGGTCTCGGAATCGACATGGAATCCCATGGCTCCATCCTGGCCGAGCGCGGGCGCCGGCGCGCCTGTATGGCGCCCCCGGTTCGAAGCGGTCACGATTTCTCACCGGGGGCGCCGGCCGCCGAAAGGCCGGCGGCCAACTCCGGGGCCCGAGGCGTCAGAGCCGGGGGTCGACCGGCTCCGACTCCAGCGCCAGGACGGCGAACACGGCCTCGTGGATCCGCCACAGCGGCTCCCCCTCGGCCAGCCGGTCCAGCGCCTCCAGGCCCAGCGCGTACTCGCGCAGGGCGAGCGAGCGCTTGTGGCCGAGGAAGCGGTTGCGCAGCTTCTCGAGCTGCTCCGGGCGCGTGTACTCGGGACCGTAGATGATCCGCAGGTACTCGCGGCCGCGCACCTTGATGCCCGGCTGCACGAGCCGGTTCTTCCCGTCCCGCACCAGCGCCTGGACCGGCTTGACGACCATGCCCTCGCCGCCCCGGCTGGTCATCTCCAGCCACCAGTCGATGCCGGCCCGGACGGACTCCGGGTCGCCGGTGTCGACGATCAGCCTGCGGGTGGTCTGCAGGAGCGCTGTCGGGTCGTGCTCGACCAGCCGGTCGAGCCAGGCCAGCTGCTCGTCGTGCGGTACGCCCGCGAGCGAGCGCCCTTCGGCGGCGAGCAGCTGGAACGGCGCCAGCCGCACGCCCTCCAGCCCCTCGGTCGGCCAGCAGTAGCGCCGATAGGCGTCCGTGAACGCGGCGGCGTCGCGGGCCCGTTCGCGCTGGGTCGCCAGCAGCCCCTGGACGTCGAGGCCGCGGGCGGCCGCCCCTTCGAGGGCCGCGACCGCTCCGGGGAAGACGGCACGCGCCGCCGCGCCGACGGCGGCGTACTGGTGGCGCAGCAGCCCCGACGCCTTGAGCGACCAGGGCATCAGCTCCGCGTCGAGCAGCAGCCAGTCGGTCCCCAGCTCCTCCCACAGACCGGCCTCGGTCACGGCGGTGCGCAGCCGGCCGAGGATCAGCTCGGTGGTCGTCTCGTCGTCGAAGAACGGGCGGCCGGTGCGGGTGTGGACGACTCCGGTGGGACCGTCCACCCCGAACCGTTCGCGCGCCACGTCCGCGTCCCGGCAGACCAGCGCCACCGCGCGCGAGCCCATGTGCTTCTCCTCGCACACCACTCTGCCGACACCGTCGGCCTTGTACGTCGCGAAGGCCTCGGCCGGGTGCTCCAGGTAGCCCTCGACGTGCGAGGTGCCGGTCGGGGACATCGTCGGCGGCAGGTAGGTGAGCAGGCGCGGGTCCACGGCGAAGCGGCTCATCACTTCGAGCGCCGCCGCCGCGTTCTCCTCGCGTACCGCGACCCGCCCCATCTGCCGGGTCTCGACGACCCGTCGGCCGTGCACGTCGGCGAGGTCCAGCGGACGGCCGTCGTGTCCGCCCGGCGCCTCGGTGGTGAGCGGCTTGGCCGGCTCGTACCAGACCTTCTCGGCCGGTACGTCGACCAGCTCGCGCTCGGGCCAGCGCAGGGCGGTCATCTTCCCGCCGAACACCGCGCCGGTGTCGAGGCAGATGGTGTTGTTGATCCAGGAGGTGTTGGGGACGGGGGTGTGGCCGTAGACGACGGCGGCGCGGCCCCGGTAGTCCTCGGCCCACGGGTAGCGCACGGGCAGGCCGAACTCGTCGGTCTCGCCGGTCGTGTCGCCGTACAGCGCGTGCGACCGGACGCGGCCGGAGGTGCGGCCGTGGTACTTCTCCGGCAGACCGGCGTGGCACACGACGAGGTTGCCGCCGTCGAGGACGTAGTGGCTGACGAGGCCGTCGATGAACTCGCGGACCTGCTCCTTGAAGGCGTCGTCCTCCTTCTCCAGCTGCTCGATGGTCTCGGCGAGTCCGTGCGTGTGCTGGACGTTCCTGCCCTTGAGATAACGGCCGAGCTTGTTCTCGTGGTTCCCCGGCACGCACAGCGCGTCGCCGGAGGCGACCATGCCCATCACGCGGCGCAGTACGCCGGGGCTGTCCGGGCCACGGTCCACGAGGTCGCCGACGAAGACGGCCGTACGCCCCTCGGGGTGCGATCCGTCGACGTAACCGAGCTTGCCGAGCAGGGTCTCCAGCTCGGAGCGGCAGCCGTGGATGTCACCGATGATGTCGAAGGGGCCAGTGAGGTGGGTGAGGTCGTTGTAGCGCCGCTCCAGCACGACTTCGGCGGCGTCGACCTCCTCCACGCTGCGCAGGACGTGCACCTTGCGGAAGCCCTCGCGCTCCAGGCTCCGCAGCGAACGGCGCAGCTCGCGCCGGTGGCGCTGGATGACGTGGCGGGGCATGCCGGCCCGGTCGGGACGTACGGCGTTGCGCTCGGCGCAGACCTCCTCCGGCAGGTCGAGGACGATCGCGATCGGCAGTACGTCGTACTTCCTGGCCAGCTGGACGAGCTGCTTCCTGCTCTCCGGCTGCACGTTGGTCGCGTCGACGACGGTGAGCCGCCCGGCCTCCAGACGCTTGCCCGCGATGTAGTGCAGGACGTCGAAGGCGTCGCGGCTCGCGCTCTGGTCGTTCTCGTCGTCGGCGACCAGGCCGCGGCAGAAGTCGGAGGAGATCACCTCGGTGGGCTTGAAGTGACGACGGGCGAAGGTGGACTTGCCCGATCCGGTGGCGCCGACGAGGACCACGAGGGACAGGTCGGTGACGGGAAGCGTGCGGGGTGAGGTACTCATGCGGCTTTCGCCTCCTTCTCGTCCTGCGGGGTGGTCTGCTCGCCGCGGTCGTCCCGGCGGCCCCGCTTGTCGCGCTGGTCGCCCGGCCTGTCCTGGGGGTTCCTGGTGAACACGGCCATCTGGGTCGGCGGGCCCACCTCGGGGTCGTCCGGCCCGACGGGGACGAACTCCACGCCGTACCCGTGCCGTTCGGCCACCCTCCCGGCCCAGGCCCGGAATTCCGCGCGCGTCCACTCGAAGCGGTGGTCGCCGTGCCGTACGTACCCGGCGGGCAGGCTCTCCCAGCGCACGTTGTACTCGACGTTAGGCGTCGTCACGAGCACGGTGCGCGGCCGGGCAGAGCCGAACACGGCGTACTCCAGGGCCGGCAGCCGGGGCAGGTCGAGGTGCTCGACGACCTCGCTGAGCACGGCCGCGTCGTACCCCGTGAGCCGCTTGTCGGTGTACGTGAGCGAGCCCTGCATCAGCTTCACGCGCTCGGCCTGCCGCTCGCCCAGCCGGTCGATCTTGAGCCGCCGCGAGGCGATGGTGAGCGCGCGCATGGACACGTCCACGCCGACGATCTCGGTGAACTTCACGTTCTTGAGCAGCGCCTGCACCAGCTGGCCCTGTCCGCAGCCCAGGTCGAGCACCCGGCTCGCCCCGGCCGCCTCCAGCGCCCGGAGGATGGCGTCCCGGCGCTGCACGGCGAGCGGCACGGGTCGCTCGTCGGTGTCCGTCGTCTCGTCGACGGCGTTGTCGATCTCCTCGACCTCCAGGTCGTCGGCCTCGGCCAGCCGCACCAGTTCGAGGCGCTCCATGGCCTGCCGGGTCAGGCTCCAGCGGCGCGACAGATAGCGGCTGGTGATCAGCTTCTGCTCGGGGTGCTCGGCCAGCCAGCCCTCACCGGCCCGCAGCAGCTTGTCCACCTCGTCGGGCGCCACCCAGTAGTGCTTCGAGTCGTCCAGGACCGGCAGCAGGACGTACAGCTGCCGCAGCGCGTCGGCGAGCCGCAGCTCGCCCTCCAGCACGAGCTGTACGTACCGCGAGTCGCCCCACTGGGGGAACTGCTCGTCCAGCGGCACGGGCTCGGCCGTCACCGTCGTCCAGCCCAGGGGCGCGAACAGCTTCGTCACCAGTTCGGCGCCGCCCCGGGCGGGCAGCGCGGGCACCTCGACGCGCAGCGGCAGCGGTGCCGCGGCTCGCTCGGGCCGCGCGGAGCACACGCCCTGGAGGGCGGTCTTGAAGACCGTGCTCAGGGCGACGGCGAGCAGCGACGACGCGGCGTACGGCCGGTCGTTGACGTACTGCGCGAGCGCGGAATCGGGCGAGCCGCCGCGCCCCTTGCCCTTGCCGCGCCGCACGAGCGCCACGGGGTCCACCTCCAGCAGGAGCGCGGCCGTGCACCGCTCGACGGTCGCCTCTGGGTAGAGGACGTGCGCCGTGCCGTGAGAAGTGGAGAACGTCTGCGCCTTGTCGGGGTGCTTGTGCAGCAGAAAACCGAGGTCGGTCGCGGGACGCTCCTGGTTGCCGGTAGTACTGATCGTCAGGAACACGCGTCCGAGTATCGTGCCCCGGCCCGTCCCTGACCAGGGGTTTAAGCCACCGGTCCGGCCAGCCGGGCCAGCTCCGCGATCTCGGCGGGGCCCACCCGGCAGCAGCCGCCCACCAGCCGGGCCCCGGCGGCCCGCCACTCGCGCACCCGCCCCGGGTCGTACGTGGCCCCGCCGCTGTCTCTTATAC
>NZ_VBVX01000242.1 GCF_005981925.1 Streptomyces albidochromogenes
GCGGCGTGGTGAGCGTCTTCCTCGTCCTGGTGGCGCTGTTCTGGCTGATGCCGACGATCGGCCTGCTGTTCTCGTCGCTGCGCAGCCCCACCGACATCGCGGAGACGGGCTGGTGGAAGGTCTTCACCGCCCCCTCCGAGCTCACCCTCGACAACTACGCCAACCTCCTCGACAACAGCACCATCGTCGATTCCCTGCTCAGCACCGTCATGATCACCGTCCCGTCGACCGTCCTGGTCGTGGTGATCGGCTCGCTGGCCGGTTACGCCTTCGCGTGGATGGACTTCCCGGGCCGAGACTGGTGGTTCCTGGTGGTCGTCGGCCTGCTGGTGGTGCCGGTGCAGGTGGCACTCGTACCGGTGTCCGAACTCTTCGGCAAGATCGGAATCTTCGAGACCACGGCCGGTGTGGTCCTCTTCCACGTCGCCTTCGGCCTGCCGTTCGCGATCTTCCTCCTGCGCAACTTCTTCGCGGAGATCCCCAAGGAACTCCTGGAGGCGGCGCGGCTCGACGGAGCGGGCGAGATCCGGCTGTTCACCCGCGTCGTGATGCCGCTGGGCGGTCCCGCCATCGCCTCGCTCGGCATCTTCCAGTTCCTCTGGGTCTGGAACGACATGCTGGTCGCGCTGATCTTCGCCGACTCGGCCAACCCGCCGATCACGGTGGCGCTCCAGCGCCAGGTCCGCCAGTTCGGCAACAACATCGACATCCTGGCGCCGGGCGCGTTCATCTCGATGATCATTCCGCTGATCGTCTTCTTCGCGTTCCAGCGCCAGTTCGTCAACGGCGTGATGGCCGGCGCGGTGAAGTAGCCCCCTCACCACCCCAACGGCGGCCCGCTCCCCCAGGACCGGGCCGCCGCACCGCGTCCGGGGCCGGCTCAGGCCCGGAGCGCGGCCACCGCCGACTGCGCGAGGCCGTCGAGGTACCCGGCCGGCAGGGCACCGCGCACCACCACGAGCCGCCAGTACAGCGGCCCCACGATCAGGTCGAGAGCACGGTCCACGTCCGTCTCCTCGGGCAGTTCGCCGCGCGCGACCGCGTCCCGTACGACGGCGGCGGCGACGCCGTGCTGTCCGTCGAGAAGAGCCGCCCTGATCGCGTCGGCGATCTCGGGGTGGCGCGTGGCCTCCACCAGCAGGTCCGGGACGACCTGCGAGGCGACGGGGTGGCGCAGTGCGTGGGCGGCCACTTCGAGCAGGGCGCGGACGTCGCCGTACAGCGAGCCGGTCGCGGGTGCGGGCAGCCCCTCGGCCGCCACGGCGGAGACAAGGTCGAGGACGAGGGCGAGTTTGGACTTCCAGCGACGGTAGACGGCCGTCTTGCCGACGCCGGCCCTGCGGGCGATGCCCTCGATCGACATGCGGGCGTACCCGACGGCTGCCAGCTCCTCGAAGACGGCGGTACGGATCGCCTCGGTCACGTCCTCCCGGAGCACGGCGGCTCCGGCGGGGGCTCGGCGCGGTGGTGTGGTCGGTGGCGGGTCGGCGCTCATGCGGCCCAGCATAGCGTCACGACGGAACGGTTGCGTAGCGACGCACTCCGCCCTACTGTCGCCGTAGCGACGATACGGACCCGTCCCGTCGCGCTTTCCCTCGCTCCCGTCGAAAGCCGCCGATGTGACCCTGACCGCGACACCGCCCGCCTCCGATCCGGGTGCCAGACCCCACCCCGGCCTGGCCGCCCTCGCGGCCCGCCACGGTCTCGCCGCCAGCGGCGCCCGACCCAGCCTCCCGGAGTACACCCGGCGCCTGTGGGGCCGCCGCCACTTCGTCACCGCGTTCGCCACCGCCCGGCTGACGGCCCAGTACAGCCGGGCCAGACTGGGCCGGCTCTGGCAGATCATGACGCCGCTGCTCAACGCGACGGTCTACTACTTCGTCTTCGGCGTCCTGCTCCGCACCAAGGAAGGCGTCGCCGACTTCGTGCCGTTCCTGGTCACCGGCGTCTTCGTCTGGACGTTCACCAGCAGCACCGTCCTGGCCGGCACCCGCGCCCTGACCGGCAACCTGGGACTCGTCCGCGCCCTGCACTTCCCCCGCGCCGCGCTCCCCGTCGCGTACGCCGTCCAGCAGCTCCAGCAGTTGCTCTTCTCGATGGCCGCGCTGACGGTGATCCTCTGCTGCTGCGGGCAGCTTCCCCGGCCGTCCTGGCTGCTGGCACTGCCCGCGCTCGGCCTCCAGGCCACGTTCAACACGGGTCTGGCGCTCGTCATGGCGAGGCTGGCGTCCCGGACGCCGGACATCGCCCAGCTGATGCCCTTCGTCCTGCGCACCTGGATGTACGTCTCCGGCGTCATGTGGAGCGTCGGCCACACCGTGCGGGGCGACGAGGTGCCGCACCTGGCGGCCGTGGCCCTGGAGTGGAATCCGGCCGCGCTCTACATCGACCTGACGCGCTTCGCGCTCATCGACAGCTTCACCGCCGACCAACTGCCCCCGCACGTCTGGGCCGGTGCCGCGTGCTGGGCGCTCCTGGCGGGCGTGGGCGGCTTCGTCTACTTCTGGCAGGCGGAGGAGACGTACGGCCGTGGCTGAGGAACAGGACGCACGCACGCCCACCGTCATCGCGGACGACGTCCACATCACCTACCGGGTGCACAGCGGGCGCACCGCGCGCGCAGTGCACGCTGTCAAGGGCGTCACCTTCGTCGCGCACCAGGGCGAGGCCATCGGACTCATCGGCTCCAACGGGTCCGGGAAGTCGACCCTCCTCAAAGCGGTCGCCGGACTGCTCCCGCCCGCGCGTGGCCGGATCTACACCCGGGGACAGCCCTCGCTCCTCGGCGTCAACGCCGCGCTGATGAACGACCTGACCGGCGAACGCAACGTCGTCCTGGGCGGCCTGGCGATGGGCATGACGCGCCGGCAGATCCGTGAGCGCTACCAACGGATCGTCGACTTCTCCGGCATCGACGACAAGGGCGACTTCAGCACGCTGCCCATGCGGACGTACTCCTCCGGTATGGCCGCCCGCCTGCGCTTCTCGATCGCCGCCGCCAAGAGCCACGACGTACTCATGATCGACGAGGCGCTCGCCACCGGTGACGCCGCCTTCCAGCGCCGCAGCAAGGCCCGCATCGCCGAGCTCCGTGCGACGGCGGGCACCGTGTTCCTGGTCAGTCACCACCACAGGACCGTCACCGAGACCTGCGACCGGGCGCTCTGGCTGGAGGCCGGGGTGTTGCGGATGGACGGGCCGGCGGCGGATGTGGTCGCCGCCTACGAGGCGGACGCAAAGGCAAAGAAATAGGGCCAAGAATGGCTAAAGTGCGCCTTGATGACGACCGAACAGATCCCGGCCTCCGACGCGCGGACCACCCCCGGCTCCCCCGGGTCGGCGGCCGCCGCCCGCCGGTTCGCCTGCGGGCTCGGCGTCGTCTGGGTCGCCACCCGGCTCGGCATGCTCGCGCTGCTCGCCCAGCCCCTCGCCGCGTTCGACGTGGGGACGATCAGCGGTGAGGTCCACCAGATCTACTACGGCTGGTACGGACAGCTCGCCCGGGGCGGCTTCCCCCTCGACGACGTCATGTGGCAGTACCCGCCCGGAGCGGCCCTGGTGATCCTCGGGCCGGGCGCGCTGCCCTGGCTCACGTACTTCCAGGCGTTCCTCGTCCTCACCCTCGCCGCCGACGCGCTCCTCGCCTGCGCCCTCGCCCGCGCCGGACTGCGGCCCGGCCGCCGCACGGACGGCGCCTGGCTGTGGGTGAGCGCGCTGCCGCTGCTCCTGCACCTGCCCCTGGTCCGGTACGACGTCCAGGTCACCGCGCTCGCCGTACTGGCCCTCCTCGCCCTCCAGCGCCACCCGCGCGTCGGCGGCGCGCTCGCCGGGCTCGGTGCGACGGTGAAGGTCTGGCCGGTTCTCGCGCTGCTGGGCGCGCCCCGCGGACGTGCCACCCGGGACGCCTGGCTGTCCGCCGCCGCCGGTGCGGCCGCGTTGCTCGCGGTCCTCGCGTTCGGCTTCTCGCACCCCCTGGGGTTCCTGCGCCAGCAGGGCAGCAGAGGCGTGCAGATCGAGTCGTTGGCCGGAACCGCGCTGTCCCTGGCCCGGCTGGCGGGCTGGCCGGGAACGGTCGAATACCGTTACGGCGCGATGGAGCTGACCGGGCCGTACGTCCCGGCCCTCGCCCACGCCTCCCTCGTCCTCACCGCCGCCGCCTTCTGCTGGCTGCTGCTCTGGCGGATCAGGGCCCGCCGCTGGACCTCGGCCACGCCCTTCGACGCGGCGCTGGCCGCCGTGCTCCTGTTCACCGTCACCAGCCGGGTGATCAGCCCGCAGTACTTGGTGTGGCTGCTCGGCCTGGCCGCCGTCTGCCTCACCTCGCGCGCCACCACCCAGCGCCCGGTCGCCGCCCTGCTGCTGCCGGCGGCCGCCCTGAGCGCGCTCGCCTACCCCGTGCTGTACGACGACGTGGTCTCGGGCACGCCGCTGGGCTGCGCGCTCATGGTCGTACGGAACCTTCTGCTGCTGGCCGCCGCCCTGCTGTCCTGCCACCGGCTGTGGGCGTCGTCGAGAAGTGCGGGAGTACGGGAAAAGGGGCGCCCCGCACCGGAATGACCCGGTGCGGGGCGCCCCCCAGGAGCGATCAGACGCGCGTGCGCAGCATCGTGCGCATCGTGCGCATGGCCACCGAAAGGTTCGCCAGGTCGAACGCGTCCGAACCCTGGATCTCCTCGAGCGTCGTACGCGCGCGGCCCAGGATCGCGGCGTTCTTCTCCTCCCACGCCGTGAAGCGCTCCTCCGGCGAGGAAGCCCCGTTGCCCACGGACAGCACGTCCTGCGTCAGGCCGGCGTGCGCCGCGTACAGGTCCTCGCGGATGGAGGCGCGGGCCATGGACTGCCAGCGGTCGGCCCGCGGCAGCTCGATGATCCGGTCCATGAGCTGGGTGATGGACAGGCGGTCGGCCAGGTCGTAGTACACCTCGGCGACCTGCATCGGCGTCTTGCCGGTGCGCTCCGCGATCGCGACGATGTCGAGCGTCGGGAAGGCCGAGGAGAACCCGGCCACCCGCAGCGCCAGCTCCTCGGGGACACCCGCGTCGGTCAGCTCGCCGAGGATGCCCTGGTACCACTCCAGGTCCGCGCCGCGCAGCAGCTTCGGCAGCTCGTCCCAGACCCGCGCCACACCGTCGCTGAAGAACTCGATCGTCTCGGCGAGCTCCAGCGGCTGCGGCCGGTTGCCCAGCAGCCAGCGCGTG
Organism: Streptomyces albidochromogenes; assembly: GCF_005981925.1. GTDB lineage: Bacteria > Actinomycetota > Actinomycetes > Streptomycetales > Streptomycetaceae > Streptomyces > Streptomyces albidochromogenes. The sequence continues at coordinate 5,199 of NZ_VBVX01000242.1, forward strand.
CCGCGCTCGACGAGGCGGCGCGAGTGCAGCCGGATCCGGGTCTGCACGTCGGCCGCCACCGTGTTGTCGAGCACCTCGACCGCGTCCCAGACCTCGCTGAGCCCGAAGATCGCGCGGGCCGCGAACTGCGCCCGTACGATCTCCTCGATCGACGCCCCGGTCTCCTCCCGCAGCCGGTGCAGGAAGGTCGAGCCACCGGTGTTCACGGTGTCGTTGACCAGCACCGTCGTGATGATCTCGCGACGCAGCGCGTGCGCGTCGATCTGCTCGCCGAACTGCTCGCGCAGCGCCTTGGGGAAGTACGCGTGCAGCAGGGTCCGCAGGTGCGGGTCGTCCGGAAGGCCGGTGTGGATGAGCTCGTCCGCCACCGTGATCTTGGTGTACGCCATGAGGACGGCGAGCTCCGGCTGGCTCAGGCCGCGGCCCGCGCTCAGCAGTTCCCGGATCTGCCGGTCGGTGGGCAGGAACTCCAGCGGGCGGTTCAGGTGCCCGTCGCGCTCCAGCCGGCGCATGAAGCGCTGCTGGGCGTGGAGCAGGGAGGGCGCCTGCGTGACGGCGTTGGCCAGCGCCGTGTTCTGCGCGTAGTTGTTGCGCAGGACGAGCGAGCCGACCTCGTCGGTCATGGTGGCGAGCAGCTGGTTGCGCTGCTTGACGGTCATGTCGCCGTCGGCGACGAGCCCGTTCAGCAGGATCTTGATGTTCACCTCGTGGTCGGAGGTGTCCACGCCCGCGCTGTTGTCGATGGCGTCGGTGTTGATCCGGCCGCCCTCGCCGCCGGCGCCGCGCCGGGCGAACTCGATGCGGCCGAGCTGGGTCGCGCCCAGGTTGCCGCCCTCGCCGACGACCTTGACCCGCAGGTCCTCGCCGTTGACGCGGATCGCGTCGTTCGCCTTGTCGCCGACGTCGGCGTTCGACTCCGCCGAGGACTTGACGTACGTACCGATGCCGCCGTTCCACAGCAGGTCGACCGGCGCCTGGAGGATCGTCCTCATCAGGTCGGCCGGGGTCATCTTGGTGATGCCCCGCTCGATGCCGAGCGCCTCGCGGATGTGCGCGTTGATCGGGATCGCCTTGGCGCTGCGCGGGTGGACGCCGCCGCCCGCCGACAGGAGATCCGTGTTGTAGTCGGCCCACGACGAGCGCGGCAGCTCGAACAGACGGCGGCGCTCGGCGTACGACGTCGCCGCGTCCGGGTTCGGGTCGATGAAGATGTGCCGGTGGTCGAAGGCGGCCACGAGGCGGATGTGCTCGGAGAGCAGCATGCCGTTGCCGAAGACGTCGCCGGACATGTCACCGACGCCGACGACCGTGAAGTCCTCGTTCTGCGTGTCGTGGCCGAGCTCGCGGAAGTGCCGCTTGACGGACTCCCACGCGCCGCGGGCGGTGATGCCCATGCCCTTGTGGTCGTAACCGACCGAGCCACCGGAGGCGAAGGCGTCACCGAGCCAGAAGTTGTACGCGACCGCGATCTCGTTGGCGATGTCGGAGAAGGTCGCGGTGCCCTTGTCGGCGGCGACGACGAGGTACGTGTCGTCCTCGTCGTGGCGCACGACGTTCTTCGGCGGCACGACCTCGCCCGCCACCATGTTGTCGGTGATGTCGAGCAGCGCCGAGATGAAGGTTTTGTACGAGGCGATGCCCTCGGCCATCCACGCGTCACGGTCGACGGACGGGTCCGGCAGGTTCTTGGCGACGAAGCCGCCCTTGGCGCCGACCGGCACGATGACGGTGTTCTTCACCATCTGCGCCTTGACCAGGCCGAGCACCTCGGTACGGAAGTCCTCACGCCGGTCGGACCAGCGCAGACCACCGCGGGCGACCTTGCCGAAGCGCAGGTGGACGCCCTCGACGCGCGGCGAGTACACCCAGATCTCGTACGCCGGGCGGGGCGCGGGGAGGTCCGGGATGGCCTGCGGGTCGAACTTCATCGACACGTAGCCGTGCGGCTCGCCGGTCGCGGTCTTCTGGAAGAAGCTGGTGCGCAGCGTCGCCTTGATGACGGTCAGGAACGACCGCAGGATCCGGTCCTCGTCGAGGGAGGCGACCTGGTCCAGCGCGCCGTCGAGCTCTTCGAGCAGCCCGTCGGTCAGCTCGGTGCCGGCGATCTGCCGCTCGGGCGACATCCGCGCCTCGAAGAGCGAGACCAGCAGCCGGGTGGTGTGGACGTTGTTGCGGAGGGTGTCCTCCATGTAGTCCTGGCTGAAGGTCGAACCGGCCTGACGCAGGTACTTCGCGTACGCGCGCAGCACCATCGCCTGCCGCCAGTCGAGACCGGCGCTCAGGACGAGGGCGTTGAAGCCGTCGTTCTCGGCCTGTCCGGTCCACACGGCGGAGAACGCTTCCTGGAAGCGCTCGCGGGCGTCGTCGGCCAGGTGGCCGTCGTTGCCGTTCGACTTGGGCATGCGCAGGCCGAAGTCGTAGATCCAGGCGTGCGTACGGTCGGCGCAGCGCAGCTCGTACGGGCGCTCGTCGACGACCTCGACGCCGAGCCGCTGGAGCACGGGCAGGACGGCGGACAGGGAGACCTGCTCGCCGATCCGGTAGATCTTGAAGCGGCGCTCGTTGGGTCCGGCGCCCACCGGCTCGTACAGCGACAGCGAGAAGCTGTTGCGGCCGTGCGTCAGCTGTTCGAGGTGGACGAGGTCGGCGACGGCGGCGCGCGGCGAGTGGTCGGCCTTGTAGCCCTCGGGGAAGGCGTGACCGTACCGGCGCAGCAGTTCGGCGGCGCGCTCCTCGCCCAGCTCGGCGTTCATGGCGTCGGAGAAGCCGTCGGCCCAGGAGCGGGCGGCGTCGACGAGCCGGCCCTCGATGCGCTCGGTGTCGGCGTCGGTCAGGGTCGGCAGCTCGGTGCCGGCCGGGACGCGGACGACGAAGTGCAGGCGGGAGAGGATCGACTCGGTGTTCCAGGCGGTGAAGTCGACGCTGGTGCCGCCGAGCTCCTCCTTGAGGATGTCGATCAGCCGCAGCCGCACGCTGGTGGTGTAGCGGTCGCGGGGCAGGTAGATGAGCGCGGAGTAGTAGCGCCCGTACTCGTCCTGACGCAGGTAGAGGCGCAGCCGGCGCCGCTCCTGGAGGTAGAGCACGCTGGTCACGATGGACGTCAGCTGGTCGACGGGCGTCTGGAAGAGCTCGTCGCGCGGGTACGTCTCCAGGATCTGGAGCAGGTCGCGGCCGTCGTGGCTGTTGGGCGAGAAGCCCGCCTTGTCGAGGACCTCGGCGACCTTGCGGCGGACGACCGGGACGCGGCGTACGGACTCGGTGTACGCGGCCGAGGAGAACAGCCCGAGGAAGCGGCGCTCACCGACGACGTTGCCCTCGGCGTCGAACTTCTTCACGCCGACGTAGTCGAGGTAGCTGGGCCGGTGGACGGTCGAGCGGCTGTTGGCCTTCGTCAGGACGAGCAGCCTGTGCTCGCGGGCCTTGGCGCGTACGTCGGCGGGCAGCCGGCTGAAGGACGGGCTGACCGGGTGGTCCTCGTCGCCGCTGTGGTGCGGGTCGGAGCGCAGGATGCCGAGGCCGGTGCCGGGGACGGCGGACAGCGCGTCGTCCTCGGTCAGCTCGTACTCGCGGTAGCCGAGGAAGGTGAAGTGGTCGGCGGACAGCCAGCGCAGCAGCTCGCGGGCCTCGTCGACCTCCAGGTCGCGCAGGTCGTCGGCGGTGGGCTCGCTCGGCAGCTCCTCGGCGATGCGCAGCGCCGAGTCGCGCATCTTCTCCCAGTCCTCGACGGCCTCGCGGACGTCGTTGAGGACACGCAGCAGGTCGGCGGTGATCTGCTTGAGGTCGGAGCGGTCGGTCTCGCGGTCGATCTCGACGTGGATCCACGACTCGACGCACGCGTCGTGCGGGAGCTTCTCGTCACGGCGGCCGCTGTCGGCGGGCAGCACCTCGACCAGCCTGCCGGTGACGTCACGGCGCACGGTGACCTGCGGGTGGATCACGACGTGGATGCCGCGGCCCTGGCGGGACAGCTCGTTGGTGACCGAGTCGACGAGGAAGGGCATGTCGTCGGTGACCACCTCGACGACGGAGTGGCTGCAGGTCCAGCCGTTCTCCTCCACCGTCGGGGTGTGCACCCGGACGTTGGCCGTGCCCTGCGGGCGGTTCTCCGCCAGCCGGTAGTGCGAGAGCGCCGCACCGAAGACGTCGACCGGGTCGCGGTCGGCGAGGTCCTCGGGTGCCGTGTGCAGGTAGTAGCGCTGGAGGTACGCGAGCAGCGTGTCCCGGTCGGGAGTGCCTGCACTCGTGGACCCAGTCGAAGGTTGCCCCCCGGCCGGGCTGTTCTCAGCTACCCGGGCCGCCCGTACGAGCAGCTCGGCCTTGGCTTCGTCCAGCTTGGTCTGCATGTCCTCTGGCTCCTGTCGCGCGCCGTTGCGTGACGTAGGTGAAGAAAGGTGACACAACGCCACGACGCGGGTATCCGGTCAGTGTCGACGTTATGCCGCGGTGAGAGATACCCATGACGTTATTGGCCAATTTTGACGGCCGGTCGGGGTTTCGGGGATCAGCGATTCCCCGGGCACGAAAGTGCTCCGGGCGCATGCCGGGGGCTTCGCTGCCCCCGAGGGCTATCGCGCTGATCACGGCACCAGGCTATCCCGCCGCACCGGGGGCCCGTCATGTCCGATCGGTGTACAAAAGCAGCCCGGAAGTTTGACACTCTGGACAGCGACGGCCGACGCGAAGCCTCCTAGGGGGCCCGGCGGGGCTCCTTGGCAAACCGTGCCGGCGGGTGCACGTTGAAGCGGTCGGCACGAAACCGGCCGCCCGAGGGGAGCACACAGCCATGGCACCCAAGATCCTCGTCGTCACCGGCGACGCGGCAGAATCGCTGGAAGTCCTCTACCCGTACCAGCGCCTGCGGGAGGAGGGGTACGAGGTCCACATCGCGGCCCCGGCCCGCAAGAAGCTCCAGTTCGTGGTCCACGACTTCGAGCCCGGCTTCGACACCTACACGGAGAAGCCCGGCTACACCTGGCCCGCCGACCTGGCGTTCGCCGAGGTCGAGCCCAGTCAGTACGCCGCCCTGGTGATCCCCGGCGGACGGGCGCCGGAGTACCTGCGCAACGACCTGGAGCTCCGCAAGATCCTCAAGTCGTTCTTCGACTCGGACAAGCCGGTGGCCCAGATCTGCCACGGCCCGCTGCTGACGGCCGCCGTCGACGGCCTCGCCGGCCGCCGGGTCACCGCCTACCCGGCACTGGAACTGGACATGCAGTCCGCCGGGGCGACCTTCCAGGACGCGGAGACGGTGGTCGACGGCATCCTGGTCTCGGCGCGTGCGTGGCCGGACCATCCGACGTGGATGCGCGCGTTCCTGAAGGTACTCCGTGACAAGGGCATCACGCCGTAAACCCCGGAACCCGGCCCGCTCGGCGCAAGGGGGCGGATCGGCGTGCGGGGGCCGGGCTTACGCACGCCGA
>NZ_VBVX01000243.1 GCF_005981925.1 Streptomyces albidochromogenes
GCGCGCCGATGACCCACCGGCAGATCATGGAGGCCCTCACCGGTCTCCTGCTCGGCATGTTCGTCGCGATGCTGTCGTCGACGATCGTGTCCAACGCCCTCCCCGAGATCATCAGGGACCTCGACGGCACCCAGAGCGCGTACACCTGGGTCGTCACCGCCGCCCTGCTGTCCATGACCGTGACCACCCCCCTGTGGGGCAAACTGGCGGACCTCTTCAGCAAGAAGCTGCTGGTCCAGATAGCCCTGGTCATCTTCGTCATCGGCTCGGCGCTCGCCGGCATCTCGCAGAACACCGGCACGCTCATCGCGTTCCGCGTGCTCCAGGGCATCGGCACCGGCGGTCTGGTCGCGCTGTCGCAGATCGTGATCGCCGCGATGATCCCGCCGCGCGAGCGCGGCCGGTACGCCGGGTACATCGGCGCGACCTTCGCGGTCGCCACGGTCGGCGGTCCGCTGCTCGGCGGTGTCATCACCGACACCGACTGGCTGGGCTGGCGCTGGTGCTTCTACGTCGGCGTGCCGTTCGCGGCGATCGCCCTGGTCCTCCTGCAGAAGACCCTCAAGCTCCCGGTCGTCCGCCGCAAGGTGAAGATCGACTGGCTCGGCGCGTTCTTCCTGGCCGCCTCGGTCTCGCTGCTGATGATCTGGGTGACCCTGGCGGGCGACAACTACGACTGGATCTCGTGGCAGACGTACGCCATGGTCGGCGGCTCGATCGTGCTCGGCCTGATCTTCATCGTGGTCGAGACGAAGGCCGCGGAGCCCCTGATCCCGCTGCGCTTCTTCCGCAACCGCACGATCGCGCTCACGTCCTTCGCGAGCCTCTTCGTCGGTGTCGCGATGTTCGGCTCGACCGTCTTCCTGAGCCAGTACTTCCAGCTCGCCCGGGACAAGTCGCCGACGATGTCCGGCGTCATGACGATCCCGATGATCGCGGGCCTGTTCGTCTCGTCCACGGTCTCCGGCCAGATCATCACCAAGACCGGCCGCTGGAAGGGCTTCCTGGTCGGCGGTGGCGTCGGCCTGGTCGCGGGCCTAGGGCTGCTCAGCACGATCACGTACGACACGGACTACTGGCAGGTCGCCGTCTACATGGCGGTCCTCGGCCTCGGCCTCGGCATGATGATGCAGAACCTGGTCCTCGCCTCCCAGAACCAGGTGAAGCCCGCCGAGCTCGGCGCGGCCAGCTCGCTGGTCACCTTCACCCGCTCGCTCGGTGGCGCGATCGGCGTCTCCGCGCTCGGCGCGGTGCTCTCCAGCCGCATCACGCACTACGTCGAGGACGGCCTGGCCGCCCTCCACATCAAGCCGGGCGGCGCGGCGGCCGGCGGGAACACCATCCCGGACATGGACGCGCTGCCCAAGCCGATCCGGACCGTGATGGAGAGCGCGTACGGGGACGGCGTCGCGGACCTCTTCCTGTACGCCTCGCCCATCGCGCTGGTCGGTCTGGTCCTGGTGCTGTTCGTGAAGGAGGTCGCCCTGAAGTCGTCCCACGACGACGCGGAGCAGCCCACGCAGGCGGACCCGCAGGCCGGGCCGGCCGTCGCGTCCGCCGGGGCGGCGCCCGCCGCCCCCGTCGCGACCGGCAGGACCCTGCACGGCACGGTCCGTACCGCCGAGGGAACGGCCGTCCCGCACGCCGCGGTCACGCTCATCTCGCTCGCCGGCCGGCAGCTCGGCCGCGCGGTCGCCCAGGACGGCCGCTACGCGCTGGACGCCCCGGCGGCCGGTTCGTACGTCCTGATCGCCTCCGCCGACGGTTTCCAGCCGCAGGCGTCCACGGTGGTCGTGGGCGACGAGCCCGTCGCGTACGACATCCTGCTGTCCGGTACGAGCGGACTCACCGGCACCGTGCGCGCCGCCGACGGCGGCCTGCCGGTCGAGGACGCGATGGTCGTCGTGACCGACGTGCGCGGCGATGTGCTGGCCACCGGCAAGTCCGCCGCGCGGGGCGAGTTCGTCTTCGGCGAACTGATCCCGGGCACGGTGACCGTCGCGGTGAACGCGGCCGGTTTCCGGCCGACGGCGCTGCCGGTCGACATCGGCGGCCAGGGCGTCACCCGGATCGAGGTCGCGCTCCAGTCCGGGGCGCTGGTCCAGGGCACGGTACGCGGCGGCGCCGACCGGCGGCCGCTGCCCGAGGCCCGGGTGACGCTGATGGACGCGGCCGGGAACGTGGTCGCCACCTCCACCACCGGGGACGACGGGGCGTACGCCTTCGCCGACCTCGACTCGGGCGAGTACACGGTCGTCGCGACCGGCTACCCGCCGGTGGCCGGAGCGCTCACCGTCACGGGCCGCGGCGTCGACGGCCACGACATCGAGCTCGCCCACCCGGGCGAGTAGCCAAGAGCCCCCGGCCGCCCGCGGCGCGTCCCCAGCGGAGGCGCGCCACCCAGAACGCGGCCGGTGCGGAAACGGGCCCCGGCGGGGGCCGACAGGCAGGGGGACGGCCTGTCGGTCCCGGCCGGGGCCCTCGTCATTCGTTCAAGGAGAGAAAACGGGATGGGACTTCGCGCACAGGTACGGACGCGGGACGGCTGGGCCGTGCGGCACGCGGTGGTGACCGTGACCGACATGAGCGGCACGCAGGTGGTCCGGGCGGCGGCCGACGAGGACGGGACGGTGCGGACCGACGCCCCCCTGCCCGCCGGTCCGTGCACGGTGATCGTGACGGCGGCCGGATACGCGCCCGTCGCGTCCACGGCCTTCGTGACGGCGAGCGGACGGGCGGAGGCCGGAACGGTCGTACTGGCCCGCCAGGGCGGCGTGGAGCTGCCCCCGCCGGGCGTGTGGACGCTGGACCCCGCGCACTCCTCGGTGGCGGCGGTCGCCCAGCACCTCGGGCTCTCCAGCGTGCACGGCCGGTTCCTGGAGTTCGGCGGGCGCCTCGAGATCGCCGAGGACCTGGGGGCGTCGCGCGTGGAGGCGGTGATCGGCGCGGCGAGCATCGACACCGGCAACGGCATGCGGGACGGGCACCTCAAGTCGCCGGACTTCCTCGACGTCGAGCGGTACCCGGAGATCACGTACAGCAGTACGGGCCTGACCCCGGCGGGGCCCGACCGGTGGACGGTCCACGGCGAGCTGTCGCTGCACGGCGTCGCCCGCCCGGTCGACCTCGACCTCAGCTACCTGGGGACGGGCCCGGACCCCTGGGGCGGCGTGCGGGCGGCGTTCCGGGCGACGGCGGAGCTGCGCCGGGAGGACTTCGCCATGAACTACAACCAGGTCGTCCAGGCGGGCATCTCCGCGATCGGCGCGACGCTGCGGGTGGAGCTCGACGTACAGGCGGTGCAGGGGGAGCGGCTGCCGCAGGCCGGCTGAGGGCCCGGCGCCTCAGACGGGGGCGGTCCGGTCCGGCGGGGGCTCCTGCCGGCCGCGTCTGACGAAGCTGCCGGGCAGGGGCGGGCCGCCGCCCGTGTCGGACACCAGCTCGTGACAGAGGTCGCGCAGCTTGATGTTGCGGGCCTGGGAGGCACGGCGCAGTACGGCCATGGCCTCGTCCGGGGTGCAGCGCCTGCGGGCGATGACGATGCCGATCGCCTGGTCGATGACGGAGCGGGAGAGCATCGCGGTGCGCAGGTCGTTGACCGCCTCCGCCTCCTGCTCGATGCGCTCGGCGACCGCGACCGCTCCGGCGGCCTGGGCGGAGAGGCGCCGGGCGGTCTCCAGGTGGTTCACGAAGGCGTCGGGCTTGGCGGAGTAGAGGTTGAGGGCGCCCAGCGAATGGGAGTTCAGCGCCAGGGGCGTGGCCAGGACGGACCGGGCGCCGCGTTTGGCGGCCGCGGCCGGGTACGGGGCCCAGCGGCGCTCCACGAGCATGTCGGGGACGTAGTTCTCCTCGCCGTTCTCCATGCTGCACACGCAGGGGCCGGCCTCGGCCTCGTACTGCAGGAGATCGAGCTCCAGCGCGCCGCCGCTGTCGGCGGCGGCGGTGACCAGGCGGCCGTCGCGGCGCATCGTGATGCTGCACGCGTCCGCGCCCTCCATGGCCCGTACGGCACGCTCCGTGACGTCCTGGAGGAACGCGTGCAGGCCCCGCCACTCGGTGACGGCGTCCTGGATCGACGCCAGGTCGAAGCCGTCGACCGGCCGTCTGCCGGTGTCTTCCGCGTCCCTCGCCGTGTCGGTCATACCCTCCATGTTCCCGCACACGCTCCGGTAACGCGGGGTGCTAGTCGGTGGCCCGCACTTCGACAATGCGTGACGCGATGTCGCGGAGCTTCACATTGCCCTTCTGGGACGCGCGCACCAGCCGGTCGAAGGCCTGGGCCGCGTCGATGTTCATGCGCCCCATGAGGATGCCGGTGGCCTGCCCGATCACGTCCCGGGTGTGCATGGCCTCGGCGAGCTGTTCCTGTACTTCGACGGATTCGAGCGCGATGCCCAGGTGCGCCGAGAAGAGCCTGCCGGTTCGCACCGACGCGTCGCCGAAGGCCCCCGGCTCGCGGGAGTAGAGCGTCAGCACGCTGAATCTTCGCTGGTGGCCGCGGAGCCGCAGGAACAGGGCCGAGCGCAGTCCGCTCCCGGCCAGCACCGGGCCGTGGCCGTCACAGGCGGTGAGGTCCTCGACGCGGACGACGGGGCTGGTCCACATCTCCGGCCGGCGCACGGCGCACCCCGCTCCGCACGACGTCACGGCGTCGACGGCCCGCACGACCTCGTCGGTCCAGGCGACGGTACGGGCGCGTCCCGCGCGCTCGACCAGGGAGATGCCTGCCTGGTCGGCGTCCGGCACGATGTCCGTGGCCAGCCGCACCGCGAGCCGCGCCGTCTCCGCGCGCCCCTCGGCCTCGTGCAGGGCGGTCGCGGCGGCGGCCAACGATTCCGCCAGGGAGGCAGAAGATCCCAAATGGGCAGAATCGTATGAAATTTCAGGAATGTCGGACGCAGTCACCACGAACCTCTTCGGCGAGCATGGCTGAGGGTGCGGCCATGCGCAGGAGAGCTCCGCAGCACATTCCCGACTGCGAGCAAAGGACGGACAGACTCTATCCGCTTCTGTCCTGCGCCGAAGCATGCGCGGCCATGCCCCGGACGCTCAGCGGGAGGCCATCGCCTCGATGCCCGCGACCAACGTCTCCAGGGCGAAATCGAAGTCCCGCTCGCGCATCTCCTCGACCGTCTCCCCGGCCCGCGCGTCGAGCAGGTTCCGCGCGTTCTCGAACGACGTCCGGAGGGTCGGCGCGGCGCTGATCCCGCCCATCGCCTCGGCGAGGTACTCGTCCTGGCTCATGCCCGCCGAGGCGCACCGCTGCACGAAGTGACCCTCGACCGTGCCGAAGCCGTACACGAACTGGAAGACCGCGGCCACGGCGCCCATCTGGCCGTGCGGCGGCAGCCCCGTCGCGCGCACCACGTCCTGCACGGCCAGGGAGAACGCCATCGAGTGCGGCCCGATGTTCAGGAAGGTCCCGATCAGCGGCGACACCCACACATGGCGCACCAGCAATTGCCGGTAGCTGGTGGCCAGTCCGCGCAGCCGCTCGCGCCAGTCGCCCGTCGCCGCGGGCGGCGTGATCTCGCTGAAGACGGAGTCGAGGGCCAGTTCCAGCAGGTCGTCCTTGGTGTCGACGTACCAGTAGACGGACATCGGGGTGACGTTCAGCTCGGCTGCGAGCCGGCGCATGGAGAACTTCGCGAGCCCTTCCGCGTCGAGCAGCCGCACGGACACCGCGGTGATGCGGTCCCGGTCGAGCCCGGCCGGCTGGTCGGACCTGCGGGTGCGCGATGTCTTCTGCTCCAGCCAGACGCTGTTGCGCGCCGGATTCTTGACGCGGTCGGCGGCGGACACCATGACGCACACTCCTCGTTCTCCCGGCGGGCGGGCGGGCGGCGGACCGGAATGCCCCGGTCCGCTCCCCCGCTCCCGATGCTATGCCGCTGCTGTTGCGGATGAGTCTGCCCGCTCCGCCCGCCGCAGCAGCACCGCGGCCAGAAGTCCGCCGGCGAGCACCGCGACCGCGCCGACCAGTTGGCTGGTCTCGACCCCGGAGGCGAAGGCGTCCGCGATACGGGCCCGCTCCCCCGCGCCGTCCGCCGCCTCCAGCGCCGCGGGCAGCGAGGCCGCGGCGACCACGCCCGGCACCAGCGCGGCGAAGCGGGAGTTCAGCACCGCGCCGAGGACGGCGACGCCGAGGCCGTTGCCGAACTCCGCCAGGGTGCCGTTGATGCCGGCGCCCACGCCCGCCTTCTCCGGCGGGATCGCGCTCATGATCGCGTTGGCCATCGCCGGCATGGCGAGTGAGATGCCCGCGCCCATCACGACCAGGCCCGCCAGCATCCCGCCGTAACCGGAGCCGCCGAGGAGGGCGATCGCGGCGAGGCCCGCCGACAGCAGCGTCATGCCGCAGGCGATGGTTCCGGGCGTCCCCAGCCGGGGCAGCAGGCGCGCGCCGATGCCGGTGAGGTTGAGCGCCACGACGGTCAGGGCGAGCGGGGCGGTCCGCAGGCCGGCCTCCAGGGGCCCATACCCCAGCACGAACTGGAGGTGCTGCGTCAGGAGGAACAGCGAGCCTCCCATCCCGAACGCGACGAGGATCGCGCCCGCGACCGCTCCGACGAAACGCTGGTCGCGGAAGAAGTGCATGTCCAGCATCGGGTACGGGATGCGCAGCTCCCAGACGGCGAAGGCGCCGAGGACGACGACGCCGCCCGTCGCGGGGAGGAGCACCTGGGACGAGGTCCAGCCGTGCTCGGGGCCGGAGATGATCGCGTACACGACGGCCGTCATGCCGAGCGTGGACAGCACCGCGCCGAGCAGGTCGGGACGGTCCCCCTGCCGGCTCTTGGACTCGGGTACGAGCGAGACGACGGCGACCAGGCCGAGGACCGCGACCGGGATGTTGATCAGGAAGATCGCGCCCCACCAGAAGTGGTCGAGCATGACGCCGCCGATCAGCGGGCCGACCGCGAAGCCGAGCGAGTTGACCGTCGACCACAGGCCGATGGCCTTCACGCGCTCGGTGTCGTCGAAGATCTGCACGACGACGGCCAGGGTCGTGGTGATCAGCAGCGCGCCGCCGACGCCCATGCCCGCGCGGGCGGCGATCAACTGGGCGCTGGACTGGGCGAGTCCCGCGACGAGCGAGCCGATGCCGAAGAGCGCGAGGCCGGCCATCAGCATCTTCTTGCGGCCGTAGCGGTCGGCGGCGCTGCCGGCGGTGAGCAGCAGGCCCGACTGGACCAGCGAGTACGCGTTGATCATCCACTGGATGTCGGCGGTGGAGGCGTCCAGTTCCTCGGTCAGCGACGGGATCGCGACGTTGAGGACGGTGTTGTCGAGCAGCACGGTGAGCTGGGCGACACAGATGACGCCGAGGATCAGCCAGCGCTGGGGATGTCCGCCGGGAGCGGTGGGGCGGTTCTCGGCGGTCGTCGCCGTCATGCGGGCTCTCCTTTGTACGGGTGCGGGGGACGGACCGAGGGGCAGAGGGCCGTTCCCGTACACCGTACAAGAGACTGCTGTACGCCGTATAATTACTTTCGGTCGGCGATCGGCGCGAGCGCCGACCCCACTGGGCGGGGCCGCGGGGACACCGCGCGCTCACCCACCGGGTTTGATCAGATATCCCGCGCCGCGCCGGGTGTGGATCATCGGCGGGCGGCCGGTGTCGATCTTCCTGCGCAGGTACGAGATGTAGAGCTCGACGACGTTCGCCTGGCCGCCGAAGTCGTAGCTCCACACCCGGTCAAGGATCTGCGCCTTGCTGAGCACCCGGCGCGGGTTGCGCATCAGGAAGCGCAGCAGCTCGAACTCGGTCGCCGTGAGGTGGATGCCCTCGCCGCCGCGCGCGACCTCATGGCTGTCCTCGTCCAGCGTCAGGTCCCCGACAACCAGCAGCGAATCGTCCCGTACGGCCACGGCCGCCGTCCCGGAGCGCCGGATCAGCCCGCGCAGCCGCGCCACGACCTCCTCCAGACTGAACGGCTTGGTGACGTAGTCGTCGCCGCCCGCCGTGAGGCCCGCGATCCGGTCCTCGACCGCGTCCCTGGCGGTCAGGAACAGCACAGGGACGTCGGGCAGTTCGCCGCGCAGCCGCCCGAGCACCGCGAGGCCGTCCATGTCCGGCAGCATCACGTCCAGGACGACGGCGTCCGGCCGGAACTCACGCGCGCAGCGGACCGCTCCCGCGCCGTCGCCGGCGCTGCGGACGTCCCACCCTTCGTAGCGCAGGGCCATCGACAGCAGCTCGGCGAGCGGCGCCTCGTCGTCCACCACGAGCACCCGCACGGGCCCGCCGCCGGGTCTGAGCATCTGGTTACGCATGGGACCAATGCTGGGCGGTGCGGCTGAGAGCACTCTTTCCCGTTCCTGTGAATCCGCTGAGAATGAGTGCCCCCGAGCGGCGGGCGGGCCCGGCCGGGGCGCCGTCACAGGCCGAAGAGCCGCCGCGCGTTCCCGTGGCAGACGGCCCGCAGCCACTCGTCGCCCAGGCCGAGCCGCTCCAGGGCGTCCAGCTGGTGCGCGTAGCCGTACGGGATGTTGGGGAAGTCGGTGCCCAGCAGGATCCGGTCGCCGAGGTCCGCCAGGCGGCCCCTCTCGGCGGTGGGGAAGGGCGCGAGGCGCTCGGAGAAGTCGGTGAACGCCATGGTCGTGTCCAGCCGGACCTCCCCGTACCGCTCGGCCAGGCCGAGGAAGTCGGCGTACTCCGGCATGCCCATGTGGGCCACCACGAGCCGCAGTCGGGGATGGCGCGCCAGCAGCCGGGCGACCGGCTCGGGCCCGGTGTGCTTGCCGGGGGCGGGGCCGGAGCCGCAGTGCGTGACCACCGGGATCCCGGCGTCCGCGAGGAGCCCCCACGCGGGGTCGAGCAGCGCGTCGTTGGGGTCGTACGCCCCGACCTGGAGGTGCGCCTTGAAGACCCGCGCGCCGCTCTCCACGGCCTGGCGCACGTACCCGGTCACTCCCTCCTCGGGGAAGAGGGTCGCCGTGTGCAGGCACGCGGGGGTACGGGCCGCGAATCCGGCCGACCAGTCGTTGAGCCAGGCCGCCATCCCCGGCTTGTGGGGGTAGATCATCGAGGTGAAGTGCCGCACGCCGAACCGGCGGAGCAGCGCGACGCGTTCCTCCTCCTCGTGCCGGTAGGTGATGGGCCACGGCATCCCGGTCATCGGCCCGACGGCGTCGAAGTACGCCCAGACCTTCCGGAGCACCCGCTCCGGCATGAAGTGGGTGTGCACGTCGATGATCCCGGGCAGCCCGAGCCGCTCCCAGAAGCGCCGGACACCCGCCGCCTCACCGGCCCACGCCCGAGCGCTCCCACCCGCGCCGGCGCCCGCCACGCCCCTCTCGCCTTCGCCCGCGCCCTCGTGCGCGCCGGCCGCCTCAGCCCCGCTCAAAGCCGTAGCTCCGTTCCACCTTGGCGACATGCACGGTGTAGCTCTCGTACCACTCGTCCCTGCCCCGCTGCTGCGCGGACCGGTGTTCCGCGTTCCGCTGCCAGGCGCGGATGGCGTCCTCGTCCCGGAAGTACCCCACGGTGATCCCCAGCCCGCCCGGCGTCCGGGCGGACTCGTACCCGAGGAAGCCGGGTACTTCGCGGACGAGCTCGTCCATCCGCAGGGAGGCCTCGCCATACCCCTCGGCGTCCCCCTCCCGCCTTCTCACCGAGGTGAATACGACCGTGTAATAGGGCGGTTCAGGTGCTGCGAACGGTGTGATGTCCATGGCGATCACCTTCCGCCGCGCGCATGCCCCCGGTCCAGACGTATGGCCGTACGGGATCCGGGTCTTGACCATCCGGTCAGAAAAGCCCGCCCTGCACGCCCCGCTCCACACTCTTCACCGGCACGCTCATGCCCGCCGCCGGGCCGCCCGCGCCGGCCAGCTCCCAGCCGCTCATCAGCCGGGTGTCGAGGACCACCACCCCGCCGTCCGCCGTCGCCAGGTGCAGGTCGGGTCCGGCGGCCGCCAGCAGCCTCCCGGCGACCACCGCGTCCGGCGCCAGCCCGGTCACCACGCCGGTCATCGGCCGCAGCCCTTCGAGGCCGAACGCCCCGGCGTGGTCCACCGCCTCGAACGGCGCCCGCTCCAGGGACTCCGGCCATCCCGCGAGCGCCCCGGCCCGCCCGTGCCACTCCTCGATCTCCCGCGCCCGCTCCGCCCGCGCGGGCAGCGCGGCCCGCACCGCTCTCTTGTCCTTGTACGCGATCCGGTCGGGCACCCCCAGCGCCGCCCGCAGCAGCTCCTCGGTCCGCCGCGCCGCCATCAGCGGCCCGCGCCCCAGCCAGGTGAACGTCACGGCCCCCTGCTCCAGCAGCCGCGCGGACCCGCGTTCCCCGGCCGTGATCCCCACCTTGACCAGCCCGGGGCCGAACCAGGCCAGGTAGACGGCGTACGGCCGGGGATCGTCGGCCATCGTGTCCGCCGCCACCGACCGCGACCGGTCCAGCCGCGCGCACTGCGGACACTGCCCGCCGCTGCTCCGCCCCGGCACCACGGCGCGCAGCGGGCACCCGCCGCGGCGCGCCCCCACGCACCGGCGATCCGCACCCGCGACCCGGAACGCGACGTCGCCCCCGTACGTCAGCGCGCTGACGCGCCGGACGTCCTCCCGGCCCTGTC
>NZ_VBVX01000244.1 GCF_005981925.1 Streptomyces albidochromogenes
GCACGGACCCCGCGCCCGGCACCGACCCCGACGACGGCGACCCGGGCACCGACCCCGGCACCACCGATCCCGGCGACGGACCGGACCCCGGGACCGACCCCGGCCCGGGCACCGACCCCGGCGCGGACCCGGGCGGGACCGACCCGGGCGCCGAGCCCGCAGACCCGCAGACGGACCCCGCCGCAGGCGGCACCACCAGTCAATTTGCCGCGAAAGGCACGTAGCACACATGGCAACCCACGGCAGGCGCGCGCACCGCGCCCACCGCGCACCACGCCCCACCGGGGCGCCGCGCGCGGCCCGCGGCCGGCGCACCGTCCGGCGGCGCATACCCATGCGCTATCTGCTGCCCTCGCTCTTCCTGGTGGCGCTGCTCGCGATGCTGATGCTGCGCGGCTACGTGCACAGCGAGATCCTCGCCGACCACCGCGTGCGTCCGCCCGCCCCGATCGACAAGGTTCCCGAGCACATCCTCAAGGGCGGCCCCGTCATCGACGCGCGCGACGCGAAGGCGCCCAAGGCGCTCAGCGTCCCCGACCGCACGCTCGTGCTGACCTTCGACGACGGCCCCGACCCCGAGTGGACGCCGAAGGTCCTCGACAAGCTCAAGCAGTACGACGCCCACGGCGTCTTCTTCGTCACCGGCACGATGGCCTCGCGCCACCCCGACCTGGTCGAGCGCATGGTGGCGGAGGGGCACGAGATCGGGCTGCACACCTTCAACCACCCCGACCTCTCCTACCAGTCCACCGACCGCATCGACTGGGAGCTGTCCCAGAACCAGCTCGCCATCGCGGGCGCGGCCGGCATCCGGACCTCGCTGTTCCGTCCGCCGTACTCCTCGTTCTCCGACGCGCTCGACAACAAGTCGTGGCCGGTGACCCAGTACATCGGCAGCCGCGGCTACATCACGGCGTTCAACAACACCGACTCGGAGGACTGGAAGCGCCCCGGCGTCGAGGCGATCATCAAGCGCGCCACGCCCAAGGGCACCGACGGCTCGATCGTGCTGATGCACGACTCCGGCGGCGACCGCTCGCAGACGGTGGCGGCCCTCGACCGCTTCCTGCCGGCGATGCAGGACCGCGGTTACGACTTCACCAACCTCACCGAGGCCCTCGGCGCGCCCACCGCGCACACCCAGGTCACCGGGCCCGAGCTGTGGAAGGGCAAGGCCTGGGTCTACGCCGTGGCCTTCTCGGAGAAGACGACCAGCGTCCTCGTCGCGGGCCTCGCCGCCATCGGCGTCCTGGTGATGCTGCGCTTCGGCATGATGCTGCTGCTGTCGTTCCTGCACGCGCGCAAGGTCCGCCGGCGGAACTTCCGCTGGGGCCCTGAGTTCACCGAGCCGGTCTCGGTGCTCGTCCCCGCCTACAACGAGCGCGAGTGCATCGCCAACACGGTCCGGTCGCTGATGACCAGCGAGCACCCCATCGAGATCATCGTCATCGACGACGGCTCGACGGACGGCACCGCCGACATCGTCGAGGCGATGCGCCTGCCGAACGTACGCGTCGTACGCCAGCAGAACTCGGGCAAGCCCGCCGCGCTCAACAACGGTCTCGCGCACGCCCGCTACAACATCGTCGTCATGATGGACGGCGACACGGTCTTCGAGCCCGCCACCGTCCGCGAGCTGGTCCAGCCGTTCGGCGACCCCCGGGTCGGCGCGGTCGCGGGCAACGCCAAGGTCGGCAACCGCGACTCGCTGATCGGCGCCTGGCAGCACATCGAGTACGTGATGGGCTTCAACCTCGACCGGCGCATGTACGACCTGCTCGGCTGCATGCCGACCATCCCCGGCGCGGTCGGCGCCTTCCGCGCCGACGCGCTCCAGCGCTTCGGCGGCATGAGCGAGGACACCCTCGCCGAGGACACCGACGTCACCATGGCGCTGCACCGCGACGGCTGGCGGGTCGTGTACGCCGAGAAGGCCCGCGCCTGGACCGAGGCCCCGGAGAGCGTCCAGCAGCTGTGGTCACAGCGCTACCGCTGGAGCTACGGCACGATGCAGGCGATCTGGAAGCACCGCCGCGCGGTCATCGAGAGCGGCCCCTCCGGGCGCTTCGGCCGCGTCGGCCTGCCCCTGGTGTCCCTCTTCATGGTGCTGTTCCCGCTGCTCGCCCCGCTGATCGACGTGTTCCTGCTGTACGGCCTGGTCTTCGGCCCCACCCAGAAGACCGTCGTCGCCTGGCTCGGCGTGCTCGCCGTCCAGGCGGTCTGCGCGGCGTACGCCTTCCGGCTCGACCGGGAGAAGATGACCCACCTGATCTCGCTGCCCCTCCAGCAGATCCTCTACCGGCAGCTGATGTACGTCGTGCTGCTCCAGTCCTGGATCACCGCGCTGACCGGCGGCCGGCTGCGCTGGCAGAAGCTGCGCCGCACCGGTGCGGTCGAGGCGCCCGGCTCCATCCCGGGCCAGCGCCAGCGGAGCAACGAGAAGAGGCCCGTCGCATGACCTCCGGCACCACCCCCGGCCCCGCCCACGGCACGGAGCCCGCCTTCGCCGCGTTCGGCACCGACGCGACCGCGCAGTTGCCGCGCGCCCGGCACAAGGCGGAGCCGGCGGCGCCCGCCGCCGCGGCGGCCCGGCCGGGCCGCGACCGGTACCTCGACGTACTGCGCACCATCGCGCTCGTGCGCGTCGTCGTCTACCACATCTTCGGCTGGGCCTGGCTGACGATCCTCTTCCCGTCCATGGGCGTGATGTTCGCGCTGGCCGGGTCGCTCATGGCGCGCTCGCTGAAGCGGCCCGCCGCCGGAGTGATCCGGGGCCGCATCCGACGGCTGCTGCCGCCGATGTGGGCGTTCTCGCTCACCGTCGTCCCGATCATGTTCTATTTCGGCTGGGAGCCGCTGAAGGAGGAGGGCGTCTGGTGGTTCCTGAAACTCGCCAACTACGTCTTCCCCGTCGGCGCCCCGCCGTTCCCCTGGCACAGCGGTGACAAGGCCGGCCTGCTGGAGGACACCTGGGCGGTCCAGGCCGCGGGCCCCCTCTGGTACATCCGCGCGTACCTGTGGTTCGTCATCGCCTCGCCCCTGCTCCTGTGGGCGTTCCGCAGGATGCCGTGGCTGACGCTGCTGGCCCCGCTCGGCGTCACCGCGGTCATCGGCTCGGGCCTGTTCACCATCCCCGGCGAGTTCGGCAACGCGCTCACCGACTTCGCGGTCTATGGCTCCTGCTGGGTGCTCGGATTCGCCCACAACGACGGCCTGTTCCAGAAGGTCCCGCGCTACATCTCGGTGTCCGTGTCGACGCTGCTCATGGCGTTCGGCCTGTGGTGGGCGTCCTGGCACCTGACCGCGGACGGCTGGGACCTCAACGACATCCCGCTCGCCCAGGCGGCCTGGTCGTTCGGCTTCTGCGTGATCCTCCTCCAGTACTCCCCGGCCTGGAAGGAGCTCCCGCCCCGGCTCAAGGGCTTCGACACCGTCATCACCCTCGCCAACAACCGGGCGGTGACGATCTACCTCTGGCACAACCTGCTGATCATGGCGACCATCCCGATCATCGACCTGCTCTTCCAGATCCCGGGTGTCTGGCCGACGTACTCCGGCTACATCGAGAGCGCGTACACGACCCTGATGCTGATCGTCGTCTGGCCGCTGATCGGTCTGATGATCATGGCGGTGGGCTGGCTGGAAGACGTCGCCGCGCAGCGCAAGCCGCGTCTGTGGCCGAACGGCGCGCCCAAGAGGCGCTCACACCCGCGCTCATAGCCGGGTGAGAGCAAGGTTGCGCGCCGGTCACCTCACGGCACGGGCCTGAAATCCACTGTCCCTAGCGTCGCCTCCACGACCCGAGAACTCGTGGAGGCGCGTCATGGCAGGCCGGTGGATCGAACAGTGGGACCCCGAGGACGAGACCTTCTGGAAGGAGTCGGGGGAGCGGATCGCCCGCCGCAACCTGCTCTTCTCCGTATTCTCCGAGCACATCGGCTTCTCCATCTGGACCCTGTGGTCCGTGATGGTGCTCTTCATGGGCCCGGAGTACGGCATCGACCCGGCCGGCAAGTTCTTCCTGATCGGTACCGCCACCCTCGTGGGCGCGGTCGTCCGCGTGCCGTACACCTTCGCCGTGGCTCGCTTCGGCGGCCGGAACTGGACCGTCTTCAGCGCGCTGATGCTGCTGCTGCCCACCGGCGCGGCGTACGCCGTCATGGAGCCCGGCACCTCCTACACCACCTTCATGGTGGTCGCGGCGCTCACCGGCGTCGGTGGCGGAAACTTCGCCTCCTCCATGACCAACATCAACTCCTTCTTCCCGCTGCGCAAGAAGGGCTGGGCGCTGGGCCTGAACGCGGGCGGCGGCAACATCGGCGTGCCCGTGGTCCAGCTCATGGGCCTGCTGGTCATCGCGGTGGCCGGGGCGACCCACCCCCGCGTCCTGCTGGCCACGTACATCCCGCTCATCGTCGTCGCGGCGGTGTGCGCGGCGCTGTACATGGACAACCTGGCGCCCGTGCGCAACGACACCGGGGCGGCGAAGGCGGCGGTGCGCGACCGGCACACCTGGATCATGGCCTTCCTGTACATCGGGACGTTCGGCTCCTTCATCGGCTACAGCTTCGCCTTCGGCCTGGTCCTCCAGACCCAGTTCGGCCGCACGCCCCTCCAGGCGGCCTCGCTCACCTTCATCGGCCCCCTCCTCGGCTCGCTGATCCGCCCCCTCGGCGGCTCCCTCGCGGACCGTTTCGGCGGTGCGCGCATCACCCTGTGGAACTTCGCGGCGATGGCCGCGGCGACCTCGGTGGTCGTCTACGCCTCCACCACCACCTCCCTCCCCGTCTTCCTGACCGGCTTCACCGCCCTCTTCGTCCTCTCGGGCCTCGGCAACGGCTCGACGTACAAGATGATCCCGGCGATCTTCCAGACCAAGGCGCTGGCGCAGGGCATGGAGGGCGAGGCGGCGGCGGCGTACGGACGACGGCTCTCCGGGGCCTCCATGGGCCTGATCGGCGCGGTCGGCGCGCTGGGCGGGCTCGCGATCAACCTGGCCTTCCGCCAGTCCTTCCAGACCGCCGGAACGGGCACGGCGGCCTTCGCGGCCTTCCTCGCCTTCTACGCCGCGTGCTTCACCGTCACCTGGGCGGTATACCTTCGGCGTCCGGTGGCCGTACCGGCGAAGCCGCAGCTCACGTATGCCGAGGTGTGAGGCGCGCAGGTCCGTAACGGCCGGGAAATACGGTGGAACCGAGCCTGTCACGTGAGGTTGACAGGCTCGGCTCTCCGCATCACCAGCACAGCGGTATGAGAGCCGGGTACGCCATGTCCGTGAACACCACCACCCCCGAACCAGAGCACGGCCCGCTCGCGGGCTTCACCGTGGGCGTCACCGCCGCCCGGCGCGCCGACGAACTGGGCACCCTGCTGACCCGGCGCGGCGCGGCGGTCCTGCACGCGCCCGCCCTGCGGATCGTGCCGCTGGCCGACGACAGCGAGCTGCTGGCCACCACGAAGCAGCTGATCGACGACGCACCCGACGTGGTGATCGCGACGACGGCGATCGGCTTCCGGGGCTGGGTGGAGGCCGCGGACGGCTGGGGCCTGGGGGAGGCGCTCCTCGCCCGGCTGCAGGACGTCGAACTCCTCGCCCGCGGCCCCAAGGTGAAGGGCGCGATCCGGGCCGCCGGCCTCACCGAGGAGTGGTCGCCCACCTCCGAGTCCATGGCCGAGGTGCTCGACCGGCTCCTGGCGGAGGGCGTCGCGGACCGCCGTATCGCGATCCAGCTGCACGGCGAACCGCTCCCCGGCTTCGTCGAGGCGCTGCGGGCCGGCGGCGCGGACGTGGTGGGCGTGCCGGTCTACCGCTGGATGCCGCCCGAGGACATCGCACCGCTGGACCGCCTCATCGACGCGACGGTCTCCCGCAGTGTGGACGCCCTGGCCTTCACCAGCGCCCCCGCGGCGGTGTCGCTCCTGTCCCGGGCCGAGGAACGCGGCCTGCTGCCGGACCTCCTGGCGGCCCTCGGCCACGACGTACTGGCGGCCTGCGTCGGCCCGGTCACCGCCCTCCCGCTCCAGGCGCACGGCATCGACACGGTCCAGCCCGAACGCTTCCGCCTCGGCCCGCTCGTCCAGCTGGTCTGCCGCGAACTCCCGGGCCGCGCCCGCACCCTGCCGGTCGCGGGCCGCAGCATCGAGATCCGCGGCCAGGCGGTCGTGGTCGACGGCGAACTGCGCCCCGTGCCGCCCGCCGGCATGTCCCTGCTGCGGGCCCTGGTCCGCCGCCCCGGCTGGGTGGTCTCCCGCGCGGACCTGCTGCGCGCGCTCCCGGGCTCGGGCCGCGACGAGCACGCGGTGGAAACGGCGATGGCCCGCCTGCGCACGTCCCTGGGCGCGCCCAACCTGATCCAGACGGTGGTCAAACGCGGCTACCGCCTGGCCCTGGACCCCGCGGCGGACACGAAGTACGCGGACGAGTAACCCGCTCGCGAGTCCCGGCCAGGGAACCTGCCCCGCCGCGCCCTCCACTTTGCCGGGAGGGGACGTGCCGGGGCGCTCCCCGCAGGGTGTCGAACGCGACTCCCCCGAACGACCCACGCTGCCCGAACGTTCGGCACCCGAGGAGACGCCCCGGCGCGGCACCGACCCCCGCAGCCCGCGCTACGGCCAGGAACCGACCCCCGCGAAGGCGCCCCGGAACAGGGCACAGCCTGGGGCCCCGAACGGACCGGGGCCCCGGGCTGCCCCCGGCCGAGTGCTACCGGCGCCGGCCACCGCCCCCGCGCTTGGCCTCCATGCCGGCCCGGCCCTGCGCGGTGCGCAGCCGCCACTCGCGCCCGATCTCCGCGCGCAGCCTGGCGTCGGTCTTGGCCACGATGCGGCGGTTCTCCCGCAGCAGCTTGCGGTAGCTCTCCAGCCGGCGCTCCGGCAATGCGCCCTCCTCCAGGGCGGCCAGCACGGCGCAGCCCGGTTCGGACTCGTGGGCGCAGTCGTGGAACCGGCACTGGGCCGCCAGCTCCTCGATCTCGGAGAAGACCTGGCCGACACCCCCCTCGGCGTCCCACAGCCCCACGCCCCGCAGCCCGGGCGTGTCGATGAGGACTCCCCCGCCGGGCAGCGCGAGGAGGTTGCGGGTGGTGGTCGTGTGCCGGCCCTTGCCGTCGACGTCACGGATGGCCTGCACCGCCATGACATCCGCGCCGAGCAGCGCGTTGGCCAGCGTCGACTTGCCCGCCCCGGAGACGCCGAGCAGCACGCTCGTACCGCCGGACACGACAGCGGCGAGTACGTCGACGCCGTCGCCCGTCGCGGAACTGACGGGCAGCACCTGCACGCCGGGCGCCGTGGTCTCCACGTCGTCGACGAGGTACGAGAGCCCGGTGGCGTCCGGTACGAGGTCGGCCTTGGTGAGGACGACGAGCGGCTGCGCGCCCGACTCCCAGGCCAGCGCCAGGAAACGCTCGATGCGCCCGAGGTCCAGCTCGACGGCGAGCGAGACCGCGATGATCGCGTGGTCGACGTTGGCGGCGAGGATCTGCCCCTCGGACCGGCTGGAGGAGGTGGAGCGTACGAACGCGGTGCGGCGCGGCAGGTACGCCCGTACGAACTGCGGGTCCCCGGCGGGGTCGACGGCGGCCCAGTCACCGGTGCAGACGACCCGCAGCGGATCGTGCGGCGTCACATAGGTGGTGTCGGCGCGTACGACGCCGTCGGCGGTGAGGACGTCGCACTGGCCGCGGTCGACCCGTACGACACGGCCGGGCAGCAGCCCCTGCGCGGCGTACGGAGCGAACTCGGCTTCCCATGCCGCGTCCCAGCCGTAGGGGGCGAGGGGGTGCCGGGCATCAGAAGTGGTGGAAGAAGCGGTGTGGAGCGAAGCGTTGAACAAGGGAAACCCTTCGAAGGGCGGCCCCGGCGGCGCGAAATGCGCGCGAAGAGTGGGTGTCAGCCGGAGGCCACAGGGGTGGAAACGATGATGAACTCCTGAATGCGGGCAGCGCCCGTCACCGTGACAGTCATCAATGTCCTCACCTCCTGCTTCTCAACGAACCGACTCGTTCCCGGGGGCGGCGCACGGCCGCGTCCGGTGAACGGTCAGAACCATAACCCCACCCCGGATCACGGCGCCAGCCATTTATCGCGTACGTCTGCGACCGGCCCGAGAGCCGCGAACCCGCTCTCTGAACAGCCAAGTTGAGGGAAGCCGCAGGCAACGTGCCGAGCAGCGCACTCAGCCGTCCCCGTCCCCGTCCCTGTCCCCGGGGAAGGACTGCTCGGTCCAGATGGTCTTGCCGGAGCGGGTGTAGCGCGTGCCCCAGCGCTGGACGAGCTGGGCGATGATGAACAGGCCCCGGCCGCCCTCGTCGTCTTCGCGGCTGTGGCGCAGGTGGGGTGAGGTGTGGCCGGTGTCCGCGACCTCGCACAGGAGCGTGCGGTCGCGGATGAGGCGCAGGTGCAGAGGCCCGGCGGCGTACCGCACCGCGTTGGTGACCAGCTCGCTGACGACCAGCTCCGTCGAGAACGACAGGTCCTCCAGTCCCCAGTCCCGCAGCTGCCCGGTGGCCAGCTCACGGGCGTGGCCCGGTGCGACGGGCTCGGCGGGCAGTTCCCATTCGGCGACCTGCGCGGTGCCCAGTTCGCGGGTGCGGACGAGGAGCAGGGCCGTGTCGTCGGCGGTCGTACCGTCCGGCAGGAGACGCGCCACCGCCCGGTCGCAGAGCTCCTCCAGTGAGGCGTCCCGGTCGGCCAGTACCTCCCCGAGCGTCTGGAGGCCGTGGTCGATGTCGCGGTCGCGGGCCTCGACCAGGCCGTCGGTGAACAGGGCCAGCAGGCTGCCGACCGGGAGCTCGATCTCCATGGACTCGAACGGCAGGCCGCCGAGGCCCAGCGGCGGGCCGGCCGGGAGGTCCGGAAAGGTCAGGGCGCCGTCCGGGTGGACGATCGCGGGCGGCAGGTGTCCGGCCCGGGCCATGACACATCGTCGTGAGACCGGGTCGTACACCGCGTACAGGCAGGTCGCGCCGGTGGTCACGTCCTCGAAGGCGCCGCCGAGCGAGCCGAGCTCGCCCCCCTGCTCCTCCGCCGACTGCCCCACCAGGTCGTCGAGCCGGGTCAGCAGCTCGTCGGGCGCCAGGTCCATCTGGGCGAACGCCCGTACGGTCGTGCGCAGGCGTCCCATGGTGGCCGCCGCCTGGAGCCCGTGGCCGACCACGTCACCGACGACGAGGCCGACCCGGGTGCCCGACAGCGGGATGACGTCGAACCAGTCCCCGCCGACCCCGGACAGGTCGTCCGTGGGCAGGTAGCGGTACGCCAGATCGACCGCCGACTGCCGTGGTACGTGCTGCGGCAGCAACTGGCGCTGGAGGGCGAGGGCGGCGGTGCGTTCGCGGGTGAAGCGGCGGGCGTTGTCGACGGACACGGCCGTACGGGCGACCAGCTCGTCGGCCAGGGCGATCTCGTCGTCGTCGAAGGCGGCGGCGCCGGGGTCCCGGGCGAAGGTGACGAGGCCCAGGGTGCTGTTCCCGGCCCGCAACGGCACGACGAGGGTGGTGTCGTCGCGTACGCGCCCGCCCGAGGCGAGGCTGCGCTCCTGCGGCGAGCCCGGCGGGTAGGTGACGGCGGCAGGGGGCCGCGGGCTGTGCGGCCGCGCCCCGCCGGGGGGATCCGCCGGGTGGTGCTGCCCTGCGGACCGGTGGGCGGCGCGTACGAGCCCGGTCAGGGCCGGGCCGCCGGTGGGCGGCGCCTCGCCCTCCAGGACCACCGCCGCGAGGTCGACCGTGACGGCGCAGGCGAACTCCGGGACCGCCACCTCGGTGACCTTCTCGGCGGTGACCAGCACGTCGAGCGTGGTGCCGATGCCCCGTCCGGCCTCGACGAGCAGGGCCAGCCGCCGCTGGGCCTTGAGGCGTTCGGTGATGTCGAAGGCGTCCTCGCACACCCCGAACACGTGTCCGTCGGCGTCCTGGAGCCGGTAGTAGGAGCAGGACCAGAGGTGGTCCTGCTCCGGGTCGCTCGGGGGCCGGCCCAGGAAGTGCAGGTCGAGGATGGGCTCGCCGGTGTCCAGGACGTGGTGCATGACCGCGTCGAGGGTGTGCGGGTAGCCGCGGGTGACGAAGCGTCCCTCGGAGTACAGCTCGTCGGCCCGCATCCCGCCGAAGTCGGCGTACGGCCGGCCGATCTCGCGTTCGTACGCCGTGTTGCACCAGGTCAGACGCAGGTTGGTGTCGTAGATGGCCAGGCCGACGGGGGACTGGGTGGCCAGCCCGTGCAGCAGCGCCAGCCGGGACTCCCACACCCGGAGGTCCTTCACTTTCGTCGCCACGACGACGCGTTCCGCCAGGCCGGGCCCCGGCAGGTGGCACACCGCCGTCGCGACCAGCAGCTCGTGCCCGTCGCGGTGCCGGGCCACGCGGATCTCGTTGCCGCGGAACGGATCGCCGAGGGCCGGCGCGGGATCGTCCGGGGCG
>NZ_VBVX01000245.1 GCF_005981925.1 Streptomyces albidochromogenes
ACGGGGTCCGGCTCGCGCTCGCCGAGGGCGTGGCCGGGGTGTCGGGCGGGCCGGTCGGGCCGATCCGGGTCGGCACGCCGCGGGACAGGTCGTCCGCGTTGCCCACGGGGCCGCCCGTACCGCCGTCGCTGTCGCCGTCCGCGTCGGCCAGCAGCGTGGCCGAGGTGACGAGGACGGCCATGGTGAGCACGACCGCCGTGACCAGCAGGGCCTTTCGCGGCCGGGAGAGGGTGGACAGGCGGCCCGCCACGGTCTCGCGGGCGACCCACGAGCCGCCGGCCACCCGGCCGTCACCGGCGGCGGTCCCGCAGTCCGGACAGGCCATGCCCGGCAGCGCGCCTCTGCGTCCGCCCCCGCACCGTTCGCACACCATGAAGACCTTCTCGCACCCGAGCTCGTGGACCCGCCTGGACGGTCGGCCGGCGGCTCCCCGGCAGTCAAGGGCCCCACTATGCATGAGGCCGCCGTCGTGAGACAGGGGATGCGCACGATTGGGCGCGGGGCGGCTCGTGCCCGTACGGAGGGCCGGTCACCGCGACCGGCCCCGCCGGCCGTCCGGACCTAGTCGGCGTCCTCCACCTGTCCGCCCACATCGAGTACGCCGCCGGAGTCCCGCCCCCGGGGCTGGAGTTCCACCTGGATGCGGTGGGTGGTGTCGTTCGCGGTCGTCCTGCCCACGTCGGCCGTGACCACCCCGATGCGCAGACCGCCCTTGCCGCCGGTCTCCTGACGGATCTGCACCGCGAACTCCAGGCTCACCTTCTCCACCCGGAACCGCAGATCACTCTCCCTGCCCCGGCGCTGTGCCTCCTCAAGATCGGCTCGTACCTGGCTGATCACATCGGCCAGTTTCGCGCCCTGCGTCTCGGCGTCGACGTTCAATCCGCTCACATCCCCCCTCTGCCGCCAAGGCCCCATTGTCACCTACCGCGACTATGCTGGTACAGCATGGGGGCGTCGCGCGGTGAGACCAACTTCCGTACTGATCAAGAAACTTGGCGGGTGCGACTGCGCCTTCCCGGACTGCGGGGACAAGTGCTCGGAGCCGGTGTGCTGCTCGGTGACGGGCTCGTGCTGACCTGCGCGCACGTCATCCGGATACCCGACACGGACGACCACCAGCCCTTCGTGACGGTCGAGTTCCACGACATCGCCAAGCGCGTGAACAACTGGGGCCGCTGGGGCGCCGACGACGAGATCGGCACGCTGAACCTGATCACCGACGAGGTCGTGCGCGCCGCCGCCGAAGCCGTCCGCACCGGCCGCCGGGTGCCCCTCGCGCTCCCCCTCCAGGAGGACGGCGTACAGACCGGCCTGATCCCCGGCCGGGTCAACCCGCTCCACACGATGGTCCAGATCAACCAGGAGCTGTTCGGCCCCGGCACCGTCGCCACCAGCGACGACACCGTGACCATGGGCCTCCAGGCGGCCACGCACTGGGACGCCCTCACCCACGTCTCGCACTCGGGCAGGATCTACAACGGCCGCCCGGCCGACAGCATCACGCCGCACACCCGCGCCCGCCACAGCGGCATCGACAAGGCGCGGCACGTCGTCTCGCGCGGGGTGCTGCTGGACGTGGCCCGTGCGCGCGGGGTGGACCGGCTGGCCGGGGACCACGCGGTGACGCCCGAGGACCTCGAAGCCGCCGAGGAACTGGCGCGTACGACGGTCCGGGCCGGCGACATCGTTCTCGTACGGACCGGGCAGATCCAGACCTACCTGGCGGGCGACAAGCACGCGTACGGCCATCCGTCGCCCGGCCTGTCGATCCGCACGCCGGAGTGGTTCCACACGCGGGACGTCGCGGCGGTCGCGAACGACACGCTCACCTTCGAGATCTTCCCGCCGGAGATCGAGAACCTGTGGTTGCCCGTACACGCGCTCGACCTGGTCGAGATGGGCATGCTCCAGGGCCAGAACTGGAATCTGGAGGAGCTGTCCACAGCCTGTGCGCGGGAGGAGCGGTACGCCTTCCTGCTCTCCGCGATGCCGGAGCCGTTCGTCGGGGGAACGGGCACGCCGGTCGCTCCGGTGGCGATCTTCTGAAGGCACAGCCACAAGCTTCGAAGGTCCAAGAGCAAGCCGGGTGGCGACGCACTCCCGCACGCCCCGAGCGCGGCACGAGGGTCACCACCCGGCTCCGGCGTACAGGCCCTGCCCCTCTCACTTCCCCCGGAGGAGCCGACGCCGAACCACGACCCGCGTTCGCCGAGGCGGGGCCGCCTTGGCGCGGCTCGGTTCCTCGGCGTCCCCTCGCAGCGAATCGCCTCACCCCAGGGTCATCAGGCGTTCACCAACCGTCAACACCTGATCGGCGATTCACCCTTTACGCGCTATGTGTGACAGCGCACGACGGCTCATACACAGTCGCCTCGTACGCCCCTGACGCCACCACGGGCGCCCCCCGGTCGACCTCGCACCAGATGCGCTTGCCCGCGCCCTCGGACTGCCAGCCCCAGCGGTCGGCCAGCCCGTCGACCAGCTCCAGGCCGCGCCCGTTGGTGTCGTCGCCCTGCGCGTGCCGGGGCTTGGGGGGCCGGGCGCTGGTGTCGGCGACCTCGACCCGGACCGTGCCGTCGTCGGCGGTGCCGAAGAGCATGCGCAGTACGGCCGGACAGCCCGTATGCACCACCGCGTTGGTGACCAGCTCCGAGATGAGCAGGATCAGGGTCTCGGCCAGCGGCTCGTCGACCCTTATCCCCGAGCCGGCGAGCCGCGAGCGGGCCCACCGCCGGGCACGCCCCACCTCGGCGGGGTCGGCCCCTACCTCCAACTGCACCTGAAGCACCTGCACCGCTCACACCATCCGAACCGGCGAACACATCGCCTCGCGTCTCCACAGGGTCACGGAACGTGATTCCCTTATGGGACAGCATGGTTGACGTACAGTCACCGCAACAAGCGCTTCGGGCATATTCCAGCGCGAAGGAGTACGCGTGGTGCATACTGTGCGACGCGCGCTGCGGGGAGTCGAACAGGGGCGCGTACGGCGCCTCCGCACGGCGCGAGCGGCGCACGTCTCGCGGCCCGGAGTCACCACCGAGGCAACGCCGGGACAGCTGCGCATCACAACCACTCGCATCCCACGGAGCGTACCGGAGCACACCCCCGACTCCGGCCCGTGACGAGTCACGCGTAGGACACAACCCGATATCGACGGACCGTAATCGTTCACCAGTCGCAGGCGGGAGTGACCGGTGGATCACCAAGGGCCACTGAACGCACGGAATGTGGCCTTTGCCGTCACACCCGGTCACGGCTCCCGGCGCCGCGCCGGCACTCACCGCAGCGCCGCCGCCAGCAGCTCGGCCGCCTCCCTCTCCGTGGGCCACCGCTCGGCCCGTACCCAGGCGCGCTTCAGGTGCAGGTGTACGTCGGCCTCCCAGGTGAAGCCCATGCCGCCGTGCACCTGCAAGCAGTCGCGCGCGTTGCGGACCGCCGCGTCGTCGGCGAGCAGCTTGGCCCCGGCGATCTCCACCGCCTCGCCGGTCACCGCGGCCCCGTACACGGCGGCGCGAGCCGTCTCGGTGCGCACCAGCATCCGCGCGCACAGGTGCTTGACCGCCTGGAAGGAGCCGATGGGCCGGCCGAACTGCTCGCGTTCGCCCGCGTACCGGACGGCCGCCTCGGTCGTCCGCCCGGCGCTGCCGAGCTGTTCGGCGGCCGTCAGCAGGGCCGCGGGAACGGCGTCGGGCTCCGGTACGTCACCGCCCGCCGCCCCGGGGACGCGGTGCAGCGGCGTCAGCGGGTCCACGGAACGCACGGGCACGGCGCCCGCGGCGTTCCCGAGCACGTGGTCGGCCGCGTCCAGCCACTCCACCAGCTCGCCGTCCACCCGCGTCACCACGCGCTCGCCGGTGGCCGCTCCCGGGACCGTCGCGGCGGCGAGGTGCGTGGCCACCAAGGGGCCCGGCAGCAGCGCGCGGCCCGCCTCCTCGAAGGCGAGGACGGCCTCGGGCAGGCCCAGGCCCACTCCTCCGTCCCGCTCGGGCAGCCGCAGCGCGAAGAATCCGGCGTCGCCCAGCTCCCGCCACAGGGCGCGGTCCAGCGACGCCTCCGGTCCCACGCCGGGCCCGTCGACGGCGGCCCGCAGCCGCTCCCGTCCGAAGCGGCCTTCGAGGAGCTTGCGCACGCCCTCCTGGAGCGCGCGCTGGTCGTCGGTGAGCCGGAAGTCCATCAGCGCCCCTTCGGCAGGCCGAGGACGCGCTCGGCGACGATGTTCCGCTGGATCTGCGACGTACCGGCGGCGATCGTGTACGAGAGCGACGACAACCGGTCCGCGGTCCAGTCGTGGGACAGGTCCAGGCCGCCGGGGCCGAGCACCCGCGCGGCGGCGTCGTACAGCTCCTGACGGGCGTGCGAGTAGCGCAACTTGAAGACGGAACCGCTGTTCCCGGGAACGCCCCCCGCGCGCTGCGCCTCGCTGACGTTCCACTGGGTGAGCCGCCACAGTGCGGTGAACTCGGCGTTGAGGCGTCCCAGGGTGCGGCGCACCTCCTGGTCGTCCCAGCGGCCGTTCCCGCGAGCGGCCTCGGCGAGCGCGCGCAGGGTGCGGCGGCAGGCGACGACCTCGCCGACGAACGCGGTGCCGCGCTCGAAGGACAGGGTGACCATGGTGACGCGCCAGCCGTCGTTCTCCTCCCCCACGCGGTGGGCCGCCGGCACGCGCACCTCGTCGAGGAACATCTCCGCGAATTCGGTCGTTCCCGCGAGCGTGCGCAACGGCCGCACGCTCACTCCGGGAGCGTTCATCGGCAGGGCGAGCCAGGTGATGCCCCGGTGCCCGGGAACGTCCGCGCTCACCGGCCGCGTGCGGACGAGCAGCTCGCACCAGTCCGCGACCTCCGCGTGCGAGGTCCAGATCTTCGATCCGGTGACGACGTACGCGTCCCCGTCCCGCACCGCTCTGGTGCGCAGCGACGCGAGGTCCGAGCCGGCGTCCGGTTCGCTGAATCCCTGGCACCAGATCTCGTCGCCGCGCAGGATCGGCGGCAGCCAGCGGGAGCACTGTGCCCGAGTGCCCTCCGCGGCGATCGTGGGTCCCGCGTGCAGCAGGCCCACGAAGTTCGCGCCGACGTAGGGCGCCCCGGCCAGCTCGGTCTCCTCCAGGAAGATCAGGTGCTGGGTGGGCGTGGCGCCGTGCCCGCCCGCGTCGGCGGGCCAGTGCAGCCCCGCGTACCCGGCGTCGTACAGCCGGCGCTGCCACGCCGTGTCGTACGCGCGCCTGCCGGGCCAGTCCCGAGGGTCGGGCCGGGGCGGCAGACCGGGCAGCGTGGCGGCCAGCCAGGCGCGCAGGCGCGCCCTGAACTCCTCTTCCTCCTCGGTGTACGTGAGGTCCATCAGCGGGCGCGGTCGGCGGTGACGTGTCCGGCGGCCGGGACGCGGTCGCGGTCCAGGTCGAGACCGAGCATGCGGATGGCGTTGCCGCGCATCAGCTTGTAGACGGTCTCGTCGTCGAGGCCCTTCACGTGGTCGAGGGCGACTTCCTTCGTGTGCGGGAACGTCGAGTCGACGTGCGGGTAGTCGGTCTCGAAGGTGGCGTTGTCGCGCCCGACGACGTCCAGGGACGCGACGCCGTGCTTGTCGCGGAAGAAGCAGCAGAACATCTGCCGGTAGTAGTACATCGAAGGGGGCTCGGGGATCAGGTCCCGTACGCCGCCCCACGCGCGGTGCTCCTCCCACACGTCGTCGGCGCGCTCCAGGGCGTACGGGATCCAGCCCATCTGGCCCTCGCTGTAGGCCAGCTTGAGGCGGGGGAACTTCACCAGGACGCCGCTGAAGAGGAAGTCCATCATCGAGGCCATGGCGTTGTTGAAGCTGAGCGCGGCCTGTACGGCGGGCGGGGCGTCCGGGGAGGCGGCGGGCATCTGGGAGCTGGACCCGATGTGCATGTTGACCACCGTGCCGGTCTCCTCGCAGACGGCGAAGAAGGGGTCCCAGTAGCCGGAGTGGATCGACGGCAGCCCGAGGTGGGTCGGGATCTCCGAGAAGGTCACCGCCCGTACGCCGCGCGCCGCGTTCCGCCGGATCTCGGCGACGGCCAGACCGATGTCCCACAGCGGGATGATGCACAGCGGGATCAGCCGGCCGCCGCTGTCGCCGCACCACTCCTCGACCATCCAGTCGTTGTACGCGCGCACGCACGCGAGGGCGACCTCCTTGTCGTGCGCCTCGGCGAAGGTCTGGCCGCAGAAGCGCGGGAAGGTCGGGAAGCACAGGGACGCCTCGACGTGGTTGAGGTCCATGTCCGCGAGCCTGGCCACGGGGTCCCAGCAGCCGCGCCGCATCTCCGCGCGGGTGATGCCCTCCAGGGTCATGTCGTCGCGGTCGAAGCCGACGGCGGCGATGTTCCGCTTGTACGGGAACTTGAGGTCCTCGTAGATCCACCAGTCCGCGGGCGGGCCGTCGGGGTCCATCGCGATCCGGTACTTGCCCGCCACGTACGCGAGCTCACCGATTCCGGCGGTCAGCGGCCTGGGGCCGCGGTCGCGGTACTTCGCCGGAAGCCAGGTCTCGAAGAGGTGCGCCGGTTCGATCACATGGTCGTCGACGCTGACAATCCGAGGCAGTTCCATGGGTGTGTCCTCCGGCGTTCGCGATCCCGACTTTCTGATGGCCCGTCAGATCTCAGGCTAGCCCCGCACCCCTGGACCGACAAGGCGCAGCGCCCTACGCTCTCCCAACGATCTGACTGCCCGTCAGCTGTGAGGGGAACCGCCGTGACCGACACCGCGACCGACACCGCTTACGCGCTGGGCGCCTCCCGCACGCTCTGGGAGCTCGTCGACCGCCGCGCCGCGCTCACCCCCCGGCGCCCCGTACTGCTCCAGGACCAGGACGACGGCGCCGCCCGCGTGCTCACCTTCGGCGGACTCAGGGACCGCGCCGAACGCGTCGCGGCCGGCCTCTACGGGCAGGGCGTGCGCCCGGGGAGCGTCGTCGCGTGGCAGCTGCCGACCAGGATCGAGACGGTGCTCCTGTCGGTGGCCCTGGCCCGGCTCGGCGCCGTACAGACACCGGTCATCCCCTTCTACCGGGAGCGGGAAGTCGGCTTCGCGCTCCGGGAGGCGAAGGCGGACTTCTTCGCCGTACCGGGACAGTGGCGCGACTTCGACCACACGGCGATGGCGCACCGGCTCGGCGCTCGCGGCGTTTTCGAGGCGTACGGGAACGTTCCGGAAGGGGACCCGGGAACGCTCCCCCCGCCCCCTTCCGACGGCACCGCGGTGCGCTGGATCTACTGGACCTCGGGTACGACGTCCGACCCCAAGGGCGTCCTGCACACCGACCGTTCGCTGATCGCGGGCGGCTCCTGTCTGGCGCACGCCCTGCGGCTGTCCCCGGACGACGTCGGCTCCATCGCGTTCCCGTACGCGCACATCGGCGGCCCCGACTACCTGGTGATGCTGCTCCTGTACGGCTTTCCGGCCGTCCTCTTCGAGCACTTCGCGATGCCCGCCGCACTGGACGGCTACCGCCGGCACGGCGTGACGGTCGCGGGCGGGTCCACCGCCTTCTACTCGATGTTCCTCGCCGAACAGCGCAAGGACCCCGCTCGCAGGGTCGTTCCCAGCCTGCGGCTGCTCGCGGGCGGCGGGGCGCCCAAGCCCCCGGAGATCTACCACGCCGTCGTACGGGAGATGGGCTGCGCGCTGACCCACGGCTACGGCATGACCGAGGTGCCGATGATCACGATGGGCTCACCGGACGACACGGCGGAGAACCTGGCGACGACGGAGGGCCGGCCGCCCGAGGGGATGGAGATACGCGTCACCGGCGAGGACGGCACTCCCCTGCCCACGGGCGTCGACGGGGAAGTGCGGCTGCGCGGGGAGGCCGTGTGCCGCGGCTACCTGGACCCGTCGCAGAACGCGGCGGCGTTCGACCGGGACGGCTTCCTGATCACCGGAGACATCGGGCACCTCACCGCGAGCGGCCATCTCGTGCTCACCGGGCGGCTGAAGGACATCATCATCCGCAAGGGCGAGAACATCTCGGCCAAGGAGATCGAGGACCTCCTGCACCAGCACCCGGGCGTGGGCGACACGGCCGTGGTGGGCCTGCCGGACCCGGCGCGCGGCGAGCGGGTGTGCGCCGTCGTCGAACAGCCCCCCGGGGCCGCGCCGCTGACCCTGGAGGAGGTCACGGCGTACCTGCGGACGCGGGGGCTGTCCGTGCACAAGCTGCCCGAGCAGCTGGAACTCGTGGACGCGCTGCCGCGCAACGAGATGCTGCGCAAGGTCCTCAAGTACAAGCTGCGCGAACACTTCACGTCGGACCGGGCGCAGGCCGCCCGGTCCGACGGCGCTCAGGCGTCCGGGGTGTCCGGGGTGTCCGGTCCGGGTGTCGTGTAGTACGTGGCGAAGGCGGTCAGGATCTCTTCCTCGCTGATCAGACCGTCACCGTCCGCGTCGAGCGCGGCCGCTGCCTCCTGCGCCCTGTCCTCCGCCGCGCCCAGCACCCGCAGGACGCGCCCCGCGGCCTCCCGGGTCACTCGGGTTCCGTCGTCCCCGGCCGCGACGGCGAACGCCGCGTGCAGGAACGGGCGGGCGATCTCGGCGAACCGCCGCGGGTTGTCCCGCAGCCGCTTCACCGCACCCGTCACGAACTCCTCGCGGCTGACCCGCTGGTCGCCGTCCACGTCGGCGATGCCCGCCATGCCCTGCCAGAAGGCCTCGGCCCCCATGTAGAGCGCCTGACCCTTGTCGCAGCGAGCCGTCGTGCCGAACTCGGCCAGCAGGGCGGCTGCCGCGGCACTGAAGTCCTCGCGGTCGATGTAGCCGTTGCCGTCCTGGTCGAAGCTCGCGAACCGGGCCGCTGTCTTGCGCTCGTACTCTGCGCTGTCCATAGGGGGGAGGGTACGACGTGGGCGGCCGGACCGGGGAATTCTCCGGTTTTCTCAGGGGCCTTCTCGCGGACGTTCCCGCGAAACCTTCCCGCGGGTTCTCAGGCGGAGAGGGCCTGCGCCTCGTCGTCGGCGGCCGTGGCCACGTCGGGGAAGACCTCGAAGAGGCGGCGCACGCCCAGGGCGGCGAGCACCTTGTTCACATGCGAACCGTCGACGGCGCCGCGCGCGGGCAGGATCAGCCGGAGGTCGCCGCCGCAGGAATGCATCAGGCGACGGGCGGCGATCATCACGCCGACCCCGCTGGAGTCGCAGAAGAGCACTTCGGACAGGTCGAGCACCACGCGGTGGCGGCCGTGCGCGACGGCGTCGTGCACGTGCTGGCGGACCGCGGGGGAGGTCACCAGGTCCAGTTCCCCGGAGACGTGCAGTACGGCCCAGGCGTTGTGCTCTGCCTCGATCACCTTCAGCGTCACGCGTCTGGACCTTTCGTTCTGCTGATGCGGAAGTTGCCCTTCCATGTCGCGGCTGCCCCACCGCACCCCCGTGAAACGCGACGCCACGAATGACACCACCCCAGGGGGACCGAATCATTATCATCCCGGTCCGGAGCACGGACGCACTTACCGTAAAGGGGCGTGCGTTGTCAGCGCCTCGCACTACATTCGAAGGAAGTGACGAGGGCACACGGTGGGCAGGCGTACAGGGTTGGGGGCCGCATGGCGAAGGACGCACCACCTCGCTGGGACCGCAGGATGCAGCAGCGGCTGGCACGCGGCGAGGCGGCGGCGCTCGGCGAGCTGTACGACCGGTTCGCGTCGCTCGTCTACAGCCTGGCCCACCGGGTGCTCGACGACGACGCGGCGGCCGACCAGATCACGCGCGAGGTGTTCGGCCAGGTCTGGGAGGATCCGCACGCGTACGACCCGAAGCAGGGTTCGTTGAGGTCCTGGGTGGCCGGACTCACGCACCGGCAGGCCGTGCACCGGCTGCGGCAGAGCGGCTCGGCGGAGCTGGCGGACGGTGACGGCGGCCGCGCCTCGGAGGAGCTGGAGCAGAAGGTCCGCAGGGCCTCGGCCGCCGCCCGCGCGGACTACATCGTGACGTCGATGCCCGCGCCGCTGCGGGCCGCGCTGGAGCTCGCGTACTTCCAGCGCAGGGACTACCGGCAGACGGCGGCCGACCTGGGGGTCACGGAGGACGAGGCCCGCCGCCGGCTGCGGCTCGGGCTGCAGTTGCTGTCCACGGCGAACCCTCCCCACCAGGACGGACTCTCGTCCCCGCCCGGCTTCGGGGAGCGTCGCCGATGAACGCGGAACACGGCGCGAACGGACCTCATGGACCCCACGGACCTCATGGGCCCCAGGGACCCCACGGCCCCAAAGGACCCCAGGGGCCGCACGGGCCTCATGGACCCCACGGGCCTCAGGGGCCGCACGGTCCGCGCGGTCCGGAAGGCGGCGGTCCGGGAGGAAGCGGCGGGCGGGACCGGCCGGAGGGCAGGGC
>NZ_VBVX01000246.1 GCF_005981925.1 Streptomyces albidochromogenes
CAGCAGGCCGGCGCGAAGGCGAAGGCCGAGCCCAAGGCGGAGCCCGCCAAGGAGGCCCCCGAGGGCCCCGAGCTCGTGACGCTGCGCGGCCCGTCCGCAGCCGTGGCGAAGAACATGAACGCCTCGCTGGAGCTGCCCACGGCCACGTCCGTGCGCGCCGTGCCGGTGAAGCTGCTGTTCGACAACCGCATCGTCATCAACAACCACCTCAAGCGCGCCCGGGGCGGGAAGGTCTCCTTCACGCACCTCATCGGGTTCGCGATGGTGCAGGCCCTCAAGGCCATGCCGTCGATGAACTACTCCTTCGCGGAGAAGGACGGCAAGCCGACCCTGGTCAAGCCCGCGCACGTCAACCTGGGCCTGGCCATCGACCTGGTGAAGCCCAACGGCGACCGCCAGCTCGTCGTCGCGGCCATCAAGAAGGCCGAGACGCTCAACTTCTTCGAGTTCTGGCAGGCGTACGAGGACATCGTCCGCCGCGCCCGCGCGAACAAGCTGACGATGGACGACTTCACCGGCGTCACCGCGTCGCTGACCAACCCCGGCGGCATCGGCACCGTCCACTCCGTGCCCCGCCTGATGCCCGGACAGGGCCTCATCATGGGCGTCGGCGCGATGGACTACCCGGCCGAGTTCCAGGGCACCTCGCAGGACACCCTGAACAAGCTGGGCATCTCCAAGGTCATGACGCTGACCTCGACGTACGACCACCGGGTCATCCAGGGAGCCGCCTCCGGCGAGTTCCTGCGGATCCTGTCCAACCTGCTCCTGGGCGAGGACGGCTTCTACGACGACATCTTCGAGGCCCTGCGGATCCCGTACGAGCCGGTCCGCTGGCTGAGGGACATCGACGTCTCGCACGACGACGACGTCACCAAGGCCGCCCGCGTCTTCGAGCTGATCCACTCCTACCGGGTCCGCGGCCACGTCATGGCCGACACCGACCCGCTGGAGTACAAGCAGCGCAAGCACCCCGACCTGGACATCAACGAGCACGGCCTCACGCTCTGGGACCTGGAGCGCGAGTTCGCCGTCGGCGGTTTCGCCGGCAAGTCGATGATGAAGCTGCGCGACATCCTGGGTGTGCTCCGCGACTCGTACGTCCGGACCGTCGGCGTCGAGTTCATGCACATCCAGGACCCGAAGCAGCGCAAGTGGATCCAGGACCGCGTGGAGCGCCCGCACGCCAAGCCGGAGCGCGAGGAGCAGCTGCGCATCCTGCGGCGTCTGAACGCCGCCGAGGCGTTCGAGACGTTCCTGCAGACCAAGTACGTCGGTCAGAAGCGCTTCTCGCTGGAGGGCGGCGAGTCCGTCATTCCGCTGCTCGACGCGGTCATCGACTCCGCGGCGGAGTCCCGGCTCGACGAGGTCGTCATCGGCATGGCCCACCGCGGCCGCCTGAACGTCCTGGCGAACATCGTCGGCAAGTCGTACGCGCAGATCTTCCGCGAGTTCGAGGGCAACCTCGACCCGAAGTCGATGCACGGCTCCGGCGACGTGAAGTACCACCTGGGCGCCGAGGGCACCTTCACCGGCCTGGACGGCGAGCAGATCAAGGTCTCGCTCGTCGCGAACCCCTCGCACCTGGAGGCGGTCGACCCGGTCCTGGAGGGTGTCGCCCGCGCCAAGCAGGACGTCATCAACAAGGGCGGTACGGACTTCACCGTCCTGCCCGTCGCGCTGCACGGCGACGCGGCCTTCGCCGGCCAGGGCGTCGTCGCCGAGACGCTGAACATGTCGCAGCTGCGGGGCTACCGCACCGGCGGCACGGTCCACATCGTCATCAACAACCAGGTCGGCTTCACCGCCGCCCCGGAGTCGTCGCGTTCCTCGATGTACGCGACCGACGTGGCCCGCATGATCGAGGCGCCGATCTTCCACGTGAACGGCGACGACCCGGAGGCCGTGGTCCGCGTCGCGCGGCTCGCCTTCGAGTTCCGCCAGTCCTTCAACAAGGACGTCGTGATCGACCTCATCTGCTACCGCCGCCGCGGTCACAACGAGGGCGACAACCCGCAGTTCACCAACCCGCAGATGTACACGCTGATCGACGTGAAGCGCTCGGTGCGCAAGCTCTACACCGAGTCCCTCATCGGTCGCGGCGACATCACGCTGGAAGAGGCGGAGCAGGCGCTCCAGGACTTCCAGGGCCAGCTGGAGAAGGTGTTCGCGGAGGTCCGCGAGGCCACCTCGAACCCGGCTCCGGCCCACACCCCGGAGGTCCAGGCCGAGTTCCCGGTGGCCGTCGCCACGGCGGTCTCCCAGGAGGTCGTCAAGCGGATCGCCGAGTCCCAGGTCAACATCCCCGACCGGATCACCGTCCACCCGCGCCTGATGCCGCAGATGCAGCGCCGGGCGGCCTCGGTGGAGGACGGCACGATCGACTGGGGCATGGGCGAGACCCTCGCCATCGGCTCGCTGCTGATGGAGGGCGTCCCGGTCCGGCTGTCCGGCCAGGACACCCGCCGCGGTACGTTCGGCCAGCGCCACGCGGTGCTCGTCGACCAGAACACCGGCGAGGACTACACCCCGCTCCAGTACCTCTCCGAGGACCAGGCCCGCTACAACGTCTACGACTCGCTGCTCTCCGAGTACGCGTGCATGGGCTTCGAGTACGGCTACTCGCTCGCCCGGCCCGAGTCGCTGGTCATGTGGGAGGCCCAGTTCGGTGACTTCGTCAACGGCGCGCAGACCGTCGTCGACGAGTTCATCTCCTCCGCCGAGCAGAAGTGGGGCCAGACGTCCGGCGTCACGCTGCTGCTTCCGCACGGTTACGAGGGGCAGGGCCCGGACCACTCGTCGGCCCGTCCCGAGCGCTTCCTGCAGATGTGTGCCCAGGACAACATGACGGTCGCGATGCCGACCCTGCCGTCGAACTACTTCCACCTGCTGCGCTGGCAGGTCCACAACCCGCACCACAAGCCGCTCATCGTCTTCACCCCGAAGTCGATGCTGCGTCTGAAGGCGGCGTCGTCGAAGGCGGAGGAGTTCACCACCGGTGGCTTCCGCCCGGTGATCGGCGACACGGCCATGGACCCGGCGGCCGTCCGCAAGGTCGTCTTCTGCGCGGGCAAGGTCTACTACGACCTGGAGGCCGAGCGGCAGAAGCGCGGCATCACGGACACCGCGATCATCCGTCTGGAGCGCCTGTACCCGCTGCCGGGCAAGGAGCTCCAGGAGGAGATCGCGAAGTACCCGAACGCCGAGAAGTACCTGTGGACGCAGGAGGAGCCGGCGAACCAGGGTGCGTGGCCGTTCATCGCGCTCAACCTGATCGACCACCTCGACCTGGCGGTCGGCGCCGACATCCCGCACGGTGAGCGGCTGCGGCGCATCTCGCGCCCGCACGGCTCGTCCCCGGCGGTCGGCTCGGCCAAGCGCCACCAGGCGGAGCAGCAGCAGCTCCTGAACGAGGTCTTCGAGGCCTGATCAGCGCCTGTGCGCCCGAGGGGCCCGGCACCGCGATACCGCGGTGCCGGGCCCCTCGGCGTACGGGGCGGTTCGCCGGCTCAGCCGAGATACGCCTCGAAGTCCCAGTACGGGCGGGTCCGCTGGCGGGCGGACAGGGTGTGCGGGTGCTGGGCGCCCAGGGTGCGGGTGAGGGTGAGCAGGGCGTCCGCCTCCACCTTGTCGGCCTCCTCGTGCTCGCGCAGGGCCCGCAGGTCGGCGGCGAGCGCCGTCTGGCAGGACAGGGTGAGCGGGTGCTCGTCGCCCAGTACCTGGCGGGACCTGCGCAGCGTGTCCCGGCTGAGGTCGGCGGCGTCCGCGACCCGGCCGTTGAAGTTGCGGCCGCCGGAGGCGTTGAGGGCGCAGCCCAGTACCCAGGGGTGGTCGGCGCCGAGGGTGGCGGTCAGGCCCGCGAGCGCGGACTCGAACATCGACATGGCCTCGCCCCGGTCGCCGGCCGCCTGCATCACCAGGCCGGTGTTGGCGAGCATGCCGGTGGCGACGGGGTGGGCGGGCCCGAGCAGCGCCCGGTATCCGGCCTCGGCCTCGGCGATCAGGTCCTTGGCCCGGTCCAGGTCGCCGTGCTCGCGCTGGAAGTTGCCGTAGTCGTTGATGAAGGACAGCGTGGTGTAGTGCGTGCGGCCCTGCACCTGCTCCATCTGTTCCATCAGGCTGTCCATCAGCATGCCGACGTCCTGCGGGAAGCCGCCTTCGCGGCGCCGGGCGAGGGCGAGCTGCTTGCGCGCGGACAGGGTCTGCGGGTGCAGCGGGCCGAGGATCTGCACGTGGAGGCGGACCACCGGCTCCTGCCGGGCGACGGCGTCGCGGTACAGGCCCAGCAGCCGCAGGCCGTGGGCGATGGCGTTGCCGGAGTTCAGCGTCGTGATGTGCCGGGCGCGCAGGACGTTCTCGCGGCGGCTGAGGGTCTCCTGGTCGAGTTCGTACGCCTCCCGGTAGCGTCCCAGCAGGCGCAGCCCGACGCCGAGGTTGTGCCGTGCGCTGAGGGAGATCAGCTCGTTCTCGCCGAGCAGCCGTTCGGCGTCCTGGAGCACTTGGCGCTGGAGCTCCAGCGCCTCGTCGTACCTGCCCAGCCGGCGGAGACTGCCGGCCAGGCCGCTGTTGACGCTGAGCTCGCCGAGTTCGTCGCGGGGTTCGGCGGCCCGCAGCCGCTCCCCCAGGGTGCGGCCCAGTTCGTACGCCTCGCGGTTGCTGCCCGCGGCGAGCAGCAGGTTGGTCTGCTGCGTCGTCAGGTCGATCATCTGCTGGTCCAGCGGGTCCATGAACGCCGTCCAGTAGTTCCGGATCTTCTCGGCGAGCCGGGTGCCGGCCGTGAACTCCCCGCTGCGCACGCAGTAGCGCAGACAGTTCAGTACGGCGGCCTGGACGCGGCTGTTGCGGCTGCTGAGCGCGCCGGACGGTTCCAGATGGGGCAGCAGCTCGGCGTACTGGGGCCACTGCCGGCTGTCGAGCGGGTTCCCGGGGTCGGCCTCGGCGAGCAGGCTGCGCACGGCCCTGCGGTGGGCGTCGCGGTGCTCGTCGTTGGTGAGGCGGGAGACGATGTCGTGGACGAGCCGGTGCATGTGCACGGACTCCTGGTGCGGCCCCATCTCGGTGTTGACCGGTCCCCGGCTCTCCCGGGTGAGCACGGAGTAGTTGACGAGGGTGTCCAGGGCGCGGGTCCAGGCGGGCAGGTCGGTGCTCATCCACCGCAGGTCCTCGGGGAGCTCGGCCTGCGGGTAGGCGCGGGCGAGCCCGAGCGGGATGCGGCCCGGGGCGAAGGAGGCGCACAGGCTGAGCACTTCGACCGCCTGCGGCTGGGTGCGGCGGAGCCGGTTGATGAGGATCGACCACGAGGTGAGCGAGGAGTGCGGGAAACCGTCGCCGACGGGCTCGTCGACGGACGACAGCCTGCCCTCGCGGACCATGCGCAGGTACTCGGGGACCTCCATCCGGGACTCGCCGAGCCAGGAGGCCGCCTGGACGAGCGGCAGGGGTACGTCGCTGAACTCGGCGGCGACCTCGTCGGCCTGGGCGGAGGTGATGTGCGGGGCGCGGCGCAGCAGGTAGGCGGTGGACTCGGCGCGGTCGAAGGAGGGCACTTCGAGTACGTCGGTGTGGTCGCCCCAGCCCCGGTTGCGGGAGGTGACGATGGTGTGCCCCGGCCCGTGCGGCAGCAGGACGTTCGCGCCCTCGGTGTCGTCCCAGCCGTCGAAGATGACGAGCCAGCGGCTGTACGGTTCGCCGCGCCGCAGCGCGTCGCGCA
Organism: Streptomyces albidochromogenes; assembly: GCF_005981925.1. Lineage (GTDB taxonomy): Bacteria > Actinomycetota > Actinomycetes > Streptomycetales > Streptomycetaceae > Streptomyces > Streptomyces albidochromogenes. Next base: position 5,711 of record NZ_VBVX01000246.1, read on the forward strand.
CGGCGCGGATGCGTTCGCCCGGTTCGCTTCCGCTGTGCAGGCCCAGTTCGGCGGCGAGCTCGCCGAAGCGGTCGCGCTGGATGTTGCGGTCGTCGGAGTTGACCCACCAGATGACGTCGTAGTCGGTGCTGAAGCGGTGGGCGTACTCGGCGGCGATCTGGGTCTTGCCGATGCCGGACATGCCCAGCAGGGTGCAGGCGGAGTTGCCGCGTTCGGCTTCGGTCAGGCGTGCCTGGAGTTCGGTGAGGAGGTCGTCGCGGCCGGTGAACCGGCCGTTGCGGCGGGGGACCTCTCCCCAGATCTCGGGCGGCGTGTTCGGGAACCGGGAGCTGGTGGCCGGGGAGCGGCGGCCGGTGCTGCGCCGGTACTCGATGCCGAGCCGGCCGAGGAGCCGCTCCTCGGCCTCCTCCTCACCGGTGCCCCACAGGCTGACGGGTTCGAGGACGGCCGTGGCGGGCGGCAACTGGCGGTTGGTGAGGTTGACGGCGGCGAACCGTTCGGCCTGGTCCGCCACGTACCCGCGCAGGACGTCGTTCCACTCGCCCGGGGCGCGGGGTCCGAGCTCGAAGAACCAGTCGTTGAGAACGAGCAGGATCCGGCCGGAGGAGAGCAGCAGATCGCCGAGTGCTTCCTCCAGCGGTGTCTCGCGCGGCGGGTCCCAGCGCTGGAGCGTGACCCGGTGGCCGTGGGTCTCCAGGCGCTGCGCGATCCAGTTGGCCCACGGCCGGTGATATCCGGGGAAGACCACGAGGAAGTGCTCCGGTCCGTGAGGGCCGCCCCGGTCCGCCGCACCGCCCCCGCCCGACCGCCGCTGATCCACCATCTGTACGTCTCCCTGTCTCGCGCCCTGTCCCGCGCCCGCTCGACCAAGCGTCACGGTCGCTTGACACAGTGTCACTCAAAGGCCGGTGGCGCCGCACCGAGGCTCGCGTAATGCTGTCGCATCCCTCCGGTGAACTGCCTTCCTTCGTTGGTCAGTTCATCTGATTCCTGGAGTATGGACAAGGCTTCCGCGACCTGTTCGCGGTGCTGTGCGAACTGCTCGCCCGCCCGGCGGCGCCAGGCGGCCGGGGCGGCGGGGCCGGTCGCGGCCCGCCGCCACAGGTCCATCAGGGCGAGGTGGGCGTACGCGCCCTGGAGCACGCCCACCACCGGCCTCGGGTCGGGGCGCCAGCCGACCCGGTGCAGCCCGTCGCCGCCCGGCCGGTAGAGCGGTACGCGCTCGTGCAGCGCGGCCATCTTGGTGTGGTGCGTCTCGTGGACCAGGACCTCGGCGAACTCGCGGGGCCCGGCCGGCAGGGACGTCAGCACGCCGCCGGGCGCGGCCCGCAGGGTGGCGCTCATCGGGTGCCGTCCGTCGTACGCCGTCGTGGTCACGGGGACGAGCGGCACGAGGACCCGTTGCATGGCCCGTATCTCGGCGGCCCGCCCGGGGTCGGTTCCGTCGATCAGCGCGAGGGCCTGCCGCCACCGGCACGACCAGGGTTCCCGGGCGACGGTGGTGCGCTCGGCGGCGTGCATGGCGGCGGCTCCGATGCCCCGGGGCGGCACGCGGTAGGGGTGGAGGTCGTCGAGCACGGCGGTGCCGCCGGCCAGGACCCGCAGGGCCGACCAGCCGGGCCCGCCGCCCGTCGGCCGGCCGCGTCCGGTGGTGGACCGCAGCAGGAGCGCGCCGGCCGGCCCGCCGCCGGTGATGCGCACGAGGTGTCCGCGCGCGTGCAGTTCGGCCCGGTGGGCGGGGCAGCGCAGGTTGCCGAGGCCGGGCAGCGAGAGCAGCCCTTCCGGGGCGTCGAGGGTGATGCGCAGGTCGCAGCCGGCCCGCAGGGCCGCCGTGGCGGCGATGCTGCCGAAGTACGCGAGGTGCCGGTCCAGGGCCGGGCCCTCGGGGGCGGTGAGGGCTCCGGCCAGCCAGGTGCCGGTCAGCGGGTAGTCGAGGACGTCGCGGACCTGGGCGGGGTCGCGCAGCTCCGCGTGCTCCAGCAGTCGCCAGTGGCGGGCGAAGCGCGCCCGCGCGGCGGGAGGGGCGCCGGCCGCCTGCCGGTCGAGGCGGGCCAGCAGCGACTTGAAGAGCAGGAGCCGCCTGGCGTGCAGCCCGGCCCGCAGCGCGGTGGTGGCGGCGGTGTCCGGCCGGGTGCGGGCGAGCCGGTCGACGAGGGCCGCCGGGACGGGCGTACGGGTCATCCCGGCCCTCCGGCGGCGTTCATGCCCGGGTGGCCCGTGGGGCGGCGCCGACCGGTTGGCACTGCCACGCATCTGACCGGAAAGTGCCGGTGCCGGGCGTCAGATCGGATCCGACTCCGACCACCAGGCCTCGGCGAGCTCCCACGGCTGATCCAGCACCTGCCGGACCGCCTCGGCGAGTCCCGGGTCGTCCATGGTGCGCAAAGTCCGCAGGTCAAGCTCAGTGAGGTCGGGCACGGCCGGTGGCTGTCCGGCGTCCCGCCCCTGGCCGGCAACCACGGTGTTCCTGTGCGACACGCCCGACTCCCTCCTGCCGGCACCCGTCCCGCACGGCCGCAGCGGCTGCCCAGTTCTTCCCGACCCCAGTGAAACAGAAACATGTTCGACCGCTCTCCGGTCAACGGGCCGTCGTCCCGGTGAACGGCCACCACGGCGGGGCCGGCGGGCGCCGGTCCGCCTCGGCGGGCCGCCGGTCGGCCGCCCGGCCGCCCGGTCCGTCGGCCGGTCCGTCGGCCGGTTCGGTCAGGCCCTCGATCGCCTGCCGCGGCGCCGCGGCCTCCGCCCAGTCCACCGCGACGGCGGACGAGATCAGGCGCTGCCAGCGCTCGTGTGCCTCTTCGAACGCCCCGCGCGCGGCGCCGGTACGGCCCATGGACCGCAGGACGCAGCCCTGCGCGTACAGCGCCCGCGCCGCCGTCCGGGAGCCCGGCCGGTCGCCGTGCGCCTGGTCGGCGTCGCGGCGGGCACTCTCGTACGCCTGGAGGGAGTCGGACAGCAGCGTCGCGGACGACACCTGGGCGAGTTCGAAGCGCACCCGGCCGAGCACCAGCCAGGCCTCGGCCCGTACGGCGGTGTCCGTCAGCCGCTTCGCCGCCTCCTCCAGCAGGTGGCGGCCCTCGTAGAGGTCGGGGAGGAAGCCGATCCGCTGGAAGCGAAGGGCCAGCGCGCTGCCGAGCAGCAGGTGCAGCGCGCTGCGGGACGGCGAGCGCGCGGGCATCCCGGCGAGCGCCTCGCGCAGGACGCTCTCGGCCCGGCCCACGGTGTCCTCCCCGGCGGCGCCCTCACCGGCGGCGGCGCGGCGCAGCAGTGACTCGCCCCACTCGGTGAGCAGTTCGCAGCGCCGGGTGCTGTCGGGAGGGGCGAGGCCGGAGGCGCTCTCGTACGCCCGGTCGGCGGCCTCGCGGTCGCCCTGCGCGTCGTGCAGCCGGGCCTGGGCGGTCAGGCAGCGCAGCCGCAGGGCCGGGTCGTCGCCGGCGGCCCGGGCGGCGGCGGTCAGGACCTCGGCGGTGCCGGCGTACGGGGCGTTCGCGGCGCGCAGGGCCTCGGCGAGGTCGAGGAGGGCGGGGCAGCGGAGGCTGTCGGGGGCGTCTTCGGCGTCCAGCAGGTCACATCCCGTGCGGAGTTCACGTACGGCGTCTTCGGCCCGGCGCTGCGCCAGCAGCAGCCGCCCCCGGCGCAGGTGCAGCGTTCTGCGGGACGCGGCCGGCCAGACGGACGCGTCGCCGGCGAGCGTCTCCAGGCCGGCGGCGAGGTGCGCCGCGTCGCGCGTCTCGCGCCACAGGGCGTGGTGTGCGGCGGCGAGTTCCAGGCAGGCGTCGGCGCGGTCCTGGGTCCCTCGCGGGGCCCGGTCGCGGGCTTCGGCGAGCGTCCGGGCGGCGCGCAGCAGCAGCTCGCGGCCCTGCGCGGTGCCGCGGACCGCCGGGGCGCCCGCTTCCGCGAGCAGCACCCGGCCCAGCACCAGCCCGGCCCGCGCCGTCCCGGCGCCGCTCCCGGGCGCCGGGACGGGGCCGGGGCCGGCGGTGCGCAGCGCGGCCTCGGCGCGTTCGCGGGCGCGGCGCAGCAGGGACGGGTCCGCCTGGGAGCGCCACTGGCCCAGGAGGCGTTCGGCCTCTGCCAGCGGTACGGGGGTGATGAGGTCGGGCTGGTAGAAGCGCAGTACGCGGGCGGGGATCTCCGCGAAGAGTTCGGGTTCGGCGCCGGGCCCGTCGTCCTCCCCGGCTTCCCCGTCGGGGCCCCGCTCCCACGGCGGCTCGGGGGCCGTCGCGTCGCCGCGCTCGGAGAGCCTGGCGGCGGCGAGCGCCGAGAAGTTGCGCGCGCCCTTGCCGAAGTGGCGTTCGACGTACGAGGAGCAGTGCTTGAGCACGAGCGCCGCGGCGTCCTGGCCCAGTGAGTTCAGCAGCAGCTCCTGCACGCCGTCGGCGTAGACGTAGCAGGGCGACCCGGAGTCGGGGTCCGGCCCGGGGAGCTGCCTGAGCAGCCCGCCGAGCAGGACTTCGGCGAGTTCCATCGGGCCTGTGTCGGGCAGCATGGCGCGCTGGACGAGCTGCATCACGGGCAGGGTGAGCGGCGCGGCCGCCAGGTGGACGGCGAGGCGGACGCCGCCGGGCGAGGCGTTCGCCCGGAAGGCGCGCAGGAGTTCGT
>NZ_VBVX01000247.1 GCF_005981925.1 Streptomyces albidochromogenes
GGCCGGGCACCGTGGCGGGCCCGGGCCCCGGCTCCCCCTGGGACGCGTCCGGGGTTCGGGCCAGCCGGGCGGCCTCGGCCGGCGCGACGCCCCGCGCGGTCAGCCCGCACATGCGCTCCAGCACGGCCACGTCGGCGGGGGTCCAGCGCCGGTGCCTGCCGCCCTCTCGAGCGGCGGGCCCGAGCCTGTAGCGCCGGTCCCAGGACCGCAGGGTCGTCGGCGCGACACCGAGCCGCAGGGCGAGCGCCCCGGTGGTCAGTCCGGCGTCCTGCGAGGGCTGGCGTGCCACGTCCATGCACGGACGATACGACGCACAAACGACGCGAGTTGCCCGCTCCCGCGAGCCGGCCCGAAGGTGTTGTCGCGAGACGGCGGCAGGCCCGCGGTCCCGGGGCATCCGTGCGGTCGGCCGTACGGATGCCCCCGGGCGCACCGTACGGGGCAGGCCGCGCGAAGAGGCGTCACCGGAGCAGAGCGGCCCACGTGACGCCGAACCGGCCGCCCGGCCCGCTCCAGGGCTCCCCCCGGGGCCGGGCGGCTACGCACGCACTCCGCCCCGCACAGAGCGTTCTGTGCGGGGCGGAGTGCGTGCGTACCGGTGTGGTGTCGGAGCACTCTAAGGAAGCTGGGTGTCGAGCGCCGCCCGGCCCTCCTTCTCCAGCCGGCGCCGCGCCCACTCCAGAGTCGCCGGAGTCACGTCGCGCCCCGAGGAGAGCACCAGGTCCTCGGGCGTCACGTCGTCGGTGGCACCGGTGTGGAGCAGGCTGTCGGGGGTCACCTCCGACGGCTTCGGCCTCGAAACGGATTCCTCGCTCATACCGCCTCCTTGTTTCGTCGATCAGTCGGCATTCTGGTTCCCGCGTACCCGCGGCGCATCCGGTGAACATCTCCATGCTCCGCCCGTTCTCACGTTCCGGATGCGAGGGGCGCGCGCCTGCGGGAGCGTGGGCAATGTGGGCAGCCCAATCGGGCCAACGAGGCACGGAGTGGGACACATGAGCGAAGACAACACGGTTCCTCCCGAGGACGACGGCGTCCTCGACGCGCAGGACACGCTCGAGAGCGACGATCTGAAGTACGACCCGCTCGACGCCGGGATCGCGCCCCCCGAGCACTGGTCGCCCGCGGAGTTCTTCGGCAACACGGCGGAGGAGGCGCACCGGGGCGAGTCGCTGGACCAGCTTCTCTCCGAGGAGGAACCGGACGTCGATCCGGACGCCCTCGACGAGGACGAGGAGGACGACGAACTCAAGGGCCTGGACGAGGAGCTCGAAGGCCTCGACGAGGAACTGGAAGACATGTAGCCGCCGGCTCTACGCCGGCGTACGGCCCTGGCCGGCCGGACCGCCCTGCCCGTGCCCATCGTCCTGCCCTTCCTGCCCGTACCGCCGCTGGAACTGCGCGACCCGCCCCTCCGTGTCCACGGTCCGTGCCTTGCCGGTGTAGAACGGGTGGCTCTCCGAGGAGATCTCGACGTCGACGACGGGATACGTGTTGCCGTCGTCCCACTCGATGGTGTTCTCGCTGGTGGCCGTCGACCGGGTGAGGAACGCGTAGCCCGCGGCCCGGTCCCGGAAGACCACCTGCTGGTAGGAGATGCTGGCGTCCGGCTTCACGTCTGGCTCCTTGCCTCGTGGTGCGGGGAGTGCGCGCGTACGGATCGGGCCTTCTCAGGCTAAGCCGGACGGCGCCCGTCGGCATCCGTCACCGCCGCGCCCCGGGGCCGCCCGCCCCGCGGAAGGTGGCGCGGTAGGCGCTCGGCGAGATTCCCAGGGCGGCGTGCAGGTGCTGGCGCAGTGACACCGCCGTACCGAAGCCGACCGCCGCCGCCACCCGGTCGACCGGCAGGTCCGTCTCCTCCAGCAGCCGGCGCGCGCGGTCGACACGCTGTCCGGTGAGCCACTGGACCGGCGTCTGTCCGGCCTCCTCGCAGAACCGGCGCGAGAACGTGCGCGTACTCATCGCGGCGCGGTCGGCGAGCTCGCGCAGGCTGATCGGACGGTCCAGGTGCTCCAGCGCCCAGGTGCGGGCGGGTTCGGTCGACGACCGGCGCGGGGGCGTGACGGGGAGCGGGATGTACTGGGCCTGGCCGCCGTCGCGGTGCGGCGGCACGACGGTCCCGCGCGCCACCTCGTTGGCGACCCGTGAGCCGTGGTCGGCGCGGATCATGTGCAGGCACAGGTCGATGCCGGAGGCGACGCCCGCCGCCGTGAGGACGCCGTCGTCGTCGGTGTAGAGCACGTCCGGGTCGACCCGCACGCGCGGGTGCAGCCGTTGGAGATCGGCGGCCGAACGCCAGTGCGTCGTGGCGCGCTTCCCGTCGAGGAGTCCGGCCGCCGCGAGGACGAAGGAGCCGGTGCAGATGGAGGCGACGCGGGCGCCGGGACGGATGCGGTGCAGGGCCTTCGCCATCGCGGGCGCGAGACGGGGCACCGCGCGGGGGGTGTAGTCCTCGTCGGAGGCCGGGACGATCACGGTGTCGGCCTCGGCGAGGAGGTCCGTGCCGTGCGCGACATGGACGGTGACGTCGGCGTCCGTGCGCAGGTCGCCGGGTTCCGGGGTGCACGTCAGGACCTCGTAGAGCCGCTCGCCCGCCGGGGACAGGGCTTGGCCGAAGAGCCGGTGGACGATGCCCAGTTCCATGGTGAGCAGCCCGTCGCGGACGAGTACGGCCACCCGGTGGGGGTCTCCCGCGCCGGTGAACGCCGACGGGGCGGGGTGCTGGTCCGGCATGGCGAGATTCTTTCACACCATGGCCATCCGGCCACTGGTCCGGGGCGCGCCACCGGGCGCAGTGTCGGAGGCATGGTTGTGATCAAGGAAAGTCCGAGCAAGCGGCCGCCGGTGCGGACGCGGGTGCACCGGGCCTGGCTGGTCGCCGCCGTCGCCGGCCTGGCGATCGTCGTGGCCGGGGCCTTCACCACCATGGCGGGCCTGCTGGCCGGCCCCATGCACCGGGAGTTCGGTTGGTCGCGCGCGACGATCGGGTTCGGCGCGTCGGTGAACATGGTCCTGTACGGCCTGACCGCGCCGTTCGCGGCGGCCCTGATGGACCGCTTCGGCATGCGCAGGGTCGTCGGCGGCGCGCTGGCGGCCGTCGCGGCGGGGGCGCTGTTCACATCGGTGATGACGGAGCCCTGGCAGTACGTAGTGGGGTGGGGCTTTCTCGTCGGAACGGGCTGCGGGTCGATGGCGATGGCGTTCGCCGCGACCGTGACCGACCGCTGGTTCGCGCGCCGCCGCGGCCTGGTCACCGGCGCGCTCACGGCGGCCGGTGTGTTCGGGCAGTTCGTGTTCCTGCCGTTGCTGTCCTGGATGGTCGAACGGTACGCGTGGCGCGCCGCGACGGTGACGCTCGTGGTGGCGGCGCTGGCGGCGCTGCCGCTCGTACTCCTGGTGCTGCGCGATCGTCCGACGGATGTCGGACTACGGCCGTACGGGGCTCTGGAGAACGAGGACGCGTCCCGGGAACGGTACGCGGCCGTTCCCGGGACGGCCCGTCGGACCGTTCACGTGCTCGCACGGTCGGCGCGCACGGGTCCGTTCTGGCTGCTGGCGGCGACGTTCGCGATCTGCGGCGCGTCCACGAACGGCGTCATGTGGCCCCACTTCACCCCCGCCGCGCACGACCACGGCATGCCCGCGACGGCCGCCTCCTCACTGCTCGCCACGATCGGCGTGTTCAACATCGCGGGAACGCTCGCTTCCGGCTGGCTGACCGACCGGTTCGCCCCCCGGCGGCTGCTCGCCGCGTACTACGCGCTGCGCGGCCTCACCCTCCTCGCCCTGCCCCTGCTGCTGACGGCGCACGTCGGAGCGCCGCTGGTCGCCTTCGCCGTCCTCTTCGGACTCCTGGACGTCGCCACGGTGCCGCCGACCATGGCGCTGTGCCGCGAGGTGTACGGCGCGGACAGCGCGATCGTGTTCGGCTGGGTCGCGGCCGCGCACCAATTGGGCGCCGGCCTGGCGGCGTTCGCGGGTGGCGTGGCGCGGGACGCGTTCGGTTCGTACGACCCGCTGTGGGTGGGCGTCGGCGCGCTGTGCGGGACGGGCGCCCTGCTGGCGCTGACGGTCGTACGGCCGCGGACGGCGGCCTGAGGAGGACCCGGCTCCCTACCCCGGCACCGGGACCATCAAGCCACGGTCATCAGAATTCAGGCAAAAGCGTTACTACAGAAGGAAACTGACTGTAATCGACCTGTACGGTGCCCGGCATGGACGGGGTTCGGGGCGCATGCTCCTTCGGGGAAGAACTGCGGCGCCTGCGGGGCGAGCGGGGCATCTCGCTCACGGCGCTCGCCCGGTCGATCCACTACAGCAAGGGCTACCTCAGCAAGATCGAGAACGGCGGCAAGCCGCCCACGCCCGACGTGGCCAGACGCTGCGACGAGGCACTGGACGCCGGCGGCGCCCTGCTGCGGCTGGTCGCCGACGTACCGGCGGCGCGCCGCCCGCCCGCGCCGTCACCGTCGGCAGCGGGGCCGGCCGCGACCTCGCAACTGCCGGGCCCCGCCGACGCGGTGTGCCCGTACCGGGGCCTCGCCGCCTTCGGTCCCGAGCACGCGCAGTGGTTCTTCGGGCGGGAGCGGGCGACGGCCGAGCTGGTCGGCCGGCTCGCCGAACGGGCCGGCACGGGGCCTCTGGCGGTCGTCGCCTCCTCGGGGGCCGGCAAGTCGTCACTGCTGCGGGCCGGTCTGGTGCCCGCGCTGCGGCGCGGCGCGCTGCCCGTCGAGGGTTCGAGCGGCTGGCCGGTCGTGGTGTGCACGCCCACCGCGCACCCGCTCAAGGAGCTGCTGCGCTGTGTGACCGAGGCGCTCGGGCCGGGGCTCGCGGTGAGCCCGGAGTCGATGCGGGCCCGGCCCCGGGGACTGGCCGACGCCGTACGGGGGCTGCTGACGGCACGCCGGCTGGTGCTGCTGGTGGACCAGTTCGAGGAGACGTTCACGCTGTGCGCGGACGAGGCGGAGCGGCGCGCGTTCGTCGCGGCGCTGTCCGCGCTCGCCGTCCCGGCGGACACCGACGGGGACGAAGCACCGCCCCCGGGTGTCGTGGTGCTGGGGGTACGGGCCGACTTCAGCGGCCGGTGCCTCGACCACCCGGAGCTGGCCGCCGTCTTCTCGCACGGCCTGTTCGCGCTCGGCCCGATGACCGGCGCCGAACTGCGCGAGTCCATCACGCTTCCCGCCCGGCGGGCCGGGCTGACCCTGGAGGCGGGCCTGGTGGGCCTGCTGCTCCGCGACGTGGGAGCCGCCGGCACCGGCCGGGGCGGCGGCCAGGACGACCTGGCGCCCGCCTCCCCCGGCGCCCTGCCCCTGCTCGCCCACGCCCTGCTGGTCACCTGGCAGCAGCGCACCGGCCGCACGCTCACCGTCGCGGGGTACGAGACGACCGGCGGCATCCACGGCGCCATCGCCCGGACGGCCGAGGCGGTGTTCACCCGGCTGCGCCCCGCCGAACAGGAGATGGCGCGCCGGGTACTGGTGCGGCTGGTCCAGGTCGGCGCGGGCGACGGCGGTGGCGACGGGGGCGGCGACAGCGACACGGCGACCCGGCGCAGGGCGAGCCGTGAGCGGCTGCTGGAGCAACTGCCCGACCGGCACGCGGTGGAGACGGCGCTCGACGCGTTCGTCCGGGCCCGGCTCGTCACCGTCGACCGCGACGCGGTGGAGATCACCCACGAGGCGCTGCTGCGCGCCTGGCCCCGGCTGCGCGGCTGGATCGGCACCAACCGGGCCGGGCTGCTCCTCCACCAGCAGCTCGCCGAGGCCGCCGCCGAGTGGGTGCGCGAGGGCCGCGACCCCGGGCTGCTGTACCGGGGGACGCGGCTCGCGGCCGCGCGGGAGTGGGCGGAGCAGACCGACGGGCGGGCGGAACTCGGCCCGTACGAGCACGATTTCCTGGACGCGAGCCGGGCGCAGGAGGTGGCCGGGAAGGAGGCACAGCGGCGTCGGGTCCGCACCCACCGCAGGCTGCTGGTGCTGCTGGGGGCGCTGCTCGTCCTGGCGCTCCTCGCCGGCGGCACGGCGTTCCACCAGCGCTCGCGCGCGGTCGACGAGCGCCGGGTCGCCCAGTCCCAGGCGATGGCGGTACGGTCCGGCGCGTTGGCGTCGGGGCAGCCCGAGGCGTCGATGCGCCTGGCGGCCGAGGCGTACCGCACCGCGCCGACGACCGAGGCGCGCGGCGCGCTGCTGAGCACGCAGGCGCAGTACTTCGCCGGGCGTCTCGTCGGGCACACGGGGCCGGTCAACAGTGTGGCGTTCAGCCCCGACGACAGGCTGCTCGCGTCGGCCAGTTCGGACGGCACGGTGCGGCTGTGGGGCGGCGCGGACCACCGCCGCGCCGTGGACACGCTCATGGGTCACGGCGGCCCGGTGCTCTCCGTCGCGTTCAGCCCGGACGGGCGGCTCCTCGCGTCCGCCGGCGCCGACGGCACGGTGCGGCTGTGGGGCGCGGCCGACCGTCACCCGGCCGGGACCCTGCTCGGCCACGGAGGCGCCGTACGGTCGGTGTCCTTCGGCCCGGGCGGGCGGACCCTGGTGTCGGGCGGCGCGGACCGCACGGTGCGGGTCTGGGACGTGCCGCGCCGCCGGGAACTGGCGACGCTGCGGGGTCACCGGGACAGCGTGCACGGCGTCGCGTTCAGCCCGGACGGGCGCAGCGTCGCCTCCGGGAGCGCGGACCGCACGGTCAGGCTCTGGGACGCGGCCGGGCGCGGGACGCCGGTGACGCTGCGGGGGCACAGCGACGGCGTTCTGGGCATCGCGTTCAGCCCGGACGGGCGCGGGGTCGCCTCCGGGAGCGCGGACCGCACGGTCAGGCTCTGGGACGTCCGCCACCGGCGCTCCGAGGCCACCCTCACCGGACACAGCGACGACGTCAACGCGGTGGCGTACGGCGCGGACGGCGCCACCGTCGTCAGCGCCGGCGGGGAGGGGGTGGCGAAGGTGTGGGACACGGCGAGCCACCGGGTGACCGCCGCGCCGGCGGGGCACACCGACTACGCGCTGGGGGCCGCCGTCAGCGGCGGCCATCTCGTGGCGACGGCGGGCTTCGACCGGTCGGTGGTGCTGTGGGACCTGGACCGGGCGGCCCTGACGGCGCGCCCGTTCGCCGAGGCGTGGCAGTCCGCGGTCGCCCCGGACGGCCGGGTCGTGGCGTCCGCGAGCGTGGACCGTACGGTCAAGGTGTGGGACGTACGGCGGCACAGGCCGCTGACCACCCTCACCGGGCACACGGGTTCCGTGTTCGGCGTCGCCTTCTCCCCCGACGGCCGCCTCCTCGCCTCCGCGAGCGCCGACCGTACGCTCAAGCTCTGGGACGTACGCCGCCGCAGACCGCCGACCACCCTCACCGGGCACACGGGTTCCGTGTTCGGCGTCGCCTTCTCCCCCGACGGCCGCCTCCTCGCCTCCGCGAGCGCCGACCGCACGGTCAAGCTCTGGGACGTACGCCGCCACCGGCTGCTCACCACCCTCACGGGCCATCAGGACTTCGCGAACGCCGTCGCGTTCAGCCCGGACGGGCGGACGCTGGCGGCCGGCGGGGACGATCTGACCGTGCGGCTGTGGGACGTGGCGGACCGCGGGGCGCGCGGAGTGCTGCGGGGGCACTCGGGTTCGGTGCGCGGTGTGGCGTACAGCCGGGACGGGCGGACGCTGGCGAGCAGCGGCAACGACGGCACGGTGCGCCTGTGGGACACCGCCCGCCGGCGCCGCACCGCCACGCTCACCGGCCACAGCGGCGCGGTACGGGCGGTCGCGTTCGACCCCGGTGCGCGCACGGGCGCGGGCGGCGGGACGCTGGCGAGCAGCGGGAGCGACGGCACGGTGCGCCTGTGGGACACCGCGCGCCACAGGCTCACCGCCACGCTCACGGGCCACACCGGCGCGGTGTGGGGCGTCGCCTTCGACCCGCGGACGCGAGCCGTGGTCAGCAGCAGCAACGACGGCACCGTGCGGCTGTGGAACACCGACGTGAGAGCCGTTTCCCGGAGTGTTTCCCGTTTCCTGTCGCACCAGGAGACAGCTGAATCCTCGACAGCCGCGGGCTCCACGCCCCAGGCTCGAAGGGCCGGACCGAACGGCCCGAACGGGTCGAAACCGGCGAACGCGACGCACCCGGCCAAGCCTCGCGAGGCGACCGGCCGGACTCCTGACGGAACATGAACGGGGATCAGACATGCGCAACCGATGGAGAGCGGCGGCAGCGGCGGGGGCCGTCGCACTGTCGCTCGTCACCTGGCCCGCCGCCGCCGGGCAGCCCGCCCGGGCCGCGGCGCCGCGGGCGGCGGCCGCCGAAGGGTGCGACGTCCTCGCCCCCGGAGCCTCGGCGGCGGCCGAGAAGGCGGTACGCACCGCCTGTTCGCAGATCGGCGTCTGGTACACGTGGGGCGGCGGCCACGGTCCGGCGCCCGGACCCACCTACGGGACGGTGGATCCGACCGACCCGGCCAGCGAACACGACCCCCAGCGGCGCGGCTTCGACTGCTCCGGTCTGGTCAGGTACGCCTACGCCGAGGCGACCGGCCGGGACATCCTGAACGGCACCGCCCACAGCCAGTACCACACCCCGCACGCGACGGCCCGCTTCGGCGCGGCGGAGGGAACCGGGCCGCTGGTTCCCGGCGACCTGCTGGTCTGGGGCAACGCCCGCAAGGTCCACCACGTCGCGATCTACCTGGGCGCCGGGAAGATGGTCGAGGCCAGGCAGTCCGGCACCCGGATCACGGTCAGCGACGTGCGCACGGGCGGCGACTTCTTCGGGGCCGTGCGCGTCGACGGTTCGCCGGGGCAGGGCACGTTCAGCACGTGGGGGACGGACGTCTGGACGCACGTGGAGCCGTCCACGACGAGCGCCCGGGTGCACAAGTTCGCCGGCCCGACGTCCGTGCGCGTCCAGTGCCAGAAGCACGCGCAGTCCGTGACCGCCGAAGGCATCACCAACGACGCCTGGTCCTACCTCCCGGACCACAGGGCGTGGATCACCAACATCTACATCAAGGGCCCGGCCTGGCTCGACGGCGTGCCCACCTGCCGATAGCGCCCCTCACCACACCACCATCACCACACCACTAACACCACACCGCAAGGAGACAACGATGAACACGAACCCGAAGCTCACCCTGGCCAAGAAGCTCGCGATCACGCTCGCCGCGACCGCGCTGACGGCCGGCCTCGCGGGCGCCACGGCTCCCGCCACGGCCGCGCCCGCCGGACCGGCAGCCGAGTGCGGGGTCCGCTCGGACGGCAAGCTGTACTGCGGGAACCGGGCCGGAGCCAAGGGCTACGCGCACCGCTCGTACGCCTCGGCGGTGCGCGGGCAGATGAACACGACCTTCAGCTGGTTCTCCTGCTGGGGCCGTGGCGACAGCCACCCGGGCGGCAACAACATCTGGTACTGGACCAAGCTGGACAACGGCCAGTGGGGCAACATGGCGGCGGTGGACGTCCACACGTCGGTGGACCCGGCGCCCGGCCTGCGCGAGTGCTGACGGCGCGTCCCGAGTGAGCGGTGTGCCGCCCCCGGCCGACGGGGGGCGGCACACGTGCGTCGAGGCGGCCGGGAGCTACGCCGCGATGACCACGGCCGCCCTGTTGAGGGCCGGTTCGGCGGCCGGAGCGGTGGGGCCGGAGGTCGGAGCGGTGGGTCCGGCGGCCGGAGCCGGGCTTTCGGCGAAGACCACGAGCCGCAGGACCGCGAACCGGCCGACGCCCGCCAGAGCCGAAGCGCCGAGGTAGACCGCCTGCTCGGTGAGGACCGGGGGATCGGGCCGCAGGGCGTACAGGCCGAGCAGCGCACCGGTCGTGAACGCGTAGCCGACCAGGACGGTGAGACCGGACTGGAGGTGGACCGCCCAGCCGCTCCGCTCGCTGCGGAACGACACCCGGCCGTGCAGTTCGGTCGCCACGAGCGTGGACACGACGGTGACCAGGGCATTGGCGACGGCGAGCGGCATGCGCCCGTGGAGCAGCAGGAGCACACCGCTGGAGGCCAGCCCGACACCGCCGCCGCAGACGACGAAGCGCGCGAAGGCGAGGGCCGTCGGGCGAAGCGGACGCGGGTGCGTACGGGTGGTCACGGGGAGCCTCCGGGGAGCGGGTGGGCCGGTGCTCCGATTCCACCGCACGTCCCCCGGCGCGCACATCACCCGGACGGCAGGACCCGACCCCGACTCTTGTCGGGGTTCCGCCCACCGCGCCCCTAGGGCCGAACCCGGGCCCGGTGAGGTCTCCGTGGGGGGGTGGTGAAC
>NZ_VBVX01000248.1 GCF_005981925.1 Streptomyces albidochromogenes
GCCGTCGATGTACGCGCTGATCGAGGCGCTGCACCTCGGGCGCCTCGCGCCGGGGCGGCGGCACGAACTGGCGCCGGTGCTCTTCGCGGTCAGTGCGGCGGGGGACGCGGTGGCCCGGTCGATCGTGCACCGCCAGGCCGACGAGATCGTCGCCATGGCCACGGTGGCGCTGGCCCGTCTCGACCTGCTCGGGGAGGAGGCGCCGGTGGTGCTGGGCGGCAGTGTCCTGGCGGCCCGGCACCCGGAGCTGGACGGGCGCGTCTCGGCGCTGATGGCGGACCGCGCGCCGAAGGCGGTACTCCGCGTGGTGACGGCGCCGCCGGTCCTGGGAGCGGCGCTCCTGGGTCTGGACCGTGCGTCGGCCCCGCCTCGGGCGGCCGCGCGGTTGCGGGCGCGGTACGCGTAAGCGGGGGGCGGGGCGCGGGTTGCCTGCGGCGCTGTCGCCCACCCCGGGTACGGCAGGGGGAACCACGGGCGGGGCCGCTGCGTATACATCAGGGGGAGTTCAGCTCGGGCGCGGCCTTGATCGACGCAAGATCCAGTCAATCCTGGTGTGGATACCGGCCCCTGCGGCCATACTGCTTGCCGGGCACGGCAGACCGTCGATGACCGAGGGGGAGGTCACGTGGCACACCCGCCGCTTGTGCGCGAGGCGCAACCGCCCACGCGCACCGCCTGGGCCGAAGGCGTGGACCGGCTGCGCGCCGGCGCCACGACCGAGCCCGGCCGGCTGCGCGTCATCGGCGCACTGGTCGCCGCCCTCGTCGTCGCGTTCGGCGCGGTGACCGCCTGGGAGATCTCGGACCGCGCGACCGCCGCCGGGAACGTGGTCACCCGCAGCCAGCCCCTGAGCGCCGACGCCGCCAGCATCTACCGTTCCCTCGCCGACGCGGACTCCGCCGCCGCGAGCGGATTCCTCGCGGGCGCGCAGGAACCGCAGGACCTGCGCGAGCGGTACGAGGACGACATCGCGACCGCGTCCGCGCTGCTCGCGAAGGCCGCGACCCACACCGAGAGCACCAGCGCGTCCGGGCGCGAGATCGCCGCCCTGAACACGCAACTCCCCCAGTACACGGGCCTGATAGAGCGTGCCCGCGCCAACAACCGCCTGGGGCTGCCCCTCGGCGGCGCCTACCTGCGGTACGCGAACGAGCGCATGACGACCAAGCTGCTGCCCGCCGCCGAGCGGCTCTACACGGCGGAGACGAGCACGCTCGGGGAGGACTACGACGAGGCCCGCGCCTGGCCGTTCATCGGGCTGGGCCTCGGCGTGCTGGCCCTGGCCGGCCTCGGCTGGGCCCAGCGGCGCACCTACCTGCGGACCAACCGGGTGTTCAATCACGGTCTGCTGGCCGCGAGCGTCGCCTCCGCCGTCGTGCTGCTGTGGCTCGGCATCGGGCACGTCGTGGCACGGGCCGAGCTGGAGGACGCCATGGCCCACGGCCAGGAGTCGCTCGAAGTCCTCAACGACGCGCGCATCAGCTCCCTCAACGCCCGCGCCAACGAGAACCTCACCCTGGTCGCGCGCGGCGCCGTACTGGCCGCCGACGGCAAGCGGGACCTGTACGAATCGCAGTACGCCGACGGCATGAAGGCCCTGGGCCGACGCCTCGCGCAGGCCCGCGCGCTCGCCGACGACCCGCAGGGCGGCCTGCCCGTGACGGACGCGACCGCCAAGGCGGACGAGTGGCGCAAGCGGCACACCGCCGCCCGCGCCACCGACGACGGCGGTGACTACGAGGGCGCGCTGGCGAAGATCATCGGTGGCAAGGGCTCCACCGGCGAGTGCTTCAACGGGGTGGACGCGGCCCTGGAGAAGGCCCTCGCCCACGAGCAGGCGGAGTTCACCCGGGCGGCCGAGGGCGGCCGGGGCGCGCTCACCGGACTGCCCCTGGGCGCCGCGATCCTGGCGGTCGTGGGCGCCGCGGGCGCCGTGCTCGGCATCGGACGCAGGCTTTCGGAGTACAGGTGAGACGGGTGGGAGGAGGCACGGTGACCAGGTCGGGCAGCCGGTACGTCGGCACGGGCAGCAGGCTGCGCGGCTGGGGCGGAGTGGCCGGGATGGCCGCCGCCTGCGCGCTGACGGCCGCGGTGACGCTGCTGCCGCTCTCCCACGGCGCCGGGGACGGGCGGGGTACGGACGCCGCCGGGCAGGGTGTGGGGCGCGCGGTCGCCGCGCGGGCGGACACCTGCGAGGACCCGGAGGCCAGCCTGCCGCCGTCCGACGCGGACGGGCCGGCCGTCGAGAAGATCAAGGCGCGCGGCAAGCTGATCGCGGGCGTCGACCAGAACAGCTTCCGCTGGGGTTACCGCAATCCGGCCACCGGTGACCTCGAAGGCTTCGACATCGACCTGGTGCGCGCCGTCGCCCAGGACATCCTCGGTGACCCCGACAAGGTCGTCTACCGGGCCATACCGACCAGCCAGCGCATCCTCGCGCTCCAGGAGGACCGGGTCGACGTCGTCGTCAGGACCATGACGATCAACTGCGCGCGCATCGAGGACGTCGCGTTCTCCACCGCGTACTTCGAGGCGGGACAGCAGGTGCTGGCCCCGAAGGAGTCGACGGTCAAGGGCTACGACGCCTCGCTCGCCGGCAAGAGGGTCTGCACGGCGAAGGGCTCCACGGCGTACGACGCGCTGGCGGCGAAGTCGTTCGGCGCGAAGTTCGAAGGGCTGACCGTCGCCAACCAACTGGACTGCCTGGTGCGGCTCCAGCTCGGCGAGGTCGACGCCGTGGTGACGGACAACGCGCTGGCGGCCGGCCAGGCGGCGCAGGACCCGGCGGTCGAGCTCAAGGGCGAACCGTTCACCCGGGAGTACTACGGCGTGGCGACGAAGCTCGGCAACGACGACCTGGTCCGCCGGCTGAACCACGTCCTGGACGAGTACCGCGAGGGCGGGGAGGACGGCCGGTGGATGAAGGCTTACGGCAAATGGCTGAAGGACGACCTCCCGGGGATCGAAAAGCCCCCGGAGCCCAAGTACCGCGACAATTGAGCCGGTTGGATCCTGGGCAGAACGAGACGGGCAGTACATCGCAGTACATCGCTGTACATCGAGAACGCACAAGAGCGGAGAGGTGATCGATGAGCGTGGCGGCGGGTGCCACCGGGCCGGTGATGGACCGGGACGAGGTGGACCGTGCGCTGGCACGGCTCGGTGCGGAGTACGAGGCGATCGAGACCTCGCTCCTCGCGCTCCAGGACCACGCGGGCCGCAGGCTGCTGGAGGGCGCCGAGCTGACCGGCGTCACGCTGGAGCGCTGGAACGCCACCGAGCCGGCCATCACCCTGCTGTGGTCGTACTTCGACACGTACAGCGCCGCCCTGCGCGCCGCCCGCGAACTGCGGGCCCGGCGGCGCTTTCCCAGCCGTACGGACCTGAGCGAGCTGACCGACCTCCTGCGCGGCGAGAGCGTGACCGTGGCGGGCGGCCCGTCCTCCGCCACCCAGCCGTCGATCACCGGCCCCGCCAAGCTCTCCGAGCAGCTCTCCCTGGCGGCGCTGGTGTCGCGGATGAACGACCTGTACGCGCGGTCGCTCGACATGGTCGTGACGGCCGACGCGGTGTGGTCCGCGCTGCCCGCCCGCATCGACCTGCTCGCGGCGGAGCTCCAGCGCACCCGCTCGCTGGCGCACTCCGTCGGCGTACGGCCCGGTGAGCATCCGTCGGGCGACGACCTGGAGGACATCACCCACGAGCTGAAGGCGCTGCGCACCCAGGTGGTGACCGATCCGCTGGCGTTCTGGCGGCCGGGGCTGGGCAGTTCGGCCCCGGGTGGCGGCCGTCCCGACACCGAGCGCTACGACCGGGCGGCCCGCGCCCTGGAGGACGTGCGGCGCGAGATCGACGCGGTCCTGACCGTACGGCAGGACGCCGAGCAGCGGCTGGTGCGACTGCGGGACGTGCTCTCGCGCGCGGACCGCACGCTGACCGAGGCCAGGTCGGCGCGCGGCGAGGTGCTGGCGAAGATCGCGGCGTCGGAGGTTCCGGCGGTCGGGGGTCCGCCGACCGCGCTCCAGGAGCAGCTGGTGCTGGCGGCGGACTACCGCAGGCACGCGCAGTGGCACCGGCTCTCGCCGCTCCTGGAGTCGCTGGAGCGCGAGGCGGAGGACGAACTGATGCGGGCCCGCGCGTCGTTGACGGCCGTCACCGCGCCGCTGGCGGTGCGGGCCGAGCTGCGGGGCCGGCTGGACGCGTACAAGGCGAAGGTCGCCCGGCACGGCATGGCGGAGGACCCGCTGCTGATCGAGCGGTACGACGCGGCGCGCCGCATGCTGTGGAGCGCGCCGTGCGACCTGCGGGTCGCCGAGCAGGCGGTCCTGCGGTACCAGCAGGCAGCGGCGGAGGTACTGGTTCCGCGACGGAACGGGCCCGGCGATCACACGGGGAGCCCCTCATGAGCCAGTGCCGGCGCCCCGGGTGCGCGGGGACGTACGAGGACATGGGCGGCGGGGAGTTCTACTGCGACACCTGCGGTCTCGCGCCGGTCGTCCCGCCCGCGGGGCCTCCCGGGTCCGGGAGCGGTCAGGAACCCGGGGAAGGCATGCTCGCGTCCCCGGCGACCGGCGTCGCGGCCGGCGGGCGCGGCGGCGACAGCTCGTCCGCGCGCAGCGGTTCGGGCGCCTCGTCGCGCTCCTCCTCCCGCTCGTCGCGGTCCTCGACCTCGCGCCGCTCGGTCTCCGGCCGGCTGTCCCGCTCCCTTTCGGGCGCGTCCGCGTCCCGGTCGGTCTCCGTCCGCAGTTCCGGTGCGTCGTCGGGCGCGTCCGGGCGCAACCGGCTGGGCGCCGGCCTGGTCTCCGTCCCGGACGTGCCGCGCCCCGACCCGCGGTCCGCGGTGATGGCGAACCCGGAGGTACCGGAGCGCAAGCGGTTCTGCTCCCGCTCCGACTGCGGGGCCCCGGTGGGCCGTTCGCGCGGGGACCGCAAGGGGCGTACGGAGGGCTTCTGCACCAAGTGCGGCCACCCGTACTCCTTCGTCCCGAAGCTGGGCGCGGGCGACATCGTGCACGGCCAGTACGAGGTGATGGGCTGCCTGGCGCACGGCGGGCTCGGCTGGGTCTACCTGGCGGTCGACCGCGCGGTGTCGGACCGGTGGGTCGTGCTCAAGGGCCTGCTGGACACGGGCGACCAGGACGCGATGGCGGCGGCGATCTCCGAGCGGCGCTTCCTCGCCGAGATCGAGCACTCCAACATCGTGCGCATCTACAACTTCGTCGAGCACCTCGACCAGCGCACCGGTTCCATGGACGGTTACATCGTCATGGAGTACGTCGGCGGCAAGTCGCTCAAGGAGATCGCCAACGAGCGGCGCGGCGCGACGGGCCGGCGGGACCCCCTGCCGGTGGAGCAGGCGTGCGCGTACGGCATCGAGGCGCTGGAGGCGCTGGGGCACCTGCACAGCCGCAATCTGCTGTACTGCGACTTCAAGGTCGACAACGCCATACAGCAGCAGGACCAGCTGAAGCTCATCGACATGGGCGCGGTCCGCAGGATGGACGACGACGAGAGCGCGATCTACGGCACGGTGGGGTACCAGGCGCCCGAGGTCGCGGAGGTCGGCCCGTCGGTCGCCTCCGACCTCTACACGGTGGCGCGCACGCTGGCCGTGCTGACCTTCGACTTCCAGGGGTACACGAACGTCTTCGTCGACAGCCTGCCCGACCCCGGCCACATCGAGGTCTTCCAGCGGTACGAGTCCTTCTACCGGCTGCTGGTCCGGGCGACCGACCCCGATCCGGCGCGGCGGTTCGCGTCGGCGGCGGAGATGGCGGAGCAGCTGACGGGCGTGCTGCGGGAGGTCGTGGCGCTCCAGACGGGCCGCCCGCGCCCGGCGCTCTCGACGCTGTTCGGCCCGGAACTGCGCGTCGCGGACACCCAGTTGTTCGCGGAACTGACGGATGACGTCTCGCTGCTGGGCGGCCGGGCGGTCCCGACGGGACGCCGGGCGCGGCGCGCGGCGGCGCCGGTAGGTGGGCCGGGGCTGCCGGCGCAGAGCACGGGGCCCGGTCCGGCCGGGGTCCTGGCCGGTGTGCCCCAGGGGTACGCCGTCGCGGGCGCCCCGGGGCACGGCGCCGGGGGGCCCACGGGCGCCTCACCGCTGGGCGGCGGGGTGTACGGAGCGGCGGGTGCGGGATCGCCGGGCTCCGGGACCATCGGCGGCGACCCCACCCGGTCGGGCCCGTACGGCGGCGCGCACGTCGGAGCGGGCGCCCGGCCCGGCGCTGTCGCCGCCCCCGGCGCACCGCCCCTGCCCGGTGGCGGCGGGGCCGGGGCGCCCCACCCCGCCACGCAGGCCGCCGTGCCCGCGCCGGTGACCGTGCCCGGGGCCGTCGCGCCGCCGGGGGCCGCTCCCGGCGTGGGGCCCGGCGGCGTACCGGCGCTGTCGCCCTGCCTCGCGCCCCTGAGGACGGCGCCGACCGCGCTGGCGCTGCCGGTGCCGCGAGTCGACCCGGACGATCCCAACGCCGGGTTCCTCGCGGGTCTGCTGGCGTCCGCGCCGGCCGAGCTCGTCGCCGCGCTCCAGGCCGCCCCGGCGGACTCCGTCGAGCGCCGGCTGCGCGAGCTGCGCGCCCGGCTGGAGATGGACGAACAGGCCGTCGCCAGTGAGGCGTTGCGCACCTTGGAGCTTCAGCACCCCGACGACTGGCGGGTCGTGTGGTACCGGGGCGTCGCCTCCCTCGTGACGGGGGACAACGAGAACGCCGCCCTGTCCTTCGACGCGGTCTACGACGCGTTCCCCGGCGAGGCCGCACCCAAGCTCGCGCTGGCAGTGTGCGCCGAGGTGCTCGGGCAGCTCGACAACGCCGCCGAGTACTACCGCCTCGTCTGGGCGACCGACCCGAGTTACGTGAGCGCCGCGTTCGGCCTCGCCCGCGTCCAGCTCGCGGCGGGTGACCGGCCGGGCGCCGTACGCACCCTGGAGTCCGTGCCGGAGGCGTCGATCCACTACACCGCGGCCCGGGTCGCCGCCGTACGCGCGCGCCTTCGCCGGCGCGCCGCGCGGGAGGAGCTGATCGACGACCTGACGGCGGCGGCCGCCCAGGTGGAGGCCCTGGAGCACTTCGGACTCGACGCGGTACGCCGGGAGCAGCTGGCCACCGAGGTGCTGGGCACCGCGCTGGACTGGGTACTCTCCGGTGGGCACGGGGCTCGCCCCGCGCAGACCGCGCTGCTCGGCAGCCAACTGGACGAGCGTGGACTGCGCTTCGGTCTGGAACGCTCGTACCGGGTGCTCGCCCGGCTCGCGCAGCGCGGCGAGGAGAGGATCGACCTGGTGGAACGGGCCAACCGTTTCCGCCCCCGGACCTGGGTGTGAAAGATGTCGCAGATGCGCCGGCCGCCTGCTGAGCCGACCTGCCCCGGCTGTGAAGAGCCACTGGAGCCGGGGGACTTGTTCTGCGGCGCGTGCGGGTACGACCTGTCCGCCCTGGCGCAGCCGCCGGTGGACCACCCCACGGTGGCCATCACCGTGCCGCCCGGGGCGGGCGGCGCCGTGGGATCCGGCGCCGCGCCGCCGCCCCCGGCCGTGCGGTACGACGATCCGCCCCGGGGCGCGCCCGCGCCGGGGATCGACGACTTCGAGCTGGCGGCGCCCGGGCCCGTACCCGCGCGACCGGAGGCACAGCCGCAGCCCGTCGACCCCCGCTCCGTCGAGCCCGGGCCGGCGCCCGCCGCCGGGCCGGCCGCGAAGATGTGCGTCGCGTGCCGCACCGGCCGGATCGACGAGGACGGCTACTGCGAGAACTGCGGCCACGCGCAGCCCCGCGAGCGCGACCACATGGAGCAGGAGCTGGACGCGGTCGCCGCCGTCAGCGACCGGGGGCTGCGTCACCACCGCAACGAGGACGCGTTCGCGGTCTCGGCGGCGGCCCTGCCCGACGGTTCGCCGGCCGTCGTCGCGATCGTCTGCGACGGCGTGTCGTCGGCGACCCGCCCCGACGAGGCGTCGGCAGCCGCCGCGACCGCCGCCAACGAGGCCCTGCTGGAGTCCCTGCCGCGCGGCACGCATCCGCAGCAGGCGATGCACGAGGCCATCGTCGCGGCGGCCGAGTCGGTCAACCTCCTGGCCGCCGACGCGGACCAGGGCTTGGAGCACGATCCGCACCGGCACACGAACGCACCCGCCTGCACGCTGGTCGGCGCGATCGTGGCGAGCGGTCTGCTCGTCGTCGGCTGGGTCGGCGACAGCCGCGTCTACTGGGTCCCCGACGACCGCACCGCGCCGCCGGCCCGGCTCACCGAGGACGACTCGTGGGCGGCCCAGATGGTGGCGGCGGGCCTGATGAACGAGGCGGAGGCGTACGCCGACGAGCGCGCCCACGCGATCACCGGCTGGCTGGGCGCCGACGCGTACGAACTGGAGCCGCACACCGCTTCGTTCAAGCCGGACCGGCCGGGCGTGGTGGTGGTGTGCACCGACGGCCTGTGGAACTACGCGGAGGCGGCGCGGGAGATGGCGCAGGCGGCGCCGGCCGACGCCGCGGCCCGTCCGCTGCACTGCGCCCAGGTGCTGGTGGGGCACGCGCTCGACGGCGGCGGCCACGACAACGTAACAGTGGCCGTGCTGCCGTTCGCCGTGCCGGAGCAAGGGGCAGGATCGGCCTACGGCACGGCGTAAGGCCCAGCTTCCCCGACCAGACCCGTCACTCACTCACCGCCTCGACCACCCGCACCGCCTCTCGTGTGGAGGGGCGTGCAGCGGGTCCGTCCGTCCCGAGGAGCCGATTGACCATGGCCAACTTCTCCAAGTCGCGCGTGCCGCAGTTCTCCGTCGACGTCTACCAGAACGAGTACCTGCCGGAGGGCGGGCGCGAGGTCAACGCGATCGTCACGGTGACCTCCACCGGGGGCGGCACGAGCGGGGCCGCCGCGCTGCTCGCCGGGGCCGGGGCCTCGCCCGCGTACATACCGGCGGGCCAGGGGCCGGGCGGGCCCACCGCCGCCGTCGTGATCATGGTCGACTGCTCGGGGTCGATGGAGTACCCGCCGACGAAGATGCGCAACGCGCGGGAGGCGACGGCCGCCGCCGTCGACACCCTGCGCGACGGTGTCGCCTTCGCCGTCGTCGGTGGTACGCACCGGGCCGAGGAGGTCTACCCCGGCAACGGGCGCCTGGCGACCGCGAGCGAGGAGACGAGGGCGCAGGCCAAGGCGGCCCTGTCCCGGCTGACCCCGGGCGGCGGCACGGCGATCAGCACCTGGCTGCGGCTCGCCGACCAGCTGCTAGCCCGGGCCGACGTGCCGATCCGGCACGGCGTCCTGCTGACCGACGGGCGCAACGAGCACGAGTCGCCCAAGCACCTGCGGGACGCGCTCGAAGCCTGCGCGGGCCGCTTCACCTGTGACGCGCGCGGCGTCGGTACGGACTGGGACGTGAAAGAGGTCACGGGCATCGCCTCGGCGCTGCTCGGCACGGCCGACATCGTCGCCGACCCCAGCGGCCTCGCGGCGGACTTCACGCGGATGATGCGCGACGCGATGGGCAAGGAGGTCGCGGACGTGGCGCTGCGGCTGTGGACGCCCGTGGGTGTGGAGATCAGGTTCGTGAAGCAGGTCGCCCCGGCCGTCGAGGACCTGACCGGGCGCCGCAGCGAGGCCGGCCCGCGCGCCGGGGACTACCCGACGGGCTCCTGGGGCGACGAGTCCCGCGACTACCACGTGTGCGTGCGGGTCCCGGAAGCCGGCATCGGGCAGGAGATGCTCGCGGCCCGCGTCTCGCTCGTCCTGCCCGACGCCTCGGGCGGTACGCCGCAGACGCTCTCCCAGGGGCTCGTACGGGCGGTGTGGACGGACGACATGGTCGCGTCCACCTCCATCAACCCGCAGGTGGCGCACTACACAGGCCAGGCCGAACTGGCACAAGTAATCCAACAAGGGCTCGATGCTCGCAAGTCGGGCGATTTCGACGGGGCTACGGCCAAACTGGGCCGCGCGGTGCAGTTGGCGGCGGCCTCGGGGAACGCGGACACCGCGAAACTCCTTTCGAAGGTGGTGGACGTCGTGGACGCGACGACCGGTACTGTGCGACTCAAGGCGAAGGTCGCGGAGGCGGACGAGATGACCCTCGAAACGCGCTCCACCAAGACAGTTCGCGTCAAGAAGTAACCAAAAAGCTGCGAGAAGTACCGATTTGCGGCCTTCGGGCCGGACGAGAGAGGGGGAAGCGCCGACATGCCGACCTGCCCCAACGGACACCAGTCGGGTTC
>NZ_VBVX01000249.1 GCF_005981925.1 Streptomyces albidochromogenes
CCCCTGCCCCGGCCCGTGACGGGGAAGGACCCGATCGCCGAGGCCCGCGCACTCCTGTCCCGTGGCGCGGTCCTCGCCGTGAAGGGCCTCGGCGGCTACCACCTCGCCTGCGACGCGACCGACCCCGCCGCCGTGGCCCTGCTGCGGCGCCGCAAGGCCCGCGGCGACAAGCCGTTCGCCGTGATGGCCCGGAGCACGGCAGACATCGAACACCTCGTACGCCTGGGACCCGAGGAGCGCCTCCTGCTCACCGGCGCCGTCAGACCCATCGTGCTGCTGCGCCGCCGCCAGGACGCCGACGCACCGGATTCCATGACCCCGCGCCTCGCCGACGAGGTCGCGCCGGGCAGCCCCGACCTGGGGGTGATGCTTCCGTACACCCCGCTGCACCACCTGCTGCTCGGCCTGCCCGGCGACAGCGGCCCCGGCGGAACCCGCCTGCTCGTCATGACCAGCGGCAACGTGGCGGGTGAGCCGATCGTCACCGACGACGACGAGGCACTGGACCGGCTGGCGCACCTCGCCGACGCCTGGCTCACCCACGACCGGCGCGTCCATGTCCCGTGCGACGACTCGGTGGTGCGCGTCTGCGACGGACAACCGCTGACCGTGCGCCGTGCCCGCGGCCACGCCCCGCTGCCCCTACGGCTGCCGTTCCCCGTACGGCCCGCCCTCGCAGTCGGGGGCGACCTGAAAAACACGTTCTGCCTCGCCGAGGGCCGCACGGCCTGGCTGTCCGCCCACATCGGCGACATGGACGACCTTGCCACCCAGCAGGCGTTCGAGCGGGCCGAGCAGCACCTGGAGTCGATCACAGGGGTGAGTCCTGAGGTCCTGGCCGCCGACCGCCACCCGGGGTACCGCTCCGGCCGGTGGGCGTCCCGGCACGCGGCCGGCCGCCCCGTCGTCCGCGTGCAGCACCATCACGCCCACGTCGCCGCGGTCATGGCCGAACACGGCCTGGACGGCGGCCGGCCGGTGATCGGCGTGGCGTTCGACGGCACCGGGTACGGCGACGACGGGGCCGTGTGGGGCGGCGAGTTCCTGCTGGCCGACTACGACAGCGCCGACCGGTTCGGGCACCTCGCGTACGTCCCCCTGCCCGGCGGCGACGCCGCGGTGCACCGCCCGTACCGCATGGCCCTCGCGCACCTGAGGGCGGCCGGCATCCCGTGGTCGGACGACCTTCCGTGCGTGACCGCCTGCCCTCCCGACGAACGACGCGTGCTGAACCGGCAGTTGGAACGCGGTCTGAACTGCGTCGGCACCTCCAGCATGGGACGGCTCTTCGACGCCGTCTCCTCGCTCGCGGGCATCTGCCACCGGGCCGGGTACGAAGCCCAGGCCGCCATCGCGCTGGAGGCCGCCGCGCTGTCCGATCCGGACCCGGGGGGCGTCGGTTACGCCTTCGCCGTGCGGCCCGGCGCCCCGGGTGACGACGTCACGGTGCGTGCCGATCCCGGGCCCGTCCTGGCAGCGGCCGTCGACGACGTACGCGCCGGTGCGGCGCCCGCCCTCGTCGCGGCGCGCTTCCACCGCGCCGTCGCCGCCCTCGTACACCGCGTCTGCGTCATGGCACGGGAGCGCCGCGGCCTGGACACCGTCGTGCTGACCGGCGGCGTCTTCGCCAACACCCTGCTCTCCTCGGCCTGCGCGCGGGCCCTGCGCGACGACCGCTTCACGGTCCTGCGCCCTCACCAGGTGCCCCCTAACGACGGGGGGCTGGCACTCGGCCAGCTCCTGGTGGCCGCCCGCGCGGCCGGGCCCGGGACCAGCGGCTGACGCGCGCGCCCCGGCGCACCGGACAACACACCACCCACAGCGAGGAGAAGGTCATGTGCCTGGCGGTACCCGGCAGAGTGCTGGACATCGAGGAGCGTGACGGCACACGGATGGCCACCGTCGACTTCGGCGGTGTGGTCAAGGAGGTGTGCCTGGAGTACCTGCCCGACCTCCAGGTCGGCGAGTACGCCATCGTCCACGTCGGATTCGCCCTGCAGCGCCTGGACGAGGAGTCGGCCAAGCAGACGCTCGAACTGTTCGCCACCCTCGGGATGCTCCAGGAGGAGTTCGGCGACCCCTGGGAACTGGCCGCGGAGGCCGGTGGAGCCCCGTTGCCGGCTGGCGACGGCACACCTGTGGAGGCACAGCAGTGAAGTACATCGACGAGTTCCAGGACCCCGGCCTGGCGCGTCGTCTGCTGGACGACATCCACGCGGCCGTCACCAGGCCGTGGGCGCTGATGGAGGTCTGCGGGGGACAGACGCACACCATCATCCGGCACGGGATCGACCAACTGCTCCCGGACCAGGTGGAGCTCATCCACGGCCCGGGCTGCCCGGTCTGCGTCACCCCGCTGGAGGTCATCGACAAGGCACTGGAGATCGCCTCCCGACCCGGAGTGATCTTCTGCTCCTTCGGGGACATGCTGCGCGTGCCCGGCACGGGCCGCGACCTGTTCCAGGTCCGCAGCGAGGGCGGTGACGTCCGGGTGGTCTACTCGCCCCTGGACGCGCTCAAGATCGCCCAGCAGAACCCGGACCGCGAGGTGGTGTTCTTCGGCATCGGTTTCGAGACGACCGCGCCGCCCAACGCCATGACGGTGTATCAGGCCCGCAAGCTGGGCATCCGCAACTTCAGCCTGCTGGTGTCCCACGTGCTGGTGCCCCCGGCGATCGAGGCGATCATGCGGTCGCCGAACTGCCGGGTCCAGGCGTTCCTCGCGGCCGGGCACGTGTGCAGTGTGATGGGCACGGGGGAGTACCCGGATCTCGCCGAACGCTTCAAGGTCCCCATCGTGGTGACCGGGTTCGAGCCGCTGGACATCCTCGAAGGCGTACGGCGGACCGTCCTGCAACTGGAGCGCGGCGAGCACACCGTCGACAACGCGTACGCACGCGCCGTCCGCCCCGAGGGCAACCCGGCCGCGCGGGCCATGCTGGCGGACGTGTTCGAGGTGACCGACCGCGCCTGGCGCGGCATCGGGGTCATCCCGGCGAGCGGCTGGCGGCTGTCGGAACGCTACCGGGAGTACGACGCCGAACACCGCTTCTCGGTCAGCGGCATCCAGACCCTGGAGCCGGCCGAGTGCCGGAGCGGGGAAGTGCTGCAGGGCTTGCTGAAGCCGCACGAGTGCGAGGCGTTCGGTACGGTCTGCACCCCGCGTACGCCGCTCGGCGCGACCATGGTCTCCAGCGAGGGCGCCTGCGCCGCGTACTACCTCTACCGGCGGCTCGACCTTCCGGCCGCCACGGCCCCCGAGACCGCCGCGACCCCCGCGCTGGACGCGACGCCGGTGCCGGCCGCGACCGCTGCCCCTGCCCCGCACGCGCCCCGGGAGGCGAGCCCCGTTGTCTGACACCACCACCGAGCCGAACGCGCCGGTACCGGACCTGACGGCCTGGACCTGCCCGGCTCCCCTCCGCGACCAGAGCCGGGTCGTGATGGGCCACGGCGGCGGCGGCGCGCTCTCGGCCGAACTCGTCCAGCACCTCTTCGCCCCCGCCTTCGGGGGAGAGGTACTGGCACAGATGGGGGACGCCGCCGCGCTCTCGCTGGGCGGCGTCCGGCTGGCCTTCTCCACCGACTCCTACGTGGTGCGGCCCCTGTTCTTCCCCGGCGGCAGCATCGGCGACCTCGCCGTCAACGGCACCGTCAACGACCTCGCCATGAGCGGCGCCCGCGCCGCCTACCTCTCCTGCGGATTCATCCTGGAGGAAGGCGTCGAGCTGTCCGTCGTGGCCCGGGTGGCCGAGGCGCTGGGCGCGGCGGCGCGCGAGGCCGGCGTCGAAGTCGCGACGGGTGACACCAAGGTCGTGGAGGCCGGGCACGGCGACGGGATCTTCATCAACACGGCGGGCATCGGACTCATCCCGCCGGGCGTCGACCTGCGCCCCCAGCGGGTCGTCCCCGGCGACGTCGTGATCGTCAGCGGCGCCGTCGGCGTGCACGGCGTGGCGATCATGAGCGTACGCGAGGGCCTGGAGTTCGGGGTCGAGATCGAGAGCGACTGCGCGCCGCTCGGCGGCCTGGTCGACGCGATGCTCGCCGTCACCCCCGACCTGCACGTACTGCGCGACCCCACGCGCGGAGGGCTGGCCGCCGCGCTGAACGAGATCGCGGCGGCCGCCGGCGTCGGCGTGGTCGTCCAGGAGCGGCACGTGCCCGTCCCGCCGGCCGTCGCCAACGCCTGCGCCATCCTGGGGCTGGACCCCCTGTACGTCGCCAACGAGGGCAAACTCGTCGCGTTCGTCCCGCGCGAGCACGCCGACGCGGTCCTGGACGCGATGCGCGCCCATCCGCTGGGCGCGGACGCCCAGGTGATCGGCGAGGCGGTGGACGCGCACCCCGGCATGGTGGTGGCCCGCACGGGCCTGGGCGGCACCCGCGTGGTCGACCTGCCGATCGGGGAACAGCTCCCGCGCATCTGCTGAGGCCCGGCGTCCACTCCCGACGCACCCCCGACGAGCCTCCGGCGTTCGGAGCTGCGTCGGGGGTGCGCCGTCGCCCGGCCGACAGCGGCCACGAACCGCGACCGCCCACCGGTACGGGTGATCAGCCGGGGCGGCGCTTGGTGGGCGGCTCCTGGGGGTCCACACCGGTGAACGCCGAGGCGTCCCTGGTGCCGCTCGGGCGCTGCGAACGGCCCTTGCGGCCGGTGTCCCGCATGCCCTCCTCGGACTGGTCGCCGTACTCCTCGCCGCGTGCGCCGTCGCTCTTGACCGTGTCGCCGGGGACGGGCTTCTTCTCCTCCCGGGAGGGCTTGCGGCCCGGCCCCTTCTCCGGGGCGTGCTCATCGGGGTGGAAGGAGCGGCGGGCACTCGGGTTCTCCTGCTGACGCGTGTCGTCCACGTCGGGGGCCCAGCCGTGGTGCTCGGCTCCCTGGTGACGGCTCGGCCCCTCGCCGTGCGAGGGCTCGGATGGCTTGGGATTCTTGGGCATGAGCCGACCTGCCTCCGGTGCGTGCGGAAGGCGCGCTCGACTGCGCACCTCCCTGGTAACCCGAATCCTTCCACTTGGTGGCGAAATGGGCACATTGCCGCGTGGGGTGCGGGAGGACTCCTGGACCGCGCGGTGCGTCGCAGGACGCCGCCCGCCCCACCTCTACTGACCGGTACACCCGTCGGTGTCGCCCCTCAGGAAGGCGAGGACTCGGCGTCGTCCCACAGCCATCCGGTCTCCGGGAACCGCTGGAGCAGGGTGGAGAAGGAGGCGGCCTGGTACATGGCGGCCGACCAGTCCCCGGCGGAGACGTCGAGCAGGACCAGGGACGGCGGTTCCTGCCGGAAGTCGTACGCGAGCATCTCGCGGGCCCCGTCCCCGCCGATGATCACGCTCCCGGGGAAGCGTTCCTGGAACTCGCCGGCCTCGTTGACCGGGACGAGATCCGTGACGGCATGCAGCATCATGAAGTCGTCCGCGGGAGGGACGAACCGGCTCCTCTTTCCCTCCGTGGCCAGGAAGTGCCGGTAGTCCTCGGGAAAGCGGATGCCGAAGTGGTGCTCGGCCCGTGCGATCAGGTCGTCGTCCATACGGCAGTTCTACCTGTGCCGGGCGGCCGCCGTTCGCGGTGCCCCTACGCCTGCGAGAGCATGAGGGGCATGAGGGCGTCATGGGGCAGACCTGTCCGCGAGCCTCCGCCCTCACGACGCGGCCGGTGATTGACTGCACCGCATGCCGCTTGACGACTACGGAGTGCTGTCAGGAACCCTGCACCGTCATTTCCGCGACCAGCCCGACACCCAGGGCCGCTGGTTCCACGTCAACCTGGAGGTCGACGCGCCGGCGGGCCGGTACCGTTGCGCCGTCGACGTGGACAGCAAGCAGTCCACCACCGGCGTCCAGTGGAAGGTCTTCACCCTGGAGGCGTCGGCGCTCGGTCCCGTGGCCGGACTGGGACCGGGCTACCAGGACCTGGCCGGGAGCTCCGGATCAGGTGCGCTCGACTGCATCAGGCATCCCGCTCTGGCGCAGCGCGCCGGCTGCGTCTTCGTACGACGGCCGCCTGCCTGGATGCGGGCCGTGCTGGACAGGCTGAACCCGCCCCGGCGGTGGATCTCCGGTTCCAACCTGGACGCCGCGCGGGCCCTGGAACCCCTCCTCGTCCCCGGACGGGTCGTCATGGTCTTCGGAGAGCCGTTCGGCCAAGGGCTCGGCATGCACAACATCCATCAGAACCAGGGCGACCCCTACGGCAGTCAGTGGTGGGACGAGAACGGCATCTGGCAGGACGGGGCGACGATGACCCGGCGGCCCGACGGCCGGTTCGACGTGTTCCTGTCGAAGTTCTCCACCCAGGCCGACCGGACGGACAACGACGGTCACCCCGCCTAGAAAGTACGCCGCCACGCCCGGCCGCGACGGCCGGCACCGCCGGCCGTCGCCTCGGGCTTCCACTGGGACAGCGCTCTCCTGCCGCATCCGCGCCAGACCGACGGCGAGACGCGTGCGCGATGCCCGCCACTGGTCATCAGCGCGTTCACCGGCGCCAGCGGGTCGCCGGCCATCGTCTTGGCCAGCAGCACGCCGACCGCCAGCGGCAGCAGGGTCGCGGCAAGGGCGGTGCCGGTGCTGGTGACGTGCCGCATGCGCACGCGCCGTGCTTCAGGACTCATGGTTCCCATTCCAGCGCCGGACGAGCGGCGGGTCATCGGACGGCGTACTCAGTTCTTCAGGCCCTGCGTACTCAGGCTCCGGCCGCCGTGGATGAGCACCGCCGGCGTGGCAGCCGGGGACCGCGCCACCGTCCGCGTCGGTGTCAGGTTCGTGCAGGCGGAACTGCCGCCCGTGACTGCCGCTTCGGCCGGGCCGGCGGTTCTACCGTCGGTTTCCGGCGGACAGCGGCGGAGTGGCCGCGGCTGCGCCTTCTCGTACCGGGAGTGCCCATGAAGAAGAACCGGCTGGCAGCGGGCGGCGCGGCGGCGGCGATCGCCGTCGGACTCGCCGTCGGTGCGGCGGCGCCGGCGAGCGCCGCCCCGGCCGAGCGGATCGGCTCCATGCAGGAGCTGCACGCCCACGTGGCGAAGGCGGTGGCGCTGGAGTCGACCCAGGCGGGCACGCTCGGCGACCCGGTCGGCCAGAAGGTCACCGAGTCGGTCGAGAGCTGACGGTGGTGGGCACCGTGGGAGTCGCGCGCCGCGACGGCTCGGACAAGGGGCCGGAACAGCTTCCGGTCACCTGGTGTCCGAGTGGGGCCGCTGACCGGCCGGAGTCGCAGGTGCTCGGTGTACGTTCCGGAGAGGACGGCCACGTCGTGTACCTAGACGGTCCGGTGGCGGCCGCCGAGGTGCTGGGTGTGGTCCCGGCGGGCATCGAACCGACCCGTGTGCTGAGGTTCGCCTCGCACTGCGTGTCCGCGTGCGCGCACCGGCGGGGCAACGACTGCACGCTCGTCGAACGGGTGCGGACGCTGCCCTCGGCGCGCGAGGAGCGGTCGGTCCCACGGTGCCACCTGCGCGGGCGGTGCCAGTGGTGGCAGCAGGCAGGGGTGTCCGCCTGCCACCGTTGCCCGGCGGTGACCACCGCGACCTTCCGCGAGGACACTCTCGCCACCCTGGTCGCGGACCCGGCGACCACGCCGGAGCAGCTGACCGCGTGGATCGCCGCCTCGCCGGACGGACCCGGGCCCGAGCCCGACGGGCCGGAAAGCCTGGGAACCTCGGACGCGGCAAGCGCCGGCACCTCGCCCTGATCCCGCGCCGTGCCCTCGTGTCCGGCCACCCGGTTCGACCGGTGCCGCCGCGAGAGTACGACAACCGCATGCTCAGTACGGCCGGTGCGTCCGGGGAGAACGTCTCCCCGGACGCACCGGCCGTTGCGCGACGGCTGAGCGGGCCCTGTCGCCCTGTGCGCACAGGCGGCCGGGCCGCCGGCCGGCCGAGGCCGATGCCCGTGGCCGGCCCGTCGCAGGACACCGAACCGACCGAGCGAGTCGTCTCAGGCCGGAGAGTGAGACGCGCGGTCCCCGCCCGGGGCATCTCCCGCACGGACAGGACGGCCGTACCGCACGTTCGAGGGGCCGCACACGAGTGTGCGGCCCCTCGAACGTGCGGTACGGCCGGTCACCCGCCACCGGCTTCGGCCGGTGGATCGTCCAACGCCAGGGCCAGGGCCGCGTGGTGGCCCTGTGGGGCGAGGACGTCGCTGAGGGTCCAGCCGGGGGGTGCGGTCGGCTCCGGGCCGGCACCGACGTAGTCGGCCGCGGGGTCGGCGGACAGCCCCACGCCGGTGCCCTTGAGGTAGGCCTCCTTGCGGGTCCACACCCGGGTGAAGGCCGGCGGACGCTCGCAGGCGGGCAGGACGGCGAGTTCGGCCGCCTCCCGGGGGTGCAGCACATCGGCGGTCTCGGCGATGGCCGCCGCGTCCGGTACCGGCTCCACGTCCACGCCCACCGGAGTGGTCGCGAACGCGAGCAGGCTCAGCCCCTCGCAGTGCGACAGGGAGAAGTGCAGGGTGCCTCCGGGGACGACGGGTTTGCCGTGCGGCTCGTCGCAGTGCGCGCACGGCGCGCGCTCGACGACCACGTCGCGGGCGGCCATCCCCAGATAAGCCCCCAGCAGCCGGCGCAGCGCCACATGCGCGCACACATAGCCGTCCCGGTCGGCGGAGCGTACGAACTCCGCGGCGCGGGCCAGCTCCAGGGAGTCCAGGGTGTCGGGGGCGTGCCGGGTGGCGTGCGTCCGGTACGCCGTGGTGTCCACCAGCCACAGCCCGGGATCCGCCGGGTTCGGGGCGGCGCCGGCCGGTCCCGCGCCGGACAGGCGGCGGGGTACGAGCAGCCGTCCGGTGGTCGTTGCGGCCATGTCGGATGCCTCCAGTTCGGGTGGGCGGATCACGCGGGGGCGGCGACCGGGTTGTCGGCGGCGCCGGGCGCGGGCTCTTCACCGGACTGCCGTCCCGGGGCGGCCGGGACCGGGCCGTCGGCGGTGGGCCGCTGCCGCAGCGCGAGGAAGGCCGCGATCGGCGACACTGCGGCGATCGCCCCGCACAGCAGCCAGGTCCGCTGCACCCCCAGCACCAGCGACAGCGAGCTGAACAGGGCGATGGACAGCGGCGCGGTGCCGATCCCGGCGAGTGACAGGGTCGACATGGCCGCCCCCATCCGGTCCCGGGGGGCCGCCTGCTGATAGAGCGTCACGATCGCCGGCCCGTTCAGGCCGGACAGCAGGCCGACGGCCGCGGCCACCGCGGTCAGCGACAGCGGCGAGGCCATCAGCGCCATCACCGTGATCCCCACGGCCAGTCCGGCCCCGGTCACGACCAGCCGGACGAACACCGGGATGCGGTGGGCGAAGGCGGCGCCGAGCGCACTGGACGCGAGCGCCCCGACGCTGAACGCCGCCAGCACCATGGCCACCGCGCCGACACCCCAGCCGCGCTGGTGCACGAGCAGCGGCAGGGCCACCTCGGCGGGCCAGCTGAACGCCATGTCGAGGCAGAGGGAGGCGATGAACATCCAGCGCAGTCGCGGATGCCGGGCCAGCAGGCGGAATCCGTCGCCGGACCGCCGCAGCAGGGACGGGCCGCCCTTCTGCCGTACGGGCCGGCTGAAGCCGTGGGTGACGTACAGCAGGCAGCCGAGCCAGATCGCGCCGGTGACGGCGGCCGCCGCGAACGCCACCCACAGCTCGCCGACGGTGATCAGCCAGGCGCCGGCCGGGGTGCCGAGGATGGGGGCGACACGGAGCACCATCGCGTACGCCGAGTTGGCGCGCGCGAGCTGGTCTCCGCTCGCGAACCGGGGCAGCAGCACCCCGGAGGCCGGGCCGGCCAGCCCGAGCAGCATCCCTTCCACCAGGGCGATCAGCACCAGGGGCCACAGGGCGTGGGTGGTGGCGGTGACCACCGCGCCGGCCACGAGGAGGGCCGCGCGCGCACTGGTGGTGCGAAGCAGCACGAAGCGTGGACCGAGCGTGTCGGCCACGGCCCCGCCGAAGACGAGCATCAGGGCGCGGGGCACGGTCGCCGCCAGCATCAGGAGGGTGACCGCCTTGGTGCCGCCGATCTGCACGGCGGTCCAGTTCATCGCGATCAGCAGGCCGAAGCTGCCGAGCTGGACCGCCGCCTGGCCGCCGACGAGCGCGCCGACCCGGCCCCAGGGAACGGCGGCCGGGCCCTGGTCTGCGGCGGGGGGCGCGGGGGAGGTCGCGGTCATCGGGATTTCCTTCGCGTGGCGGGTGGTG
The DNA here is from genome assembly GCF_005981925.1 of Streptomyces albidochromogenes. GTDB lineage: Bacteria > Actinomycetota > Actinomycetes > Streptomycetales > Streptomycetaceae > Streptomyces > Streptomyces albidochromogenes. Next base: position 10,182 of record NZ_VBVX01000249.1, read on the forward strand.
TGGGTACGGCGGGCGTCGTGGGAACGGCGG
>NZ_VBVX01000024.1 GCF_005981925.1 Streptomyces albidochromogenes
GTGTTGTGGCGGGGGGCGGGGCGGCACAGGCTGGGCCCTGCAATCCGAGCAATCCGTGGAGGTGGGTCGTGATCCAGGACGACCAAGAGGGCCGTTTCGCCGTTGTCATCAACGATGAGGAGCAGTACTCGATTTGGCCGGAGGGGCGCGACGTACCGGCGGGCTGGCGAGGCGTGGGCGTCAGCGGGTCCCGGGAGGAGTGCCTGGCGCACGTGGAGGACGTCTGGACCGACCAGCGGCCGCTGAGTGTCCGCCGGGCCGGTTAGCCGACCGGCGGCGGCGAAGGAGCGGGCGGTGGGCCGCGGCGTCGCCGTGCGGCCCACCGACTGCTCCGGGTCGGCCGTGCGGCCCATCGACTGCCCCGGGTCGGGCGTACGGCGCACCGGCCGCTCCGGGGCGGCGCTGTGGCCCGCCGGTCGGTGCCGGTCAGAGGTCGTGGGGGAGCCAGCCGCGCTGGACCGCTCGTACGCCCGCTTCGAATCTGCTGCGGGCCCCCAGCCGGTCCATCAGGCCCGTCGCGATGCGGCGGGCCGTGCGGTGCGAGACGCCGAGGCGCTTGGCTATGCCCTCGTCCGTGTGGCCCTCGGCGAGCAGCCGCAGGGCCGCCGCCTCCTGCCGGTCGAGCTCGTCGGCGTCACGGCGGGGCCTGACGCCCAGCGGGCTCGCGTTCTGCCAGACCGTCTCGAAGAGGGTGCACAGCGCGGTCAGCGTGCCCTTGCCCGTGATCACGACGGCGCCCTCGCTGCTGTCCTCGCTGTTGAGGGGGATCACGGCCGTCGCGCGGTCCAGGAGCGTCATGCGCAGCGGGAGTTCCCCGGCCGTGCGGACCTGGCCGCCCATCGCGGTGAGCCAGTTCGCGTGCGCCACACTGGCCGCGCAGTTGCGCACGCTCTCCAGGTAGATCGTGCGCATCGCCACCCCGCGCCCCAGCAACCTCTCGTTGAGCGGCCGCGCGGACGCCATGTTCTCCTCGGTCTGCGCACCCCCCGGCGCGAAGGCCATCACCTCCTGCCGCACGTTGTCCGTGAGGACGGCCAGCCGGGCACGGATCTGCGCCACGTCGGCCAGGTGCTCCATGCTCACCGGGCCGCTCGTGGGACGGCGGTCGGCGTACTCGGATATCAGCTGCGACGCCGCCGTCCGGGCCGCGGCGATGCGCTGCCGCTGCAGGGCGAACTCCGCCTGTCTTCGGGCCAGCAGGTAGTCGAGCCCGAGCTCGGGGCTGACCGCCCGGGGCGGCTGAGCGGGGCCGGCGGAAGGCTGGACCAGGGACAGTTCGGTCAGCCGGTCCCAGGCGGCCCGTACGGCGTCCTCGGCGAGGTCCAAGTGGCGCGCGAGTGCGGTGACGTCGTCCTGGGGCCGTTCCAACATGGCCCGGTACACCGCTTCCGTCGGCGTATCCAGTCCCAGTAATTCCAGCATCGCTCAGCTCCCCGATCCGGCGGTGTCGCTCCATCGTCCTTCTACGGGCCCGGGGGCGGCCCGCCGTCGGGCCGTTCGGTGACACGGTGGCCACTTTGGGTCATGACCCAATGCGGCCCCCCGTTTTCCTTCCCCCCAAGGTTCACCTGCGGTGATGCTACTTCCGAGGCGGACGACTCCGCCAGGAACAAGTTCTCAGCCGTGAATCCTCTCCATGGGTTCACGTCCCGAAAGGACGCCGGTCATGTTCAGTGCCCGTATCGCCAAGGCCGCCGCTCTCACCGCTGTCACCGCCGCGGCGCTCCTCGCGCCCGCCGTGGTCACCAGCGCCGCCGCCGAGCCGGCCACCGCCGCCGCTGTCTCCGCGGCCGCCGCGGCCGAGGACGACACCGCACCCGTCGAGGGGCCCAAGCGGGACATGGGCTGGCAGTGACACCGATGGCCGTCGTGACCCGCGCCGGCCGCGCGGACCGTCGGGAGCCGGCGTGGACCTGAGACAGCTGACCACCTTCCACCGCGTCGCGACGCTGCTGAGCTTCACCCGGGCGGCGTCCGAGCTGAAGTACGCGCAGTCCAGCGTGACCGCCCAGGTCAAGGGGCTCGAAGTGGCCCTGGGCGTCGAGCTCTTCGAGCGGTTGCGCGGACGGATCCGGCTGACGCCGGCCGGGGAGCGGCTCGTACCGTACGCGGAGCAGATCCTCTCCCTGGTCGACGAGGCCCGGGACAAGACCACCGGCTGGGCGGAGCCCTCGGGGGTGCTCACCATCGGCACGACGGAGAGCCTCACGTCGTACCGCATGCCGCCCGTGCTGGAGTACTTCCACCACCGCTACCCCCTCCTCCAGCTCGCGCTGCGCCCCAGCCAGTGCGCCCAGACGTGCGAGGCGCTGCGGCAGGGCGCCTTCGACATGGGGTTCCTCATGGAGGCGCGGACGGAGCACCCGGGGCTGTGCACCGAGGTGCTGGGGCGCGAGCCGCTGGTCGCGGTCGCCGCGCCCGGGCACCCCCTCGCGTCGCTGCGGCACGTGAGCACCGAGGACCTGCGCGGGGCGCGCGTCCTGGCGCCCGAGGCGGGGTCGGCGTACCGGGAGCTGTTCGAGGCGGAGCTCAACGAAGGCGCCGCCCGGCCCGTGCGGCTGCTGGAGTTCGGCAACATCGAGTCGGTCAAGCGCGGGCTCGCGGCCGGGCTCGGTGTGAGCGTGCTGCCCGCGATGGCGGTCGCCGACGCGGTCGCCGCCGGGACGCTCGCGATTCTGGAGTGGGAGCCGCCGTTCGAGGTGTTCACGCAGATCGCGTGGCGCCGGGGCCGGCAGCTCACCCGGGAGATGCGGGTGTTCGTCGACCGTACGGTGCGGTTCATGGCCCAGGACGAACGGCTTCCGGCGCAGCAGCACCCGAGGGCGCAGCAGCGGGAGCAGCTCCAGCTGGTGGGGTGAGGTCCGGCCCGAGCGGTCTCACGGCCGCCGGTACGCCGTCGGCGTACCGGCGGCCGTCGCGCGTTCCCGGCCGCGTCCGTCCCCGCTGCCGCGCCCGGTCACAGGTGGCCCTTGGCCACCAGTTCCTCCATGATCTGGAGGGCGTTGAGGGCCGAGCCCACGCGCAGGTTGTCGGTGACAAGCCAGAGCAGGAAGCTGTTCGGGTTGGTGGCGGAGACCCGTATGCGGCCCACGTGGATGTGGTTGGGGTCGCCCAGTGTGGCGGGCGTGAGGACGTCGCCGTGCATCCCGTCGTCGTGGACGGTCACGTCGGGCAGGCCGCCCAGCAGTGCGCCCAGTTCCGCGCGGTCGACCGGCGACAGGCACTCGACCCACACGGCGGCGGAGTGGCCGTTGACCACCGGGACCCGGACGCAGGTCGCCGTCACGTCGAGGTCGGGCAGGTTCAGGATCTTGCGCGACTCCTGGAGGAGTTTGTGCTCCTGGAGGGTGAAGCCGCTGGCCAGGACCTGGCCGATCTGGGGCACCACGTTGAAGGCGAGCGCCGGTGTGAACTCCTTGGCCGGCATCTCCGCCTGCGGGTCCTGCAGCGCGAGCCGGGACGCCTCCTGGAGCTCCTCGATGCCGGAGTGGCCGCTGCCGGACGCGGCCTGGTACGTACTGACGACGATCTGGCGCACCCCCCAGCGGCGCTCCACGTCGCGGACGACGCGGACCAGCGGGATCGTCACGGAGTTCGGGTTGGCGATCACGCCGGACGGCGGACGGCGGTCCAGCTCGGCGGCGTTGACCTGCGGTACGACCAGCGGGGTGTCGGCGTTCATCCGGAACGCGAAGGTGTTGTCGATCACCAGGGTGCCGTGGGCGACCGCGACCGGAACCCAGGCGCGGCTGACGGCGTGGCCGGCGAAGAAGAACACGACGTCGGCGTCGCCGAAGTGGAACGCGTTGAGGTCGGCCACCCGGTAGTCCCGGTCGCCGACCCGGATGTCGAGCCCGGCCGAGCGGGCGGAGGCCACCAGGTGCAGTTGCCGGTAGCGCAGCCCCCGGTCCTCGATGAGTTCGAGCAGAGTGCCGCCCACCGCGCCGGTCGCGCCGACGACGGCGATGCGCGGGGCGAGCGGGTCGTCGACCAGGGGCATGGACATCGCCGATCGAGTAGAGCCGGTGCGTGGTCGTGCGTCGACCGGGATCCTGGACAGGGCACAGATTATCGCCGCGCCGGATCTGACCGGCAATCAGAGACGGCACCGGATGACCGATGGCGCCCATCGGCCGTTCCGATGGGCCGGCGGCGATCGGAAACACCGAAGCCGGCGATCGGATCTGCCCGTCGGCGGAACGTTGATTCGACGTTTCCCGTGGCGAAGGGTTGGGGGCGGAACGGTCCTGGGCGACCGGAGTGCGCCGAGCGAATGGGTGGGTTCATGCAGCAGGCCGTCAAGGTCGTCGGAATCGGGGGGTCCTCCCGGCCGGGCTCCACGGCGGAGCAGGGTCTTCGTGTGGTGCTGGCCGAAGCGGCCCGGCTGGGCGCGGAGGTCAGCCTGATCGGCGGCGCCGAACTGGTCATGCCGCTGTACGACCCCCGCGCCGTGTCACTGTCGCCCGAGGCGCACCGCATGCTGGCCGCGATCACCGCCGCCGACGGTGTGGTGCTGGCGAGTCCGGCGTACCACGGGACGCTGTCGGGGCTGCTGAAGAACGCCCTGGACTACACCGAGGAACTGCGCGGCGACAGCAGGCCGTACCTCACCGGGCGGGCCGTGGGCTGCCTGTCGGTGGGACAGGGCTGGCAGGGCGCGGTGACCACCCTGGGCGCGCTGCGGGACGTCGTGCACGCCCTGCGGGGGTGGAGCACTCCGCTGGGTGTGGCGATGAACAGCCTGAACGCCGGCTTCACCGCGACCGGGGAGTGCGACGACCCGCACATCCAGGGGCAGTTGACCGCGATGGCCGGCCAGGTCGTCGACTTCGCCGAGGCGCACCGGGCCCTGCGGGCCACGGCGCTCCAGGCGCGATGAGCATGGACGCCGCTACGAGCTGCTGGATCCGTTGCTTCCACCCGAAGCCGCCGGCCGCGCACACCCTGGTCTGCTTCCCGCACGCGGGCGGCTCCGCGAGTTACTACCACGGTCTGTCGGCCGCACTGGGCCCGGACATCGAGATGCTGGTGATCCAGTACCCGGGCCGCGAGAACCGGCTGTTCGAGGAGCCGGTGGCCTCCGTCGCGACGCTGGCGGACTCCGTGGCCGAGGTGCTGCGCGCCCGCCTCGGTGGCCGGCGGCCGGTCCTGTTCGGGCACAGCATGGGAGGCATCGTCGCCTTCGAGGTCGCGCGACGGCTGGAGCGGGCCGGCGGCCCGGCCCCCACCGGGCTCGTCGCCTCCGCGTGCTCGGCCCCCTCGAACCGTCCGCCGATCGCCGGTCCGGGCGACGAGGAGCCCGACAGCGCCGTGCTGGCGCGGATCATGGGCCTGGGCGGCACCGCGCAGGACGTCGGCGAGCACGCGGAGCTGATCGAGCTGGTTCTGCCGGCGATACGGGCCGACCTGGCCGCCCTCGGTTCCTACCGGGCGTCCGAGGACGCCGTCGTCGGCTGCCCGGTCACCGTGTTCGTCGCCGACGGGGACCACGAAGTCCCGGTGGAGGAGGCCGGGCTGTGGGGGCGGCACACCACCGCCGGAGCCCGGGTGCACCTCTTCGAGGGCGACCACTTCTACCTCAGCAAGCTGCCCGAAGACTTTCTCGACCTGCTCCAGGAAACTGCGCGCACTTCTCGCCCGGAGATCTCACTCGCATGACCACCATGGGATTCGTGGAGGAAGAGCTCGCCCAGATGTGGGCCGAGCTGCTGGACACCGCCGGTGCGACGGTCGGCCCGGAGTCGGGGTTCACCGCTCTCGGGGGCGGGGCGGACGCGGCGCGGCTGCTCGCCGTCCGTATCGACGAGGAACTCGGCGCGCGGGTCGCGGCGGACGCACTGCTGGGCGCGGACACGCTCGCGGGCATGGCCCGCCTGGTGCGCGAGGCCATGGAGCGTGCCATGGAGCGGGCCGGGGCCGGCCGGGCCGCGGCGGGCTCGGCTCCCGCCGGGCCCCGGGCCTGCGCCCGGCGGGAGCGGCCCGAGCTGTCGTTCGCCCAGCAGCGGCTGTGGTTCATGCAGCAGATCGACCCCGAGACCACCCTCTACAACGTGCCGACCGTGCTGCACCTGCGCGGCGGCTTGGACCGGGCCGCCCTCGGCCGCGCCCTCGACGCGCTCGTAGCCCGCCACGAGGTGCTGCGGACGATGTACGACGCCCCGTCCGGCCGCCCGTACCAGGTGATCCGGGACCCGGAGCCGCTGGACCTGCCGTACACGGACCTGTCCGGCGCCGCCGACCCGGCGGGCGAGGCGGAGCGCCTCGCGGCCGAGGAGGCCGCCACCGTCTTCGACCTGGCCGCGGGGCTGCCGCTGCGGGCCCGGCTGGTGCGGGTCGGCGCGCGGGCGTACCGGCTGCTGGTGACGTTCCACCACATCGCCATCGACGGCTGGTCGGTGGAGGTCTTCTTCCGCGAGCTGGGGCGGCTCTACGGCGGCGAAGCCCTCGCCGACGTGACCCTGCACTACGCCGACTACGCGTGCTGGCAGCGCGAGCGGCTCCAGGGCGAGACCCTGGACGCGCTCGTCGGGCACTGGCGCGGGGCGCTGGGGGACGACCCGAAAGCGCTCGCCGTGCCGACCGACCGGCCGCGCGGCGCCACCCGGAGCTTCCGGGGCGCCGTCGCGACCCGCGAGCTGTCGCCCGAACTCACCGCGCGGCTGCGGGAGTTCAGCCGCCGCGAGCGGGTCACTCCGTACATGACCCTGTTCGCCGGGCTGCACACGCTCCTCGCCGGCTGGTCGGGGGCGACCGACATCACCGTCGGCACCCCGGTCGCGGGCCGGGACCGGCCGGAACTCCAGGAGCTGGTCGGCTGCCTGATCAACATGGTGCCGGTACGGGTGCGGCTGGACGGCGGCCCCGGCTTCCGGGAGCTGCTGACACGCGTCCGCGCGGCGGTGCTCGACGCGTCCGCGCACCAGGAGCTGCCCTTCGACAAGCTGGTCGAGGCGCTGGTGTCCCGGCGCAGCCGTGACTTCCTGCCGGTCTTCCGGGTGATGTTCAGCTTCCTCAAGGAACGGCCGGAGCCCGTCTTCGCCGGGCTCGACGGATGCTCCCTGGACCTCACCGGCCCGCAGGACACCGCGAAGTACGACCTGAGCCTGTACGCGCAGGAACGCGGCGCCGGCCTCGCGCTGACCCTCGAGTACGACACCGACCTGTTCGGGCCGGACACCCCGGCCGCCCTGCTGGCCGCCTACGAGCACACGCTGCGCGAGGCGACGGCCCGCCCGGACACCCCGGTGCCGGAGCTCGCCGCGGCCCGGTTCCCCTCCGGCCCGCACGCCCCGGCCGGCCCGCGGGGGCCGCACAACCCGCACCGCACGCAGAACCCCACCGGCACCGAGTCCGGCACTGAGAGGAACACCCACCGTGACCGTTGACCCAATGGCCGCGCCCGCGCCGGGGACCATCGACGCGTGGTTCGCGCGGCAGGCCGCCGACCGCGGCGACGCCGTCGCCGTGACCGGCCGCGACGGCCGGCTGACCTACCGAGAGCTGGAGCGCGACGCCAACCGGCTGGCGCACCACCTGCGCACCCTCGGCGTCGGCCCCGAAGTGCCGGTCGCCGTGTCCGTGGAGCGCACCACGACCCTGGTGACGGCCCTGCTCGCGGTGCTGAAGGCCGGCGGCGCGTACGTGCCGCTGGACCCCTCGGCCCCCGACGAGCGGCTGCGCTTCACCCTCGCCGACGCGGGCGCCGGCGTCCTGCTGACCGACGACGCCGGACGCGGCCCGCGCGCCGCGCACACCGTGCTGACCGGCCCCGGCGGCGCCGACCTGTCGGCGTACCCGCAGACCGCGCCCGAGAACCCCGGCACCGGCCCGGCGAGTCTCGCGTACGTCATCTACACCAGCGGTTCGACCGGCACCCCCAAGGGCGTCATGATCGAGCACCGCAATGTGACGGGCCTGCTCACCGGGGTCCGGGACCGGTTCGGTTTCGGTCCCAGCGACGTGTGGTCGATGTGCGCGTCCGCCGCGTTCGACGTGTCCGTGTGGGAGATGTGGGGCGCCCTGCTGCACGGCGGCCGCCTCGTCGTCGTACCGGACGACGTGCGCCGCTCCCCGCAGGACCTGCACGCGCTGCTGCGCCGCGAGGGCGTCACCGTCCTCAACCAGACGCCGGCCGCCTTCCGCCAGCTCGTCCGGTACGAGGAGGAGCACGACGGCCCCGGGTCCCCGGCCGAACTGGCGCTGCGGCTCGTGGTCTTCGCCGGGGAGGCGCTGGCGCCCGAGACGCTGCGGCCGTGGATCGCCCGGCACGGCGACCGGACGCCGGTGCTGGTCAACATGTACGGGATCACCGAGACCACCGTGCACTCGACCTGTCGCCGGATGACCTCGGCCGACCTCGAAGGCGCGGCGGGCAGCATGATCGGCGGCCCGATCGGCGGCTGGACCATGGACGTGCTCGGCGCGGACGGCGAGCGGGTCGCCGGCGGCGAGGCCGGTGAGCTGTACGTCGGCGGCGCGGGTGTGGCCCGCGGCTACCTGGGCCGCCCCGCCCTGACCGCCGAGCGCTTCCTGCCCGACCCGGACGCGGCCGTGCCCGGGGCGCGCCGGTACCGCTCGGGCGACAGCGCCCGGCGCGCGGCCGGCGGCGACCACGAGTACCTGGGCCGCCTGGACCACCAGGTGAAGATCCGCGGCTACCGCGTCGAGCTCGGCGAGATCGAGAACGCGCTCACCCGCCACCCCGCCGTCCGCGACACCGTCGTGGTCGTCGACCGGGACGCGGCGGGGGACCCGCGCCTGGCCGCCTACTGGGTGGCCGCCGCCGGAGCGCCGGCCGGCCCCTCCGAACTGCGTGAGCACCTGGCCCTGACCCTGCCCGAGTACATGCTGCCGAACGTGTACGTGACGCTCGACCGGCTGCCGCTGACCCCCAACGGCAAGGTCGACCGGCGTGCGCTGCCCGCTCCCGACGTGGTACGCCCGGAGCTGGACGCGGAGTTCGCGGCGCCCGCCACCCCCGTCGAGAAGGCCCTCGCCGACATCTGGGCCGACGTGCTCTCGGTGGACCGGGTCGGCCTCGACGACGACTTCTTCGAACTCGGCGGCCACTCCATGCTCGCCACCCAGGCCGTCGCCCTCACCAAGGAACGGCTCGGCGTCGCCGCGACGCTGCGGCTGTTCTTCGACCGGCCGACGGTACGGGAACTCGCGAGCGCCCTCGACGAACTGCTCGCCGCACCGCACGACACCGGCGCCGACAGCCGGTCCGCATCCCACCCGCACGGGGAGAAGAACGCATGACGTACGAGACGGATCTGCCACTGCCCGAGCAGGCCGTGGCCATCATCGCGATGAGCGGCCGCTTCCCGGGCGCCGCGGATGTCGACGAGCTGTGGCGCACCGTGGCGGCGGGCGAGGAGGGACGCACCTCCTACACCGACGAGGAGCTGGCCGCCGCCGGGGTGCCCGAGCAGCTGCTGAACGACCCGGCCTATGTGAAGTCCGGCTTCCCGGTGGACGGGTTCGACCGCTTCGACGCCGACTTCTTCGGCGTCACCCGGTCCGAGGCCGAACTCATGGACCCGCAGCACCGGTTGCTCCTGGAGACCGCCTGGCAGGCGCTGGAGCGGGCCGGTTACCCGGCGAGGACCTTCGAGGGGCGTACCGGTGTGTTCGCCGGCACCTCGGGCAGCGGCTACCTCCAGGAGCGGATCGCGCGCGGCGGGGCCGAGGGCCGGATCTCGGACGAGATCCAGGTCGCGATCGGCAACGACCCCGGGATGCTGGCGCTGCGGGTCTCGTACAAGCTCGGTCTGACCGGGCCCAGTTTCACCGTGCAGAGCGCGTGTTCCTCGTCGCTGGTGACGGTCCACCTCGCCGTGCAGTCCCTGCTCAGCCGCGAGTCCGACCTGGCGCTGGCGGGCGGGGTCGCGGTCCGCGCTTTCGAGCCGCGCGGTTACCGGTACGAGGAGGGGGCGATCCTCTCGACGGACGGCCACTGCCGCCCGTTCGACGCCGACGCGTCCGGCACCGTCTCCGGTGACGGGGTGGCCCTGGTCGTCCTCAAGCGGCTGGAGGACGCCGTCGCCGACGGCGACCACATCCACGCGGTGATCCGGGGCAGCGCCGTCAACAACGACGGCTCCGCGAAGATCGGCTTCACCGCCCCGTCCCCGCACGGCCAGGCCGAGGTGATCACCGAGGCGCTCGCGGTCGCCGGGGTCGAGCCCCGCACCGTCCAGTACGTCGAGGCGCACGGCACCGCGACCCCGCTCGGCGACCCGATCGAGGTCCAGGCGCTCACCGAGGCGTTCGGCCCCGACGCGCCCGCTGGGTCGGTCCACCTGGGCTCCGTGAAGTCCAACGTCGGCCACCTCGACGCGGCGGCCGGAGTCACCGGCCTCATCAAGGCGGCCCTGGCGCTGGAGCACCGCTTCATCCCGCCGACCGCACACTTCCGCAGCGCCAACCCGCGACTCGCCCTCGACAAGGGGCCGTTCACGGTCGACGGCGAGGGCGTGCCGTGGCCCGCGACGGAGCAGCCGCCGCGCGCCGGCGTGAGCGCCTTCGGCATCGGCGGCACCAACGCGCACGTGATCCTCGAAGCGGCCCCGGTGCTCCCGCCGGCGGAGCGGGAAACCGACGCCGCCGACTGGCAGGTGCTGCCCCTGTCGGCCCGTACGCCGCAGGCCCTCGACGCCGCCGCCGCGCGCCTCGCGACGGCCCTCACGGCGCAGGAGGCCGGGCCGGACGCCGGGCTCGCCGACGCCGCGTACACCCTGCAACTGGGACGCGCCGCCTTCCCGTACCGCCGTACCGTCGTCGCGAACGACCGCGCCGCCGCGGCCGCCGCCCTGGAGCGGCCCGCCGCCGCCGGGGAGCCGGCGCGCGACGAGGCGCCGGACGTGGTGTTCGTCTTCCCGGGCCAGGGCGCCCAGTACGCCGGCATGGGCGCGCAGCTGTACCGCACCGAGCCGGTGTTCCGCGACGCGCTCGACCGCTGCGCCGAGCTCCTGCTGCCCCACCTCGGCTGGGACGTACGCGACGTGGCCTTCGCCACCGACGGCGACGAGGCGAAGGAGCGGCTGCGGCAGACCCTCTACACCCAGCCGACCGTCTTCAGCGTCGACTACGCCGTCGCGCGGCTGCTCATGTCGTGGGGCGTGCGCCCCGCCGCGATGACCGGGCACAGCCTCGGCGAGCTCGTATCGGCCTGCCTGGCGGGCGTGTTCAGCCTGGAGGACGCGCTGCGCGTGGTCGCCCGCCGCGCCGCGCTCATGCAGGACCTGGCGCCCGGCCGGATGCTGTCGGTCCTGCTGGACGAGGCGGCCCTGACCAAGGCGCTGGACGGACTGACGGCGACGATCGCCGCCGTCAACGCGCCGGCCTCCTGCGTCGTCGCCGGCACGCCCGAGGAGGTCGCCGAGGCCCGCCGCGTCCTGGAGGCCCAGGGGGTGTCCGTACGGGAGCTGGAGACCTCGCACGCCTTCCACACCGCGCTGGTCGAGCCGGCGCTGCCCGGCCTCGCCGAAGTGCTGCGTTCGGTGCGGCTGAACACGCCGCAGATCCCCTTCCTGTCCAACGTGACGGGCACCTGGATCACCGACGAGCAGGCCACCGACCCCGACTACTGGGTGTCCCACACCCGCGAGCCGGTCCGCTTCTCCGACGGCATCACCGCGCTCGCCGAGCGCGGGGACGACGTGCTGCTCGTCGAGGCCGGTCCGGGCAGCCAGCTGAGCGGTCTCGTACGGATCCACCCGGAGCCGTCGCCCGTCGTCACCCTGCTGCGCAGGCCGCGCGGCGAGGAGGACTCCGCCGAGGCCCGCACCGTCCGCGAGGGCCTTGCCGAGCTGTGGCGGCACGGTGCGGACGTCGACTGGGCCGCCCTGCACGGCGACCGGGCCCGCCGCCGGGTGCCGCTGCCCGCCTACCCCTTCGAGGGCCGCTCCTACCTGCTGCCGAAGCCGCAGGCCGCCGCCGGGAACGTGCGCACCGACCCCGAGCGGTGGACGTACGCCCCGGTCTGGCACCGCGCGCCGCTCCCGCGGGACGCCGCCGCCGCGGTGGAGGGACCGCTCAGCTGGCTGGTCCTCGCGGACGACACCGGTCTCACCGACGCCCTGACGGCCGCCCTGCGCGAGCGGGGCCACACCGTCACCACCGTGCGCAGGGCGGCGGCGTACGCCCGCACCTCCGCGCACGGCTTCGACGCCGACCCGGCGGACGCCGGCCACCTCGGCCAGGTGATCCGCGAGCTGCGGCAGACGGGCGCGGCCCCCGACCGGGTGGTGCACGCCTGGTCCGTCACGGGCTCGGCGGACGGCGGGGACGCGGTACGCCGCTACACCACCGGCCTGGACACCGGGTTCCACAGCCTGGTGTCCCTCGCCCAGGCGCTCGGCGAGAGCGGCGAGGACCGCCCGGTGCGGATCGACGTCCTCACCGACAGCCTCCAGGACGCGTACGGCACAGCCGTGGTCCGGCCCGAGCGCGCCACCCTGTACGGCGCGGTCACCGTGCTGCCGCAGGAGTACGCGTGGCTGACCTGCCGCGCCGTCGACGTCGTCCTGCCCGCCACCGACGCCGACCGCACCCGCCTCACCGCGCAGCTCGGCGCCGAACTCGCCGGTGCGGGGCGCGAGAACCTCGTCGCCTACCGGGGAGCCCAGCGGCTCCTGCGGGCCTTCGCGCCGGTCGAGCTGGACGCCGTACCCACGGGGCGGGCCTGGCGCGAGGGCGCCGGGTACCTCGTCACCGGCGTGTCCGGCGAGACCGGGCTGCTGTTCGCCGAGCAGATCGCCGCGAGCGGGGCCAGGGCCGTGCTAGTCGGCGACCCGGCCTTCCCGGCCGAGAGCGAGTGGGACGCCTGGCAGAGCGGGGTGGCGGGTGACGACGAGCGAGTGCGGTGCCGCGTCGCGCGGCTCGCCGCGCTGCGCGCCGCGCACCCCGAAGCCGTCGTCTACCGCGCCGCCGATCTGGCCGACCCCGGTGAGGCGCGCGCCACGGTCGAGGAGGCGCGGACCGTGCTGGGCGCTGTCAACGGCGTACTGCACCTGGCCGACGCCCGGGGCTCGGGCCTGACTGCGCTCAAGGCGCGGGAAGACTTCGACGCCGTCCTCGCGGCGCGGGTGAGATCGACGCTGCTCCTCGACGAGCTGCTGGCCGGGGACGGGCTCGATTTCTTCCTGACCGCCTCCGCCACCACCGGCATCGTCGGCGGCTTCGGCCAGGCCGAGAACTGCGCGGCGTCGGTGTTCCTCGACGCCTTCGCCCAGGCGGCCACCGCCGCCGGGCGGCCCACCGTCACCGTCGACTGGTCGCAGTGGGACTGGGACGACTGGTTCGAGCAGCAGATGGCGGGACTGCCCGAGGTGCGGGAGCTGTACGAGCGGCTGCGCCTGTCCCAGGGCGTCCCGGCCGCCGACGGCCTGGCGCTGGCCCGCGCCGCCCTGTCCGGCGGGCTGCCGCAGGTCGTGGTCTCCAAGGCCGACTTCCAGGACGTACTGGCCGACCAGTCCGGGCTGACGGCGACCTCGTTCACCGACTCGCTCGGCGGCGGCCGGGGGCGCGGCGACGACGACTGGGACCCGGCCACGGTGTGGCCGGACGACGAACTCGCCCAGTCCGTCGCCCGGGTGTGGCACGAGATGCTCGGCGTCTCCCCGATCGGACCCGGCGACGACTTCTACGACTTGGGCGGCAACTCGCTGTTCGCCATCCAGATCGTCGGCCGGCTGCGGCAGGCCCACGGCGACTTCCCGATGAGCGCCGTCTTCGAGGCGCCGACCGTCCCGGGGCTCGCCGCCGCGATCCGCTCCCACCAGGCCGAATCGATCGGTCTGGACGAGTTCGAGGCACTGCTGCGCGAGGTCGAGAGCCTCTCCGCCGGCGAGGCCGAGGCAAAGCTGAAGGGTGACGACCATGTCTGACGAGCAGTCGCGGACGAACGCCGACGAGTCCGAGGTCGCGCGAAGGCTCAAGGAGCGGCTGTCCTCGCTCTCCCCCGAGCAGCGCGCCGTACTGGAGCGGTCCCTGCGCGAGCGCAACGTCAAGGCGCCCTCCGCCGTGGACTCCGGTGCGAAGGCGGCGGCGAGGAGCGAGGCGCCCCGCCGCACCCGCAGGCCCGGCAGCACCATGGACTTCAGCCTGTTCTTCTTCTCCGGCGACGGTACGGCGAAGGGCCCCGGCAAGTACCAGCTGCTGCTCGACAGCGCCCGGCACGCCGACGCCAACGGCTTCGACGGCATCTGGGTCCCCGAGCGGCACTTCGTGGACTTCGGCGGCCTCTACCCGAACCCGTCGCTGCTGGCCTCCGCCATCGCCGTACTGACCGAGCACATCCAGATCCGCGCGGGCAGCTGCGTCCTGCCCCTGCACCACCCGGTGCGGGTCGCCGAGGAGTGGGCGGTCGTCGACAACCTGTCCGGCGGGCGGGCCGCGATCTCGGCGGCCTCCGGCTGGCACCCGGACGACTTCCTCCTCGCGCCGGGCGACGGGCAGCAGCGCTACCCGCGCCGCAAGGACGAGATGTTCGAGTCGATCGACGCCGTCCAGCGGCTGTGGGCGGGCGAGAGCGTCGAGTTCCCGCGCGCTGACGGCTCCGCGCAGTCGGTACGCACGCTTCCGCGTCCGCTCCAGCCGAAGCTGCCGGTGTGGGTGTCGGCGCAGGGCAGCGTCGAGACGTTCGTACGGGCCGGGGAGATCGGCGCGTACGTCCTGACCGGGCTGGTCGCCCAGCGCCCGGCCGACCTGAAGGACAAGATCGTCGCCTACCGCGAGGCGCTCGCCGGGGCCGGGCACGACCCGGCCCAGGGGCGGGTCACCGCGATGGTGCACACCTACGTGGGCTCCGACGACGACGAGGCCAGGGAGACGGTGCGGGGGCCGCTGACCGCGTACCTGAAGACCTTCCTGGAGCAGCAGGACAGCTTCGGCAGCGAGTTCTCCAAGCTGAACGACGCCGAGCGCGACGTCATGCTGAACGCCACCTTCGAGCGCTACTTCGACACGCTCGCGCTGCTGGGCACCCCCGACAAGTGCGAGTCCCTCATCGAGGACCTGGTGGACATCGGCGTCGACGAGGTCGCCTGCCTGGTCGACTTCGGGCTCGACCCCGGCCAGGTCCTCAAGGGCCTGGACCACCTCACCGAACTCAAGAACCGCTACCGGCACCGGGGCGAGACCGAAGGAGAGCAGTCGTGACCGGACTCGCAGACCGGCTGGCCGGCCTCACCCCGGCCCAGCGCGCCCTGCTCGACCGGCGGATGCGCGAGCGCAGCACCAGCGCCGTGACCAACGCGCCGATTCCGCGCAGGCAGCGGGAGAACCGCGTACCGCTCACGGTGGACCAGGAACGCATCTGGCTCATCCACCAGTTCGACCCCGAAGACCCCGTCTACAACGTGTACTTCGCCTCCCGGCTGCACGGCGAGCTGGACACGGACGCGCTCCAGCGCGCCGTGAACGCCTTCGTGCGGCGCCACGAGGCGATGCGCACCACGTTCGAGCAGGACGGGCACGCGCCCGTCCAGGTGATCCACGCCTCCATGGAGGTGCCGCTGGACCACCAGGACCTGCGCTCCGTGCCGGCCGAGCGGCGCGAGGACGAGATGATGCGGCTCGCCACCGAGGAGCTGCGCAAGCCGTTCGACCTGGTGAAGGGCCCGCTGCTGCGCATCGCCCTGCTGCGCCTGGACGAGCGGGAGCACGTGCTGGTCGGCACGGTCGACCACCTGGTCTGGGACCGCGGCTCGATGGGCATCTTCAACGCCGAGATCGCCGAGTTCTACACGGCGTACGCCACCGGCCGCGAGCCGAAGCTGGCGCCGATCGAGGTGCACTACCCGGACTACTCCGAGTGGCAGCCGCAGTGGCTGCGCGAGGAGGTGCGGCGCAAGCACCTGCCGTACTGGAAGAAGCAGCTCGAAGGCGCCGACCTGGTGCTGGAGCTGCCCACCGACCGGCCCCGCCCGCCGCTCCAGACCGCCAACGGCGCCCGCTACCAGTTCCCGCTCACCCCGGAGCTGACCCAGGCGGTCCGCGACCTCGCCAAGCGCGAGGACGTCACCGTCAACATTGCGCTTCTCACCGCGTGGCAGCTGATCCTGCACCGGCTCACCGGGCAGCGGGACATCGTGGTCGGCACCACCTCGTCGACCCGCAGCAGGCCCGAGACCGAGCCGATGATCGGCTACTTCCTCACCATGCTGCCGCTGCGCACCACGGTCCGGCCGGCGATGACCGTACGGGAACTGCTCCAGGCGACCCGCACCACGATGATGGGCGCCTTCGACCACCACGACATCCCCTTCGGGACGCTGCTGGACGAGCTGGACCTGGACCGCGACCCGAGCCGTACGCCGATCTACCAGACCTCGTTCATCCTCGTGGACTTCCTCCACGAGGAGGAGACCCCCATGGCCGGGCTGACCGTCGAGGAGCTGATGCTCGACAACGCCACCGCCAAGGACGACGTGATGCTGGGCTTCTTCGACGACCCGGCGCTCGCGGACGACCACTTCCACGGGGTGCTGGAGTACAACACCGACCTGTTCGACGAGAGCACGATGGCCCGGATGGCCCGGCAGATCGTGCGCCTCCTGGAGCAGATGTGCGAGGACGCGGGGCGCGCGGTACGCGACCTGTCGCTGCTCGGCCCCGACGAGGCCCGCACCCTGCTGGTCGACTGGAACCGCACCGAGGCGGCCCGCGAGGACGGTGACTCGCTGGACGTGCTGGTACGCCGTCAGGCCGGGGCGACCCCCGACGCGGTCGCCGTCTCCTGCGGCGACGAGCGGCTGACGTACGCCGAACTGCTGGAGCGGGCCGGCCGGCTCGCCTCGCACCTCCAGCAGCGGGGCGTGGAGCCCGAGACCGTCGTCGGGGTCTGCCTGGAGCGCTCGGCCGACCTGGTGGTCGCCCTCCTCGGCGTCGTCATGTCGGGCGGCGCCTACCTGCCGTTGGACGCGGCATACCCCGCCCGGCGCCTGGCGGACATGACCCACGACGCGGACGCGAGGTTCCTGCTGACCCGCTCCGGGCTGCTCGACAGCCTCGCGGACTGCCCGGGTGAGCGGATCTGCCTCGACACCGACGCCGAGGCCGTGGCCCTCGCCCCGGCCGTGCCGGTGACGCCCGCCGCCGGTGAGGACCGGCTCGCGTACGTCATCTACACCTCCGGGTCCACCGGCCGCCCCAAGGGCGTCGAGGTCACCCACCGCAACCTCGCCAACCTGCTGCTGGCGATGGCCGCCGAGACCGGTCTCGGCGCCGGCGACACGCTCACCGCCGTCACGCCCGTCACCTTCGACATCGCGGGCCTGGAGCTGTACGCCCCGCTGATCAGCGGGGCACGGGTGCACGTCGTGCGCAAGGAGGAGGCGGTCGACGGCCGCCGGCTGGCCGCCCTGCTCACCGAGACCGGCGCCACTGTCATGCAGGCCACCCCGGCCACCTGGCAGCTCCTGGTGGAGGCCGGCTGGAGCAACGACGGCTCGCTGCGGGTCCTGGTCGGCGGCGAGGCGCTGCCCCCGGCGCTGGCCGAGCGGCTCGTGCGCGAGCCGGGCCGCACCTGGAACGTCTACGGGCCGACCGAGACGACCATCTGGTCCACCGCGCACCGCCTGGACAGCGGGGCCGAGCAGGTCTCCATCGGCCGCCCGCTGGACAACACCCAGGTGTACGTCCTCGACGAGCGCCTGGAGCCGGTGCCGGTCGGCATGCCCGGCGACCTGTACCTCGGCGGCACGGGGGTCGCGCGCGGCTACCGCGGCCGGCCCGCGCTGACCGCGGAGCGGTTCGTACCCGACCCGTTCGGTGGCCGGCCCGGCGCGCGGCTCTACGCCACCGGCGACAAGGCGCGGCTGCGCGAGGACGGCACGCTCGTCTTCCTCGGCCGCGACGACGGCCAGGTCAAGCTGCGCGGCTTCCGCATCGAACTGGGCGAGATCGAGGCCCGGCTGGAGGAGCACCCCGCGGTACGCCGCGCGGTCGCCCTCGTCCGCGAGGACCGGCCCGGCGACAAGCGGCTGACCGGTTACGTCGTGGCGGCGGACGGCGCGGCGCCGGGCGCCGAGGAACTGCGCGAGCACCTGCGCCGCTTCCTGCCCGACTACATGGTCCCGTCCGCGATCGTCGCCCTGGACGCCTTCCCGCTGAACACCAGCGGCAAGATCGACCGCCGGGCGCTGCCCGAGCCCGTCGTCGAGCGGGACGCGGCGAGCTACGTGCCGCCGCGCGACGCGATCGAGCTGGAGGTCGCCCACATCTGGGAGGAGGTGCTCGGGGTCAGGCCGATCGGCCTGCACGACCGGTTCTTCGACCTCGGCGGCCACTCCCTGCTCGTCCTGCGGCTGATGGCCGAGATCGAGAAGCGGTTCGGGCAGCAGCTCCCGATGGCCGCGATCTTCCGGGGTGCCACCGTCGAGCGGTTCGCGCGCATGCTGCGCGACGGCTACCAGGACGAGGCGGACGTGCACCTCGTGGAGATCGGCTCCGGCACCACCGGCGCCCCCGTCTTCTTCGCCCACCCGGCCGGCAGCGAGGTCGTCTGCTACATGCCGTTCGCCGGGCTCATGGACGGCGGCGACCGGCCGCTGTACGCCCTGGCGTCCCCGCCGCCGGTCGACGGAGCCCTCCCGTACGCCGACTTCGGGGCGCGTGCCGCGGCGTACGCCGATCTGATCCGCGAAGTCCAGCCCGAGGGCCCGTACACCGTGGCCGGCTGGTGCTACGGCGGCACCAACGCCTTCGCCGTCGCCGGCGAGCTGGAGAAGACCGGCGCCGAGGTGTCCGTCGTCATGATGGACTCGCACCCGCCCGCTGAGGTCCCGGAGGGCTCCGAGCCCGACCCGGCCGAGATCGTCGAGGCCATCGCGGCGAACCTCCAGTGGGACTACGGCAACGCGCTGAAGTCCGTCGAGGAGCTGAAGGGGATGACCCCCGACGAGCACCTCGACCACCTCCTCGCCATCGCCCGCGCCTCCGACTACCTGCCGCCGGACGCCGGACGCGAGCAGGTCCGCGACATCCTCGACCTGTGGGTCGCCAACCTGCGGCTCGTCTGGAACTTCCGCCCCCTGCCCGTCAGGGGCCGGGTCACTCTGATCCGCGCGGCCGAGGAGACGTACGACTCGACCGAGGCGTGGCGCGCGCTGACCACCGGCGGGGAACTCGACGTCCGGGTGGTCGACGGCAACCACTACACGATGATGCGCCACCCGTACATCGAGGGCGTCGCCACGATACTGAACGAGGTCGTCGCCAGTGATTGAGCTGCTCAAGGACCGGACGTACATCCGCTATTGGCTGGCCGTCGTCGCGTCCTTCCTCGGTGACGCCATCACCAAGATCACGCTGATCTACGTGGTGGCCACCGAGACCTCCGACCCGGTCCTGTACGTCTCCCTCGTGGTCATCGCGCAGATGCTGCCCTCCGGCGTGCTGGGGGCCTTCGTCGGGCCGCTGGCCGACCGGTTCCCGGCGCGCGGCCTCATGGTCGGCTCCGACCTGGTGCGGGTGGCGCTGGTCCTGGCGATGATCCCGGTGCGGGACTCGCCGCTGCTGCTGCTCGTACTGATCCTGTTCACCGGCATCGCCAAGGCGTTCTTCGAGACGGCACGGATCACCGCGATCCCGCTCATCGTGCGGGGGCACAGCATCCCCACGGCGGTCGCGCTGTTCCAGTCGACGAACCACACCCTGAACCTGGTGGGCCCCGCCCTCGGCGGTCTGCTCCTCGCGTTCGGCAGCGTCTCCGCCGTCTTCGTCATCGACGCGGCGACCTTCGTGATCTCGGCGGTGCTGCTGGGCAGCATGGCGGTACTGCGCGAGGTCCCCGTCCCCGGCCCCGACAGCGGCCGGGAGTCGTACTGGAAGTCGCTGGGCACCGGCATATCGGGTGTGCTCGCCGTACCGTCGCTGCGCTTCCTCGCGGTCATCCTGGTACCGGTGATGCTCGTCCTCGGGCTGTTCACCACCAACCTCAACTCCCAGCTCCTCAACGTCTTCGACCTGTCCGCCTTCTACTTCGGCCTGGCCCAGGCCGCCTTCGGCGCGGGCTGTGTGATCGGCGCGCTGACCGGTCCGCCGCTGGTACGCCGGTTCTCCGACCGGGGGCTGCTCATCGGCTCGATCGTGCTGTTCGGTGTGTCGCTGCTGCTGCTCGCCCCGACCGGCCGGCTGCGCGACGCGCTGGGCGTGGGCGTCGTACTGGCCTGGTGCGTGCTGGCGGGCATCGGCTCCGGTCTCTTCCAGGTGCCGGTGGCCAACACGCTCATCAGCGACCTGCCCGAGGAACTGCGCGGGCGCGGGGTCGGGCTGCTCAACGCCCTGATGGTCAACTTCACCATCATCGGCGTGATCGTCGGCGGCCTGGCGGCGGACCTGATGGGCATCGCCGAGTCGATCATCGTGGCCGGCGGGCTGCTGCTGCCGGCGGCGGCGGTACTGGCCGCCGCGTCGGTGCGCGACAGGAACAACCGGAAGGACCGGTCCGGGGCGGGGGTGGCCTCATGACGGCCGCCGAGCGGCTCGTGCCGCTCACCCCGGCCCAGCGGCGGCTGTGGGCGCTCGCCCAGGTCCGCCCCGACGACCCCTTCTTCAGCATCCCGTTCGCCGTCGGCATCGAGGGCCCGCTCGACGCGGCGGCCCTGGCCCGCGCCCTCGACGAGCTGGTACGCCGCCACCCCGCCCTGCGCACCACGATCGTGCGCGGCGCCGACGGCGAACCCGCGCAGCGCGTCGCGGCGCCCGGACCGGTGGAGCTGCCCGTCGTCGACGCGCGGGACGACTCGGCCGCCCTGGCCGACGCGTTCGCCCGCGAGCCCTTCACCGTGGACGGCGGCCCGCTGCTGCGGGTGCGGCTGCTGCGGCTGGGCGACACGACGCACCGGCTGCTCGTCGGTGTGCACCACCTCGTCTTCGACGGGGCGTCGCTGGAGGTCTTCACCTCCGAACTGACCGCCCTGTACGACGCGTTCGCGCAGGGGCGGCCGTCCCCGCCGGCGGAGCCGGCCGTCGACCACGCCGCGTTCTGGGCCCGGCGCACCGAGGAGGACGAGCGGGCCGCCGCCGCGAACCTGGCGTACTGGACGCAGCGGCTGGCCGGCGCGCCCGAGGTGCTGGAACTGCCCCTCGCCCGGCCGCGCCCCGCGCGCGGCGGCCACGAGGGGGAGCGGCGTACGGCCGTGGTCCCGCACGAGGTCGTGGAACCGCTGCGGCGGCTCGCCCGGAGCAAGCGGTGCAGCCTGTTCATGGTGCTCAAGGCCGCGTGCGACGTGGTGCTCAGCCAGTACGGCGGCACCGACGTGCTCACCGGCACGGCCGTCTCCGGCCGCGACACCACCGAGAGCTCCGGGCTCGTCGGCTACCTCACGCGGCCCGTGGTGCTGCGCGCCGACCTGTCCGGCGACCCGGAGTTCGGGGAACTGCTGCACCGGGTGCGCGGTGACCTGCTGGACGCGCTGGACCACGCGGACCTGCCCGTCGACGAGGTCATGGACCGGCTCGGAGCCGCCCGCGACCCGAGCTACCACCCGCTCTACCAGGTCATGTACACGCATCAGCCGGCCGCGCCCGTGCGGCGGGCGGCGGACGCGGTGTTCACGGTGGAGGAGCTGCGGCTGCCGACCATGAAGACCGACCTGGCCGTCGACACGATCGAGACCGACGAGGGCCTGCTCGCCCTGGTCGACTACCGCACGGCCCTCTTCGAGGACGCGACCGCCGAGCGGCTGCTGGCCCGGCTGCGGACCGTACTGGAACGGGTGGCCGCCGACCCGGCCGCCCGGGTCTCCGCGCTGCTGCGGCCGACCGCCGCCGAGCGGCGGCTGCTGGTCGAGGAGTGGAACCCGGCGCACGACGCCGACGCCGACGGCGGTGTGCTGCACGCGATGGTGGCGGAGCAGACCGCCCGTACGCCGGACGCGGTCGCCGTGGCGGACGGGCCGCGCACCTGGACGTACCGCGAACTCGGTTACGTGGCCGACCGGTTGGCGGCGCGGCTGCTGGAGTGCGGCGTCACGCCGCAGACCCCGGTGGGCGTCTGCGCGCCGAAGTCCTTCGCGCTGGCCGCCGCCCAGCTGGGCGTGCTGCGGGCGGGCGGGGTGTGCGTGCCGCTGGACCCGGAGCTGCCGGCCTTTCTGCTGCGGCTGGCCGTGGACGACGCGGGGCTGACGACGGTGCTCGCCGACCTGGACTCCTCCTCGCTGTTCGACCACACCCGGGTGCGGGTGGTCGAGCTGGAGGCCCTGGAGGACCCGGCGGCGGCCGGGGACGCCCCCGCCGGCGCGCTGCCCGCCGTGGCGCCCGCCGACGCCGCCTGGGTGCTGCGCACTTCGGGCGCCACGGGCGACCCGCTGCCGGTGCTCGCCGAGCACCGCAACCTCGCCTCCCGGCTGCGCTGGGCCCACCGGGAGCTGCCCGCCGGGGCGCTCGACGCGGTGGCGCAGCTCAGCCCGCCGGACTCACCGGGCGCGGTGTTCGAGCTGTTCGCACCGCTCACCTCGGGAGGCCGCGCGGTCGTACCGGACGGCGCCGCGCCGGCCACGGTGCTCGCCGCGCCGTCCGTCCTCGCGGACCTCCTCGCCGACGGCCGGGACGCCGTGCCGGCGACGGTCCTGGCCGGCGGCGAGCTGCTCGCCCCGGCCGCCCTGGGCGCGGCGTACTCCGCCGGGGCCGGTCGGGTCCACCACCTCTACACCGCCGCCGAGACGGCCGGTGTGGCCGTCGGCGGACCGGCCCGCCCCGACGGGACCGGCCGCCCGGTGCCGCTCGGGCTTCCGGCGGACTGCACGGCGTACGTCCTCGACCGGCGCGGGGACCTGGTCCCGCCGGGCGTCGTCGGTGAGCTCCACATCGGGGGCGCCGCCGTCACCCGGGGGTACCTGAACGATCCGCGCCGCACGGCCGGGCGCTTCCTGCCCGACCCGTACGGGAAGCGGCCGGGCGGGCGCCTGTTCGCCACCGGCGACCTGGCGCGGCACACGCCCGACGGGCGACTGGTGTTCGCCGGCCGGGCCTCGGAGCAAACCCGGGTGCGCGGGGTCCGCGTGGCCGGCGCCGACATCGAGGCGGCGCTGCTGACCCACCCCGGCGTCGCACGTGCCCACGTGCGGACCGGGGCGCCCGGCGGAATCGAGGCGGCGGTCGCCGCCCGGCCGGGAGCGGACCTGACCGCCGACGCGCTGCGCGCGCACCTGCGCGAGCTGCTGCCCGGCTACCTGCAACCCGCCCGGATCGGCGTCCTGGACCGGATGCCGCTGCTGCCCGGCGGCCGGCCGGACGGCGCCGCCGTCGGCAGGGCACTGGAGCAGGCGCTCGCCGACGAGGCGCGGGCGGCGCGCGGCGCCGAGCGGCCGCCGGCGAGCGGCACCGAGCAACGGGTCGCCGCCGCCTGGCGCGAGGTGCTGGGCCGCACGGCCGGTCACGACGAGAGCTTCTTCGACGCGGGCGGCAACTCACTGCTGCTGATCCGGCTGCGCGACCGGCTGCGGACCGCGCTGGAGTGCGAGGTCGACGTGGTCGACCTGTTCCGGCACTCCACCGTGCGGACCATGGCCGCCTTCCTCGGGCAGAAGTCCGGCGCCGCCTCTTCAGCGAGCACCGGCCGTCGGACCGCCGGGGCCGCCGAGGAGCGCGGCCAGGCCCGGCTGCGGGCCATGCGCGCCCGGTCCGGGGAACGCACCCCGGGGCGGCCGCGATGACGGCGGGCCGGGCGACGACGCGAACGACGCGGGCGACGCGGGCGACGCGAACGACGCGGGCGACTCAGGCGACGCGAACAGTACGGACAGCGCTGGAAACGGGGGCGGCATGACGACAGACACGACGACGGGCGCGCCGGCGCCGGCCCTCGGGCAGGGCTACGCCGACGACCGCGCGGCCACCGTCGACCACCTCGCCCGGATCGAGGACGCGTTGGCGCGTCCCGGGGCGGACCGGTCCGCGGCGGGCCTCCCGCACACGGCGGCCCGCCGGGCCCGGCGGCGCTTCATGGAGCGCCACGCGGAGAGCCTGTACGACGAACTAACCGACGGGCGGAGCGAGTTCCTGCGCCTGGACGACCTCGCCCAGCGCGCGGCGGAGCTGATGCCCGGCCTCGTACCGACGAAGGAGCAGACCGAGGAGGAGCGGCGCAGGCCGCAGCGCGACAAGGAGGGCCGGGAGACCGACCACGGCATCTTCTTCTGGGGGCTGCTGCGTTCCGCCACGGCGGGCCCGCACCTCCTGGAGGCCATGCGCAGGCCCACTCAGAAGGCGCTGGCCGCGCTGCCCGGCTTCCGGGCGACCGGGCACGCCGACTTCGGCCTCGTCTCGGTGCGCCGCCGGGGCGACACCGGCGAGGTGACCGTGCACAACACGCGGTTCCTCAACGCCGAGGACGACCTGCTGGTGTCGGCCCTCGAAGCCGCCGTCGACCTGGTGCTCCTGGACGACTCGGTACGGGTGGGGGTGATGCGCGGCGGGCCGATGACGCATCCGCGGTACGCCGGGCGCCGGGTGTTCAGCGCCGGCATCAACCTCACCCGCCTGTACGAGGGCGAGATCTCCCTGATCGACTTCTTCCTGGGCCGCGAACTCGGCTACATCAACAAGATCTTCCGAGGGCTGAGCGTCCCGGACGACGGCGCCGGCTGGCTGCCGGAGCCCATCGAGAAGCCCTGGATCGCCGCCGTGGACACCTTCGCGATCGGCGGCGGGGCGCAGATCCTGCTCGTCTTCGACCGGGTGATCGTCGCCGACGACGCCTACTTCACCCTCCCGGCGCTGCGCGAGGGCATCATCCCGGGCGCCGCCAACCTGCGGCTGCCCCGCGTCGGGGGCAACCGGCTCGCCCGACAGGCGATCTTCGCCGACCGCCGGATCGACGCCGTCTCGCCCGAGGGCCGGCTGCTGTGCGACGAGGCGGTCCCCGGCGACCGGCTGGACGCGGCGGTCCGGGCCGCGGCCGCCGAGCTGGCCAACCCGGCCGTCGTCAACAACCGCCGCGTCCTGCACGCCCACGAGGAGCCCGAAGACGTGTTCCGGCACTACATGGCCGCGTACGCAGTGGAGCAGTGCAGGCGGCTGACCAGCAGTGACCTGGTCGAGAACTTGGAACGCACATGGATATCGAGGAACCGATGACCCCCGACCCCCTCACCCCCGGCCTTCCGCACCGCACGATGTACCAGTGGTTCGAGGAGTCGGCCCTGCGGCTGCCCGGCCACCCCGCGCTGGAGATCGGCGACGAGGTCCTGACCTACGCCGAACTGCGCCGCCTCGCCCTGGTGCTGGCCGCCCGCATCGTGCGCAAGCACGGCGGGCTGCCCGACCGGGTCGCCCTGGCCGCCGCCCGTTCGGTGGGCGCGTACGCCGGCTACCTGGCGATCCAGCGGCTCGGCGCGGCCGTGGTGCCGCTGAACCCCGACTACCCGCAGCAGCGCAACCTCGACATCGCCCAGCGCGCCGGGGTCGCCGTCGCCCTGGTCGAGGAGCGGACCGCCGAGCTGTTCGCCCGGCTCCCCGAGCGCCACCGGCCGACCGTGCTGGAACTCGCCGAGGACGAGCGCGCCGACCCGGACCTGCTGGAGGGGGCGCTGGAGGAGACGCTGCCGCCGGTCCCCTCCGACCTCGGACGCGAGGCGTACATCCTGTTCACCTCGGGGTCGACCGGCCAGCCCAAGGGCGTGCCGATCCTGCACCGCCAGTTCTCGCCGTACCTCGAACACAACATCCCGCGCTACGAGATCGCCCCGGGCAGCCGCCTCACCCAGGTGTTCGGCCTGACCTTCGACGCGCACGCCTTCGACCTCTTCGCGACCTGGGGCGGCGGCGGCACCCTGGTGGTCCCGTCGGCGGCCGACCTGTACGCGCCGGTCGACTTCGTCGTGGAGCGGAAGCTGACCCACTGGTTCTCGGTGCCCTCCGTGGTCCGCGAGGCCCAGCGGCTCGGCAACCTCCCGCTCGGGCGCTGCGTCACGCTCAAGCACAGCATGTTCGGGGCCGAGCCGGTCACCGCGCAGCACGCCGCGCTGTGGCGCGAGGTGGCTCCGCACTCCCGGATCCACAATGTGTACGGCCCCACCGAGCTGGTCATCTGCTGCTCCAACCACCTTCTGACCGGCCCGAGTTCCACGTGGCCCGAGTTCACCGGCGGCACGGTCCCGATCGGCACGATGTACCCCGGCATGGAGGGCGTCCTGCTCGACGAGGACGGTCGCGAGAGCGACGAGGGCGAGCTGTGCGTGCGCGGCCCGCAGCGGTTCGACGGCTACCTCGACCCCCGGGAGAACGCCGGCCGGTTCCTGTCGTACGAGCAGGGCGGCCGGGCCGCCGTGTACGACGGCTCCGCGCCGCTCACCGACCGCCACTGGTACCGCACCGGGGACCGGGTCCGCCGCGAGGGGGACGTCCTGGTGCACTGCGGCCGGCTCGACCAGCAGGTGAAGGTACGGGGCCACCGGGTGGAGATCGGCGAGGTGGAGGCGGTCGTCCGCCGCCACCCGGCCGTCGTCGACGTCGCGGTGGTCGCGCTCCCGACGGCGGAGGGCGAGACCGAGCTGGTCGCCGCCTACGCCGGCCGGGAGACGGACCCCGCCCGGTTCGACGCCTGGCTGCGCGAGCAGGTCCCGCTGCACATGGTGCCCGCCCGCCTCACCCGGCTGGACGGCCTGCCGCTCAACGACAACGGAAAGACGGACCGCAACGCCCTGGCGCGGATCCTCGGCACCCCGGAGGGGTCATGACTGACGCGACCGTGCTGGACCAGTGGCGCACCGAACTGGCCGGCCTCGAACCCCTGGAACTGCCCGCGGACCGCCCCCGCCCCGCAGTGCGCGAGCCCGGCACGGCCCGGTGCACCCGCACCGTCCCGGCCGGCACGGCCGACGCCCTGCGCAAGGCCGCCGCCGGATACGGCGCGCCGCTGCCGGTCGTGCTGCTCGCGGCGTACCAGCTGCTGCTGGGCCGCTGGAGCCGCCGGCAGGACGTGGCCGTCGGCACGCCGCTGGCGGGCGAGCTGACCGTCGTACGCACCGGCCTGGCCGGGGCCGCGGCCTTCGGGGACCTGGTGGAGCGGGCCGGAGAGGCGCTGCGCGGGGCGCAGTCCCGGCCCGAGGTCCCGTTCCTGGACCTCGTCGCGGCCCTCGCCCCGGAGCCGGACGGTGGCCACCACCCGCTGGTGCAGGCGCTGTTCGCCCCGGACGCCGTGCCCGCCACGCCCGCCGGCACCTGCCCGCCCGATCTGGCGCTGGTCTTCGAGGACCGCGAGGCGGAGATCGAGGTGCACGTCGACTTCAGCACCGCGCTGTTCGACGCGGCGACCGCCGAGCGGTTCGCCGGGAACTACCTCACCCTGCTCGCCGCCGTCGCCGAGGCCCCGGGCGCCTCACCGGGCGACCTCGACATCCTCGGCGCGGCCGAGCGGCACCTGCTGCTCACCGAGTGGAGCGCGCGGCCGGCGGCCTTCCCGGCCGGGCGAGGAGTGGCCGAGCTGGTGGCCGAACGGGCCGGGCTGACGCCCGACGCGCTCGCCGTGGTGTTCGGCGACGAGGAAGTGACGTACACCGCGCTGAACACCCGCGCCAACCGGCTGGCCCACCACCTGCGCTCCCTCGGCGTCGCACCGGACGTTCCGGTCGGTGTCTGCCTGGAGCGCGGACCCGAGCTGGTCGTCGCGCTGCTCGCGGTGCTGAAGGCGGGCGGGGCGTACGTACCGCTCGACCCCGAACACCCCGTCGACCGGCTCGACTTCGTCCTGCGCGACACCGCCGCGCCCGTCGTCGTCACCCAGGAGTCCCTGCGCGGACGCCTCGCGGGCGAGGGGCGGTTGCTCGTCGCCGTCGACACCGACCGCGCGGCGGTCGCCGCGTGCGGCGACGCGGACCCCGAGCCGGCCGCCGGTCCGGACCACCTCGCGTACGTCCTCTACACCTCCGGGTCCACGGGCACCCCCAAGGGCGTCGCGATCACCCTCGGTTCGCTGGTCGGCCTGCTCTTCGGGATGCGGGAGATCTTCCCGGCGCCCGCGAGCGACCGGGTCCTGTTCACCACGTCGGCGACCTTCGACATCGCGAACGTCGAGGTGTTCCTGCCCCTGATCACCGGCGGCCGGATCATCGGCGCCGACCGCGAACAGGTCCACGCGCCCCGCGAGCTCGCCGCCCTCGTCGACCGGCACAGCGCCACCCTCGTCCAGGCCACCCCGTCGGCCTGGCGGCCCCTGCTCGACGCCCTCGGCGAAGGGCCCGAGCCGCGCGAGCTCACCGTCTTCACCGCCGGTGAGGCGCTGCCCGCCGACCTGGCGGCGAAGATGCTGCGCGCCGGCCGCCGCGTCGTCAACGGCTACGGCCCCACGGAGACCACCGTCTACGCCACCGTCGCCGAGATCCGCGACGCGGCGGGACCGGTCCCGATCGGCCGGCCCACCCCGAACACCGAGGTGTACGTCGTGGACGAGGCCGACCGGCCGGTGCCGGTCGGCGTACCCGGTGAACTCCTCATCGGCGGCCGGGGCGTGGCGCGCGGCTACCTCGGCCGCCCGGACCTGACCCGGGAGCGGTTCACCGCGCACCCCTTCCCGGAGTACGCCGCCGACGGCCCGGGGGCCCGCGTGTACCGCACCGGGGACCTGGTGCGGTGGCTGCCGGACGGGAACCTGGAGTTCCTGGGACGCCTGGACCACCAGGTGAAGGTACGGGGCTTCCGCATCGAGCTCGGCGAGATCGAGTCCGCGCTCCTCGCTCACCCGGACGTGGACGCCTGCGTCGTGACCGTGCGCGAGGACGTGCCCGGCGGCGTACCGGGCGAGAAGGCGCTCGTCGCCTACTGCGTGCCGGCGGCGGGCCGGGCGCCGGGCGTCGGCGCCCTGCGCGAGTGGTGCGGGCGGGGCCTGCCCGGCTACATGGTGCCCGGCGCCTTCGTCTTCCTCGACCGGCTGCCGCTGACCACCAGCGGCAAGACCGACCGCACCGCGCTGCCCGCCCCGGACGGCGAACGGACCGGCCTGGAGGCCGCGTTCGTCGCACCCCGCACGCCCGCCGAGCGCGCGGTCGCCCGGATCTGGGCCGAGGCGCTGTGGGCCGACGAGGTGAGCGCCCACGACGACTTCTTCGAGCTGGGCGGCGACTCGCTGACCGCCACCCGGGTCGCGCTGCGGCTCCAGGAGGAGTTCGGCCTCGAGATCCCGGTGCGGGTGCTGTTCACCTGCTCGACCGTCGAGACGCTCGCGAAGGCCCTGACCGCGGCGCGCCGCGCCGGCGGGTTCCCCGCGGCCTGACCCGCCCGCCGTGCCCCTGCGGACCGCCGCCCCGGCCGTCCGCAGGGCCGGCGCACCCCTTCGCGCGCCGACTTGCCCTGCTACGCACCGAATCGTCCGTACGTACACGCGCCCCGGCGCAGGCCCCTGCACCGCACGGGCCCCGGAACACAGAGGTTGACCCATGAGTGACAAGCCGGTGCTTCTCGTCGTCTACGACACGGGGAGCCTCGCACCGACCCGGCTGGCGGAAGCCGCCCGGGACAACGGCTGCTCGCTGGTGTTCGTGACGGCCGGCACCGACCACGCGCGGGAGATGATCCCGACGCTGGAGACGGTCGGCACCGTGGTGGACACCGCGGGCCGCACCGAGGCGGAGCTCGTGGACGCGCTGCGGGCGCTCGCCCCGGCGGGCATCATCACCTTCAGTGAGTTCCAGATCGCCACGACCGTCCGGCTCGCCGACGCGCTCGGCCTGCGCTACCACCGGCCCGCCGACGTCGACGCGATCACGCACAAGGACCTCCAGCGGCAGCGGTTCGCGCAGGCGGGCGTCGACAGTGTCCGCTTCCGGACGATCACCGGGGCCGAGCAGGCCGGCGAGGCACTCGCACACGTCGGACTGCCCGCCATCATCAAGCCGGTGATCGGCGCCTCCAGCCGCAACACCCAGGCCGTCACGACACCCGAGGAGTGCCACGCCGCACTCGCCGGAATGTTCTCCGGCGACGGCGAGGGCCCCACCGAGACCGCCGTGATGCTGGAGGAGCTGCTGGTCGGCCGGGACACCCCGGTGCCCTGGGGCGACTACATCGCGGTGGACTGCGTCGCCGACGGCGACGACGTCCGTCCGGTCTTCGTCACCAGCAAGTTCGCGCTGGCCGAGCCGTTCCGCGAGCGCGGCGGCTACGGCGGCTTCTCCGTCGTCCCCGAGGACGAGGAGCGCGCCGTACGCGACCTGGCGTGCCGCGCCGTGCGCGCCCTGAACATCCACGGCGTCGCCGACGTCGAGATCAAACTGACCGCCGAAGGCCCCCGGGTCATCGAGGTCAACGGCCGCCTCGGCGCCTGGGTCGACGACCTCGCGGTCCGCTCGGGCACCTCCGACCCCGCGTACGTCGCGGTCGCCGCCGCGCTCGGCCGCCCGTACGAGACGCCCGAGGTCAAGAAGGACGGCCCGATCGCCTTCCACTACCTGACCGTGCCGCCCGCCGGCGCCCGCCGGGTGAAGGCGATCCGCAACGTCTCCACCCTGCGCCGGCTGCCGAACGTGGACCGCGTCACCGTGCTCGCCGAGCCGGGCGCCGCGGCGGACTGGCGCATCGGCGCCCGCGGCAACACGGCGGCCGTCATCGGCTCCGCCGCGAACCACCGGGAACTGGCCGCGACCGTCGCCGCCATCGAGAACGTGGACTGGATCAGCTATGAGTGAGTTCGTCATCTTCGACCTGGACGGCGTCCTGGTCGACACCCAGGACGCCGAGAACGGCGGGCTCGCGCACATCGGCGAGCTGATGGGGCTTCACCTGACCAAGGAGCAGCGGGACGAGCTCTTCTCCGGGAAGAAGATGCAGGAGTGCATCGACCTGATGGAGGAGATCTCCGGGTGCGCGCCGCCCGCCGACGCCATGGCGCGCGCCCGCGCCAAGTGCGATGAGCTGATCGGCTCCTGGCTGGAACCGGTCGAAGGGGTCGCGTACGCCCTGGAGCAGCTGAGCTCCGCCCTGGGCACCGGCATGTGCGTCGCCTCCAACAGCCCGCCGGAGATCATGGCGGACCGCCTCGGCAAGTCCGGGATCCTGCACCACTTCGAGGGGCGGCTGTTCTCGGCGTACGACATCGACGCCTGGAAGCCGGACCCGAAGCTCTTCCTGTGGGCGGCCGCCGAATGCGGCGCCGACGTGGACGACTGCGTCGTCGTCGAGGACAGCCCGGTCGGCGTGGACGCCGCGCTCGCCGCCGGCATGCGGGTCCTCCAGTACACCGCAGATCCGGCCGTCGGCCCGCACCGCGACGGCGCCCTCGCCTTCCCCTCCATGCGGGAACTGCCCCGCCTGGTCCGCGACGCGCACCGGCTCGCGGCCCCCTCCTCGCTCGCCACCGCTCACCTCGGAGGTACTTCGTGAACAAGCCCCGCAAGATCATGGTCCTGGGCGCCGGCGACATCGGCCGCCGCGCCTTCCACGAGCTCGCCCACAGCGCCGCCGACCGGCACGTGCAGCTCGTCGGCCGGGACGAGGAAGTGGTGCTGCGCGCCGCCAACCTGACCCGCTTCTGCGCGGTGCAGCGGGGATACGCGCCCACCGTCAGCCACGCCGTCACCGACCTGACGGACGTGGCGCGCACCGCCGAGCGCATCGCGGCCTTCGCGCCCGACGTCGTCTTCCTCGCCGCCAGCTACCAGTCGTGGTGGGTCATCTCCACCCTGGAGCCGTCCGCCTTCCAGCGCGTGTACGCCGCCAACTACGGCCCGTGGCTGCCGATGCACCTGGTCCCGGTGATGAAGGCCATGGAGGCCGTCAAGCTCTCCGGCACCGAGGCCGTCGTCGTCAACGCCGCCTACCCGGACGCCGTGCACCCGGCGCTCGCCGCGATCGGCCTGTCGCCCGACATCGGCATCGGCAACGTCGCCAACAACGTGCCCGGCATCACCGCCGCCGTCGCCGACGAGCTCGGCCGCAGCACGGCGGACATCGACGTGCGGCTCGTCGCCCACCACTACGTCTCGCACCGCCTGTCGCGCCACGGCAACAGCGGCCCCGCCGCCATGGGCCTGGGCATCCGCGTCGACGGCCGCGACATCACCGCGGAGCTGGACGTCGAGGCGCTGCTGAACCGGCTTCCCGGCCAGTACCGCCGCACCGGCGGCATGCCGGGGCAGACCATGACGGCCGCCTCGGCCCTCAGCGTCCTGGAGCCGCTGGCCGACGAGCGCGACGCCGTCGTGCACGCGCCCGGCGCGGACGGCGCGCTCGGCGGGTTCCCGGTGGCGATCGAGTCGGGCAAGTTCCGGCCGCTGCTGCCGGACGGCATGACCGAGGAGGAGGCCCACGCCATCAACGTCTCCGGCCAGGTGCAGGACGGCATCCGCGAGATACGCCCCGACGGCACCGTCGTCTTCGAGCCGGCCGCCATGGCGATCATGACCGAGGAACTCGGGTACGACTGCCCCGAGATGAAGCTGTCGGAGGCGGAGGGCCGCGCCCGGGAGATCGGCGAGCGGTTCGCGGCGTACCGCGCCCGGACGGCCGGGTGACGGCGGCCGGCGGCGCCCGGGCGGCGTCCGGAGGCCGGCGCACGCCGGCCCCGCGCACGCCGCCCGGCCGCCGGACGGCCCGGCGGGACGACACCATCACCACAGAGAAGGCGCAGGGGAAGCTGTGAAGCTGTTGTTGCTCGGCGGTACCGACTTTGGAGGCCGCGCGGTCGCCGAGGCCGCGCGCGACCGGGGCTGGGAGGTCACCGTCTTCCACCGGGGCGAACACCCGGCGCCGGCCGGTGTGCGCGTCCTGCGCGGGGACCGCACCGCGTCCGACGGGCTCGCCGCCCTCGCCGGCGGCTCGTGGGACGCGGTCGTCGACACCTGGTCGGCCGGCCCGGCCGCCGTGCGCGACACGGCCCGGCTGCTGTCCGGCCGGGCCGGCCGCTACGCGTTCGTCTCCAGCCGCTCGGTGTACGCCTGGCCCGCACCGGCGGGTCTCGACGAGGACGGGCCGCTGGCCGAGGGCGACCCCGACGCCGACGCGACGGAGTACCCGGCGGACAAGCGCGGCGCGGAACTGGCCGTGCTCCGCGAGTTCGGCGAGGAGCGCACCCTGATCGTCCGGGCCGGGCTCATCCTCGGCCCGCGCGAGACCCCCGGCCGTCTGACCTGGTGGCTGGATCGGGTGGCCCGGGGCGGCCGGGTCCTCGCGCCCGGCCCGCGCGACACCCCGCTCCAGTACGTCGACGCCCGCGACCTCGCGGCCTGGCTGCTCGACGGCCTGGACGCCGGGCTGCACGGCCCGTACAACATGGTCGGCCCGCCGGGGCACACCACGATGGGCGGCCTCCTCGACGCGTGCCTGCGGGTCACCGGCTCGGACGCCGAGCTGTGCTGGACGCCGCCCGAGGCCGTCGAGGCGGCCGGCGTCGAGGCGTGGAGCGAGCTGCCGATCTGGGCGCCGCCGGGCAGCGAGCTGCACGCGGCGGTGCACGCGGGCGACGTGTCCCGGGCGCTGGCGACCGGCCTGCGGTGCCGTCCGGTGCTCGACACGGTGCGGGACACCTGGGCCTGGCGGCAGGCGCTGCCCGACGGCGTCGCACCGCCGCTCGCCGACGGAGTCCCGGCGGAGAAGGAGGCGCGGGCCCTGGCGGGCGAGGCCGCCGGATCCGGCCCGTCCGGCGCCTGAGGGCGGGCCGGCGGCGCACGCGCGGCAGAAAGATGGCCGATGCACGGATCTTGACGGGAGGCGGCCCCCGGCATAGCGTCCGCAGGACTGAGCAACCGCTTGGAGAGGTCGGTCCGTGCCGAACAACGATCCGCTGCGCGCCGAAGCGGCGCTGACCGCACCCGGGGCGCCCTTCGAGGTGGTGCGCGGCGAGGACGGCGGCCCGCTGTACGCCACCGGGCCCCGGACGCTGCGCGAGTTCGTCGAGGCGACCTGGGCGTACGGGGACCGGCCGTTCCTGGTCGCGGAGAGCGGGACGTACACGTACGGCGAGTTCTTCGCGGCGGCCTGCGCCCTGGCCCGCCGGTTCGCCGACGTGCACGGGCTGGTGCCCGGCGACCGGGCCGTCATCGCCATGCGCAACCACCCCGAGTGGCAAGTCGCCTTCTGGGCCGCCCAGCTGGCCGGGCTCGTCGCCGTGCCGCTCAACGCCTGGTGGACCGAGGCGGAGGTCGCGTACGCGCTGGACGACTGCACGCCCCGCGTGCTGCTCGTCGACGGCGAGCGCCTCCCCCGGGTCGAGCCGTGGGTCGCGGGCCGCGAGGAGCCGCCCACCGTGGTGGTGTTCCACGGCGACGCGGGGGAGTGGGGCGAGGCGTACGAGGGGATCCGGGCGGCCGATCCGTTGCTGGGGCCGCCGGACGTCGACGTACGGCCCGAGGACGACGCCACGATCATCTACACCTCCGGCACCACCGGCCGCCCCAAGGGCGCCGTGGCCACCCACCTCGCCCAGACCGGCGCCGCCACCCACCCCCGCTTCCACGCCGCGCTCTCCGCGCTCGGGCGCGGCCGGATCCCGGGGCAGGGGCCCGCCCCCGTGTCGCTCATGACGTTCCCCTTCTTCCACGTGGCCGCCTTCACCGCGCTGTACTCCGTCATGGCGGCCGGCGGTGCCCTCGTCCTCATGCGCAAGTGGGACGCCGGCCGGGCGCTCGCGCTCATCCGCGAACACCGCGTCACGCACTACGCCGGCGTGCCGGCCACCGCCCTGCAACTGCTGGACGCCGCCGAGGCCGCCGGGGACGGCCTGGAGAGCCTCGCGATGCTCAACACCGGCGGGGCCGCCGCGCCCGCCGGTCTCGTCGCCCGCCTCACCGCCGGCTACGGCGAGCGCGTCGAGCCGCGCAACGGCTACGGGCTCACCGAGACCAGCGGCGGCGTGATGGCCAACTTCGGCGCGTCCTACCGCGCGGACCCCGGCAGCGTCGGCCGCCCCGCACCGGGCACCGACGTACGCGTCGCCGGGCCGCAGGGGCAGCCGCTGCCCGAGGGCGAGGTCGGCGAGCTGTGGCTGCGCGGGCAGTCGCTGTTCCGCGGGTACTGGAACGACCCCGAGGCCACCGCCCGGGCCTTCGCCGACGGCGGGTGGTTCAGGACCGGGGACCTCGCGACCGTGCGCGACGGCCGGGTCGCCATCGTCGACCGCATCAAGGACATGGTCGTCCGGGGCGGCGAGAACGTGTACTGCGCCGAGGTGGAGAGCGTGCTGCACGCCCACCCGGACGTGCTCGACGCCGCCGTGCTCGGTGTCGGCCACCCCGTCCTGGGCGAGGAGGTCGCCGCCGTCGTGCAGCGGCGGCCCGGCGCCACGGCCGGTGCGGACGAACTGCGCGCGCACGTCGGCGGGCGGCTCGCCGCGTTCAAGGTGCCCGCGCACGTGCTCGTACGGGACGAACCCCTGCCGCGCAACGCCACCGGCAAGGTCCTCAAGCGGGAACTGCGCACCGCGGCCGGCCTGTTCGCCGGCGGTGGGTCGACCGGCGGCGGGTGAAGCGCCGCGGCCGGCTAGCGCCGGTCGACGCGGACCCGGTAGTTGCCGCGCCCGTCCTCCTCGCCCACCGAGATCCGGACCCCGTACTGCCGGTCCCGGAACGACTCGCCCTCCTCGAACGGAGCGTCCGACAGCTCCGCGTGCACATTGGGCTGGCGCGTGCAGCCCCCGCTGTCGCGCTCGCTGTCGGCGACGGTGACGGGGCCGTTGCCCGTGTCCACGTCGGCGTCGACGCGGTAGATCAGCACACCCGGCTTGCACACGGCGTCGTCGTTGCCCGCCCGGGTGCGCACCTCGACGGCGTACCCCGTCCGTTCCGTCAGGGGTACGAAGACCAGCTTCGCCCGGTCGCCGGCGTCGCGGGCGGCGAGCGGCGCCAGGACGTGCTCGGTGGTGCCGCGCGCGGACGCGCAGCGGATCTGCTCGCCGTCGAGCCAGCCCAGCTTCCACTTGTGCCAGCCCAGCAGGTCGTTGTTGGCGCCCCAGTCCTCGGACATGATGTCCCAGTGCCCGACCGCCCCGCCGCCGTCCACGGTGTAGAGGTCCGGCAGTCCGAAGACGTGGCCGTTCTCGTGCGGCAGCACCCGGAAGCCCGTCTCGCCGTACGATCCGGACCCGTCGTCCTGGCGGCTGTAGACGAACGAGGTGTTGGCGAGCGGGACGCCGTCGGCGCGCGGCGCGTCGTCGTGCCCGGAGAAGGTGACGGACAGGACGGTGTCCAGGGCCGAGGGCCCGGCGTTGGGCGTGACGAGGATGTTCACCAGGTCGTACGCGCGGAAGTCCACCCGGTCGTCGGTCTCCGCGATGATGTCCTGCACGAGATTGCGGTAGCCCGGTTCGTACGGCGAGCCGCGGTCTATCCCGTACGCCGCGAAGGGCAGCGGCATCCGTACCCAGTCGGTGAACGGCGTGACGGGCCGGTAGCGCAGCCGCCCGTACGAACTGGTCGCGAACCACCGCGTCGTCTGCGGGAAGAACTCCTCGAACCGGTCGCGCGCCGGGCCCTTCCCCGGGGCGTCCACGAAGTCGATCATGAGGGTGAGGGCGCGTACGTCGCCCGTCGAGCGGGCGTACCCGGGCGGCGTCGGCAGCCCCTCCGACATCTGTACGCCCATGGTGCCCGCTATCCGGCACGGCTTGAGGGCGGCCTCGTCGGGCACGGAGACGGCCTGGTCGGCACCGGACACCGGGCCGGACGCGGCGTTGGAACCGCCGGCGAGGGGCGAACCGGCCGAGGTCACGGAGGTGAGGGCCAGGCCGGTGAGGACGGCGACGCTGACGATGTGGCGGGGCTTGCGTATCCGGGGGCGGGTCCGCTGCATAGATTCGCCTTCGGGTCCGCGGCAGCCGGCCGTCCCAGACTGCTCTCGTTCGATCACCCTGTGCCGGGGGCCGTCCGGGCGCCCGCTGGGTGGCCCGATCGTGCGAATTTCCGGCCCGCGCTGTGATCCGGCTCACATGTGCTCCGGGAGGAAATAACCGGGGACGCTCTCCCCGTTTGCAACAGTGTTCGCCGAACCGGGGACTCGGTCCCCGGTTCACCCGATCACGTACGAGAGGAAGCGCCGTGGCCACCGTCACCCGCACCGAAACCGCCGCCCGGCGCCGTGCCCCGCGCCCGCGGGCCGACGCCCTGCGCAACCGGGAGCGGATCGTCGCGGCCGCGCGCGAGATGTTCGTCGAGTTCGGCCCGGAGGTCCCGCTCGACGAGATCGCCCGCCGTGCGGGCGTCGGCAACGCGACGCTGTACCGGCACTTCCCCGACCGCGACGAGCTGATCCACCACGTGGTCGTCTCCGTCATGTCCCGCACCACCGACCAGGCCGAGGCGGCCGGCGCCGAGGAGGCCGACGCGTTCGACGCGCTGCGCCGCTTCGTCCACGCGGCCGCCGACGAGCGCATCGGCGCCCTGTGCCCCATGCTCTCCGGCGCCTTCGACAAGGAGCACCCGGAACTGCTCGCCGCGCGCAACCGCCTGGAAGGGGCCGTCGACGGCCTCATGGAGCGCGCGCGGCGGTCCGGGCGGCTCCGTGACGACGTGGCCGTAGGCGATCTGCTGGTCGGCCTCTCCCAGCTCACCCGGCCCCTGCCGGGCAGTGCCTGCACGCACTTCGACCAGTTCGTGCACCGGCACCTGCAAATCTTCCTCGACGGCCTGGAGGCGCCGGCGCGTTCCGTTCTCCCCGGCTCACCCGCGACCTTGGAGGACCTGCGCCGGGAGTCCTGACTCCCACCCGCC
>NZ_VBVX01000250.1 GCF_005981925.1 Streptomyces albidochromogenes
GGTCGGAGCGGGTCATTCAGGTTTTGCCTTCCTGGGAACATGCACAAGCCGGGGCCCGCACCTTCACGGTGCGGGCCCCGGCTGGCGAGGTATCGCGTCGGCGAATTAGGCCGGGACGATGTTCTCCGCCTGCGGGCCCTTCTGGCCCTGCGTGACGTCGAAGGAGACCTTCTGGCCCTCCTGGAGCTCACGGAAGCCCTGGGTGGCGATGTTGGAGTAGTGGGCGAAGACGTCAGCGCCGCCGCCGTCCTGCTCGATGAAGCCGAAGCCCTTTTCCGAGTTGAACCACTTCACGGTTCCAGTAGCCATGTCATTCTCCTAAAAAACTGGGGCAGATCCGGAAATCCGCACTTCACGGATTCCACGTCGCCGCAATGAGCCCCATCCGGAGAACCGGAAAACAAAATGCGCCTGAGGAAGCATTCCCGTCAGGCGCACATAATGTTTATGGGTACCAAAACTGCAACTCGTCCACCCTAACACGATGCCGCCGGAGCACCACCCCTCGACGCCGAGAAGATCGTCGTACGGTGACGCCCCCGTCCGTCCCGTCACACGCGCTCGATGATCGTGACGTTCGCCTGACCGCCGCCCTCGCACATCGTCTGGAGGCCGAACCTGCCTCCCGTCCGCTCCAGTTCGTGCAGCAGCGTCGTCATCAGCTTGACGCCGGTCGCCCCGAGGGGGTGGCCCAGGGCGATCGCGCCGCCGTTGACGTTCACCCGGGCGGGGTCGGCCCCCGTCTCCTTCAGCCACGCCAGCACGACGGGCGCGAACGCCTCGTTGATCTCGACCAGGTCGACGGCGTCGATCGTCATGCCGGCCTTCTTCAGCGCGTACGCCGTGGCCGGGATCGGCGCGGACAGCATCCGGATCGGGTCCTCGCCGCGGACGGACAGGTGGTGGACGCGGGCGCGCGGCGTCAGCCCGTGCTCCGCGACCGCCCGTTCGGAGGCGATCAGCAGCGCCGCGGCCCCGTCCGAGACCTGCGACGAGCACGCCGCCGTGATCGTGCCGCCCTCCACCACCGGTTTCAGCGCCGCCATCTTCTCCGGGGTGGTGTCGCGGCGCGGCCCCTCGTCGGTCGTGACGTCCCCGTAAGCCACCGTCTCGCGCCCGAAGCGGCCCTCGTCGATCGCGCGCAGGGCCCGCCGGTGCGAGCGCAGCGCGTACTCCTCCATGTCGGTCCGCGAGATGCCCCACTTCTCGGCGATCAGCTGCGCCCCGTGGAACTGGTTCACCGGCAGCGCGCCGTACCGCGCGCGCCAGCCGCGCGAACCCGCGAACGGGCCTTCCGAGAGTCCCAGCGGCTGCGCCGCCTGCCGGGACGCGAAGGCGATCGGGATCTGCGTCATGTTCTGGACGCCCCCGGCGATCACCAGGTCCTGTGTGCCCGACAGCACGCCCTGCGCCGCGAAGTGCACGGCCTGCTGCGACGACCCGCACTGGCGGTCGACGGTGACCCCGGGCACCTCCTCGGGCAGTCCCGCCGCGAGCCACGCCGTACGGGCGATGTCCCCGGCCTGCGGTCCCACCGTGTCCAGGCAGCCGAACACGACGTCCTCGACCGCCGCCGGGTCGATTCCGGAGCGCGAGACGAGGGCCTTCAGGACGTGCGCCCCCAGGTCGGCGGGGTGAACGGCCGCGAGGCCGCCTCCGCGCCGGCCGACAGGGGTGCGCACCGCTTCGACGATGTAGGCCTCGGCCATGACTGCTGCTCCTTCGTATGACGAACGTCGGACAAGCGGTTCACGTACGCAGCGCGATGCCGTCCAGGACCATGGACAGGTACTGGCGGGCGATCTCCTCCGGGCTGTGCAGGCCGCCCGGCCGGTACCAGGACGCGGCGACCCAGACGGTGTCGCGGACGAAGCGGTAGGTGAGCCGGATGTCGAGGTCGGCGCGGAAGACGCGCGCCTTCACCCCGCGCTCCAGGGTCCCCAGCCACGCCTTCTCGAACTTCTGCTGCGAGTCGGCGAGGTAGTGGAAGCGCGGCTGCGCGGACAGGTGCCTCGACTCCTTCTGGTAGATCGCGACGGCGGCGCGGTGCCGGTCGATCTCACGGAACGACTCGGTGACGAGTGCCTCGATCGTCTCCCGCGGCCCGAGTCCGGCGGCGAGCACGCTGTCGTACCCCTCCCACAGCTCGTCGAGGAAGGTGGAGAGGATCTCGTCGAGCATCGATTCCTTGGAATCGAAGTGGTAGTAGAGGCTGCCGGCGAGCATGCCCGCCGCGTCCGCGATCTTCCGGACGGTCGTGGCGTTGTAGCCCTGGGCGGCGAACACCTCGGCTGCCGTGCCGAGGAGTTCGCGCCGCCGCTCGGGCGAGGCGGTCACCTGGTTCTTCTTCTTGTTGGGCACGCTGCCATTGTCCGCCCGGACGCGGTGCTCCTAGGCACGGCGGCTGCTGACCGAGACCGTCTCGCCGGTCATGTACGAGGAGTAGCCGCTCGCCAGGAAGACGACGACGTTGGCCACCTCCCAGGGCTCGGCGTACCGCCCGAACGCCTCCCGCCCGGTGAGTTCCGCGAGCAGCTCGGCGGAGGTCACCTTCACCAGGTGCGGATGCATGGCGAGGCTGGGCGCGACGGCGTTCACGCGCACGCCGTACGCCGCCGCCTCGACCGCCGCGCACCGGGTGAGCGCCATGACGCCCGCCTTGGCGGCGGCGTAGTGGGCCTGGCCGCTCTGGGCGCGCCAGCCGACGACGGAGGCGTTGTTGACGACGACGCCGCCCCGGCCGGCCGCCTTCAGGGCGCGCAGGGCCGCGCGGGTGCAGCGGAAGGTGCCGTTGAGCGTGACGTCGATGACTTTGGACCACTGCTCGTCGCTCATGTCGACGAGTTCGGCCGTGCCGCCGAGGCCGGCGTTGTTGAAGACGATGTCCAGGCCGCCGTGTTCCCGTACGGCGAGGTCGAAGAGGGCCCGTACCTGGGCCTCTTCGGTGACGTCGCACGGCAGGGAGGCGACGTTCCCAGGGCCGAACTCCTGGGCGAGCGCCTCCTCGGTCTCCTTCAGGCGGCGTGCGTGCGCGTCGCCCAGGAGGACGCGCGCCCCCTCCTCCAGGAACCGGCGCGCCGTGGCGCCTCCGATGCCGGCGCCGGCGGCGGCGGTGACGACGGCGGTACGGCCCTTGAGCAGACCGTGCCCGGGAACGTACTCGGGGCCTGGGGCGCGGGACTCCTCGACGCTGCTCATGGCCGTACGTTAACCTACCAAACACTTGTTAGGGAAGGATGCGCCTGATGCCCACGCCCGCCGCCCACGAGCCACCCGCCCCCGAGCCCGCCCTGCCGCAGGAACCGCCCGTGCTGTACGAGCGGCGCGGGCCCCTCGCGTACGTCACGCTCAACCGACCGCGCTACCGCAACGCCCAGAACTCGGCGATGACCTACGCGCTGGACGCCGCCCTCTACCGCGCGGCCGAGGACTCCGAGGTGAAGGCGATCGTGCTGGCGGGGGCCGGCGACCACTTCAGCGCCGGTCACGACATCGGCACCCCCGAGCGCGACGCCCATCTGCCCTTCGAGCGCCGGGCGGGCCTCTGGTGGGACCACTCCGACAAACAGGGCGCCGAGTCGCGCTTCGCCCGCGAGTCGGAGGTCTACCTGGGCATGTGCCGCCGCTGGCGCGAACTGCCCAAGCCGGTCGTCGCGTCGGTCCACGGCGCGTGCGTCGCGGGCGGGCTGATGCTCGCGTGGATATGCGATCTCATCGTCGCCTCCGAGGACGCGTTCTTCGCCGATCCGGTCGTGCGGATGGGCATTCCCGGGGTCGAGTACTTCGCCCACCCGTGGGTGATGCCGCCGAGGATCGCCAAGGAGTTCCTCTACACGGGCGACCGGATGTGCGCGCGCAGGGCGTACGAGGTGGGCATGGTCAACCACGTCGTGGAACGGGCCGAACTGGCGGAGCGCACAGAGGAACTGGCCCTGCGGATCGCCCGGATGCCACGCCTGGGACTGGCGCTCACGAAACGGGCGGTGAACCAGGCGGAGGACCTCCAGGGCATGCACACCGGCATGGACTCGGTGTTCGCACTGCACCACCTCGCCCACGCGCACAACGCCGAGACCGCCGCGGACCCGCTCGCCGGCATGGACGTCGCCGCGATGAAGAGGGCGGGCTCCTGATGGATCTGCGGCACACCCCGCAGGAGGACGCCTTCCGCGCCGAGGCGCGGGCGTGGCTGGCGGCGAACGTCCCCGAGCGGCCGCTGCCCTCTCTGGAGACGGAGGAGGGCTTCGCCGCGCACCGCGCGTGGGAGGCACGGCTGCACGCCGACCGCTGGTCCGTTGTCGCGTGGCCGCGCGAGTACGGCGGCCGGGGCGTCGACCTGTTCACGTGGCTGGTCTTCGAGGAGGAGTACTTCGCGGCGGGCGCCCCCGGGCGGGTCTCGCAGAACGGCGTCAGCCTCCTCGCCCCCACGCTGTTCGACCACGCCACCGACGAACAGCGCGCCCGGGTCCTGCCGTCGATGGCGAGCGGCGAGGTGATCTGGGCGCAGGCGTGGTCCGAGCCGGAGGCGGGGTCGGATCTCGCGTCCCTGCGGTCCCGCGCCGTACGCACGGACGGGGGGTGGCTGCTGTCCGGGCACAAGACGTGGTCCTCGCGGGCCGCCTTCGCGGACCGGGCGTTCGGGATCTTCCGTACGGACCCGGGGGCGGCGAAGCCGCATCACGGTCTGACGTACCTGATGTTCGACCTGAGGGCGCGCGGGGTCACCGTCCGCCCCATCGGCCGGCTCGACGGCAAGCCCGCCTTCGCGGAGCTCTTCCTGGACGACGTGTTCGTACCGGACGAAGACGTCATCGGAGAGCCGGGGCAGGGCTGGCGGATCGCGATGTCGACGACCGGGAACGAGCGCGGGCTGACGCTGCGCTCCCCCGGCCGTTTCGTCGCCGCGTCACAGCGGCTCGTACGGGACTGGCGCGCGTCGGCGGATCCGTCGGACACGGCGCTGGGCGACCGGGTGGCGGACGCGGTCGTGGGCGCGCGCGCGTATCAGCTGTTCACGTACGCCAACGCTTCGCGCTTCGCGGCGGGCGCGTCCATCGGGGCCGAGTCCAGCCTCAACAAGGTGTTCTGGTCGGACTACGACATCGCACTGCACGAGACGGCGCTCGATCTGCTGGGCGCGGACGGGGAACTGGCCGACGGCGAGTGGGCCGAGGGGCACGTGTTCTCGCTCGCCGGGCCGATCTACGCGGGAACGAACGAGATCCAGCGCGACATCATCGCCGAGCGGCTGCTCGGCCTGCCGAAGGGCCGCCGCCGATGAGGTTCCTGCTGACCGACGAACAGGCCGCTTTCGGCCGTTCCCTGGAAGCGATGCTTTCGGCGGCGGACACGCCGTCGGCGGTACGGGCGTGGGCGGCCGGAAACGCCGTTCCCGGGAACGCGCTGCGGGCGCGCCTGGGAACCGTCGGCGTCTTCGCGCTGGCCGTTCCCGAGGAGTACGGGGGCGTGGGCGTGCTGCCGGTCGAACTGGCCGT
Source organism: Streptomyces albidochromogenes (assembly GCF_005981925.1). Lineage (GTDB taxonomy): Bacteria > Actinomycetota > Actinomycetes > Streptomycetales > Streptomycetaceae > Streptomyces > Streptomyces albidochromogenes. Next base: position 5,496 of record NZ_VBVX01000250.1, read on the forward strand.
GGCATACGTGGAGCTCGGGCGGTACGCCGTGCCCGGTCCGGTGGTGGAGACCGTCGCGGCCGCCGCGCTGCTGGCGCGCCTGGCCGAGCACGGCGAGGCGGGTCCCGCGAAGCGGCTGCTGCCGGCGCTCGCCTCCGGCGGGGCGAGCGCGACACTCACGCTGCCCGGCGGGGGTCCGTACGCGCTGGACGCGGATGCGGCGGCGTACGTCCTCGTCGTGCACGGCGACGAGCTGCGGCTCGCTCCCGGGACCGGAGCGCTGCGCGCGTCCTCGGACCCGGCGCGGCGGCTGTCCCGGCCCGCGCCCGGTGGCGAGTTGCTGGCCTCGGGGCCCGCCGTGCGGGAGGCCGCCGGACACGCCGCCGACTGGGCGGCGTTCGCCACGGCGGCGCAGTCGCTGGGGACCGGGCTCGCGCTGCTGGAGCGGACGGTGGCGTATGCCAGGCAGCGCACGCAGTTCGGGACGGTGATCGGCGGGTTCCAGGCGGTCAAGCACCGGCTGGCCGACACCCTGGTCGGGCTGGAGTTCGCCCGGCCGCTGCTCTTCGGCGCGGCGCTGTCCATGACGACCGCCGACATCGCCGCCGCGAAGCTGACGGCGGGCGAGGCCGCGTACGCAGCCGCGCGGACGGCGCTGCAGGTGCACGGAGCGGTCGGCTACACGGAAGAACTCGACCTGTCCCTGTGGCTGCGCAAGGCACGTCCGCTGCGGGACGCGTGGGGCACGCCGTCCGAGTGCCGGCGGAAGGTGCTGGCTGGTTCATGACGGATCATGACGGACCGGCGGTTCGTCGCGGCCGGCGGCTCTCGGCGGGCGACGGATCATGACACTTCGCGGGCCGGTTCGTCACCGTTCCCCCGGCGGATCGTGCGCACCGGACGGCCGGGCCGCCAGGTGCGCACGACGAGCTCCTCGCCGTCGACGGAGGTGGCGACCACCTCGGTGGGCTCGACCCGGAACAGATGGAACGGCTCCGGCGGGGCGATCTCGCCGGAGAACCGTGCGATCACCTCGGGGTCGGTGACCTCCACCGCCCGGCCGCTGATGCGCACGTCGCCGTCCCGCATGTCGTCGCCCGGTCCGGGGTTCGCCTGGACGGCGAAGCGCGGATCGCGCCGGAGGTCCTGCGCCTTGCGCGAGTACGGCATCATGCCGAGCCACAACTCGCCGTGCAGGAACGTCACTTCGAGTCCGGTCACGCGCGGCGACCCGTCCTTGCGGATCGTCGCCAGGACGTGGTGCTTGTGCTGCTCGAACCGTCGCCGCACGGCCTGCGCGAACTGCGGCTGCGCCCGTTGGAAGTCTGTCCAGTTGGTGACCATGTCTTCAGTGAACCCCTGATACCCGACATCTTCTGTCGGCTTTTCCTCCCGCGACGCTTGTGGGCCGACAGCCGCTGACGTCGGCCTCCGCCCGTGCGCCCCCACCCCGGCCTCGGCACACCGCCCCGGCGGCCGCGACGCGGTTCACTCGCCCGGCGTCAGGGTGACGACCGCCGCGTGGCCCCGGGTGGACAGGGCGCCCGGCGCGCCGGTGACGACGGCGTCGTACCGGGCGAGCGCGGCGCCGTCGAACGTCGCCGTCGCGTCCAGAGCGACGACCACCACCGTCCCGCCGGGCGGGACCGCCACGTCGAGATCGCCGCACACCACGGCGACCCGTGCGGCCGTCCGGCCCCTGCGGTGCATGACATTGAAGTTCACGACCCGGCCGCCGAGCAGCCGGCAGTCGGTGGCGGCGTCCCCCGGGAAGCGCTGGGGAACGTACCGCTCGTCGACGAGCCGCCGCTCCCCGCCCACCGTGAGGTCCATTCCCCTGCCCTCAGCCACCGTCAGGATCCGGTCCACCTCCGGGAACGCCGAGAAGGGGCCGTCCCCCTCGACCTCAGCCAGGCTGATCCGCCAGTCGAAGTGGGCCGTTCCCGCGCCTACGGGCGCGGCCGCGATCTCCCGCGTGATGCCGCCGCCGTTCTTCCACGGCACGGCCTCGCGGTCGGCAGCCCTCAGCACCTCGACCGTCATCGCACGATGCCCTGGGCCCGCGCCGCCGCCAGCCAGGCCGGGAACTCCCGCACCAACTGGTCGTACAGCTCGGTGTCCGAGACCTGGCGCGGGTCCTCTCCGGCGTGGAAGTACCCGGCGTTGTCGACCGGGCGCCTGGCCGGGACGGCCAGCTCGTCGAGCCGGCGCAGGAAGTCGAACTGGGTGCTGCGCGTGTTGCCGAAACCCACGAACTGCCAGAACAGCGGCAGCTTCGCGGCCTTGCAGACGTACCGCTCGGCCGCGAGCTTGTTGATCGGCCCGCCGTCGGTCTGGAAGACGACCAGCGCCGGCGCGGTGGACCCGCTGTCGAGGTAGTGGTCGATCACCGCGTCCATGGCCAGGTGGTAGCTGGTCTTGCCCATGTGCCCCAGCCCGGCGACAATCCTGTCGATCCGGCCGTGGTGGTTGTCGAGGGCGATGTCCGTGGTCGCGTCGACGTCCGTGGAGAAGAAGACGAGGGGCACGCTTCCGTCGTCGTCCAGGTTGGCCGAGAGCCCGAGGACCCGGTCGGCGAGCGCCTGCACGCTGCCGTCCCGGTAGTACGGCTTCATGGACCCCGAGTAGTCGAGGACCAGGTAGACGGCGGCACGCTGCCCGTTCAGCCCGTGCTTGCGCAGGCAGACGCCGGCGTTCTTGTAGAAGCTGACGAGGGCGGGAGCGGTCTCCTCGACCTTGTGGAGGCTTATCGCCACGTCGGATCTCTCCGTTTCGTACGGGCCGGCAGGAAGCTGACAGGAACACCAGGTGTGGTGGGGGCGTGTCCGAGATTACGGGGCCGGTGTCGACGGCCGCCCCGGGCTCCGGTCGCGCCGCGTCTACGGTCGCGTACCGCGCTCGCGTTCGGCGGCTTCCAGCTCCTCGATGTCCGCCAGCATGGCGTCGGCGAGATCGCGCTCCGCGGCGTAGTGCCGCTCGGCCCACTTGAGGGTGAGCGCGGGGTACGCCCACGCCGCCTCGTCCTTCGCGCTCTCGATGTCCGCCAGCGCCCGGCCGCGCATCTCCTCCGCGAACTCCCGGTGCCGCCGAAGCACTTCACGGGTCTGCTCGGGTTCCAGGAGGTGGCCGAGCCAGAGCCGCAGCATCGGCCCGTGCTTGAGCACCGGCGGGTCGACCGGCGCCTCGCGGGCCCAGGTGCGGACGGCGTCCGTACCCGCGTCGGTGATCCGGTACACGCGCTTGTCGCGGGTGCCGGTGTCCTGGGCGATCAGGCGCGAGGTCGCGAAGCCGGCCTTCTCCAGCCGTTTCAGCTCGCTGTAGATCTGACTGAAGGACGGGCTCCAGTAGAAGAAGCCCAGCGACGCGTCCGCCCACTTCTTGAGGTCGTAGCCGGACAACTCCCGCCCGAAGGACAGCAGTCCGAGCACCGCCCAGCTCGTCGCCGGCAGCGCGGGCCGCTCCCCTTCCTTCCCCTGCCTCTTCTGGGTCACGGACCGCAGTCTAAGGGCGGAGGGCGGGGGCGGACGGGGTACGGAGTCGTACATCACCGGGGCGGAGTTGACCGTGGACGGCGGTCGACTACCGGCTGACGGCCCGCCGGCCGCCGCGGGCCGGTGCGTTATCTTGAGCGGCGCCGACCCCACCGGCCCTCCCCCATCAGCCCAGAAGTCCAAGGAGCCGGCCGTGGAAGCCGCCGTCACGACGTGTTACCGCCACCCCAAGTACGAGACGTATGTGAGCTGCACGCGCTGCGATCGGTTCATCTGCCCCGACTGCATGCGCGAGGCGGCCGTCGGCCACCAGTGCCCCGAGTGTGTGAGGGACGGCCACAGGTCGGTCCGCCGGGCGCGCACGGTCTTCGGCGGCTCGGTGGCCGGCGCGGCCGCGCCCGTGGTGACGTACACGCTGATCGCGTTGAACGTCCTCGCCTACCTGGGCGAACTGGCGCGTCCCGACATCGTCCCGCGGTTCGGCATGCTCGGCTGGGGGGTACTGGGCCCGGAGAGCGGGGTCCAGTCGGGGCCGGCCGTCGCCGGGGTCGCGGAGGGCGAGTGGTACCGGCTGTTCACCGGGGCGTTCCTCCACCAGAGCCCGACCGGCGGCACCTTCGGGATCATGCACATCATGATGAACATGTTCTGCCTGTGGAACATCGGCAGGACGGTCGAGGAGCAGCTCGGCCGGGCGCGCTACGCGGGGCTCTATCTGCTGTCCGCGCTCGGCGGTTCGGTGCTGGTGTACCTGATCGCGCCGCACAGCATCGTCGTGGGCGCGTCGGGTGCGATCTTCGGCGTCTCCGCCTCGTACTACGTCATCTGCCGCCGCCTCGGCCACGACATGCGGGCCGTCAACCGCTTCCTCGCCGGGCTCATGATCTGGATGGTCGTGTCGGCCCTGTTCACCTCCTGGCAGGCCCACCTGGGCGGGCTGCTCACCGGCGGTCTGGTCAGCCTGGCCCTGGCGTACGCACCACGCAAGCACCGCACGGCGATCCAGGTGGTCGCGGCCGCCGCGGTACTGGTGCTGCTCATCGTGCTCGTCCTGATGAAGACGTCGTCGCTGACGTCCTACCCGGGCTGACCGGACGCGAGTCCCCGGCCCCGTCCGCGTCGCCGCGGCGGGGCCGCGCTTGACCTCGACTCCGCTTGAGGTACGAGGGTTCGGCCATGGACTCGATACGCACCGCCCCGCGCACCACCCCGCCCC
>NZ_VBVX01000251.1 GCF_005981925.1 Streptomyces albidochromogenes
GGCGCATGGTGCGCGCCGGACGGGAAACCCGTACAGCATCGGATCCCACCCGAGGAGGGCGTCGACCATGCCGATCACGTTCCGCAAGAGCTTCCGGATCCTCCCGGGGGTGCGGTTGAACATCAACCGTCACTCCTGGTCCATCACCACCGGTGGCCGCAACGGCCCCCGCCGCACCACGAGCAGCACGGGCCGCCGCACGACTTCGATGGATCTGCCGGGCCCCTTCGGCTGGCGCAGGACCACGCGCACGCGCCGCCGGTGACCCGCGCCGTGCCTGGGCCCGCGCGTACCGCCGGCCCGGGCGAGGTCCGGTGACCGTGCGCCGGCCGGTGGGTCAGCGGGCGGCTTCGCGCCCGACCTTGGCGGCCCACAGGACGAGCGGGACCTGGAGCGGGAGCCGCGCGTAGGCGAGGGACTTGAGGGCGGCGGGCTTGTGCCGCCAGTCGTACGCCATCTTCACGTTGGCCGGGAAGACGCCCGCGAAGAAGCAGGCGGCGGCGACCGCGCTCACCCGGCGCGTACGGGGCACGGCGACGCCTGCCGCCAGCAGGAGTTCGGCGACGCCGCTCGCGTGCGTCCACGCGCGGGGGCTTCCCGGCAGCGCCTGCGGAATGGTCGCGTCGAACGGCTTGGGCGCCACCATGTGGGCGGCGCCCGCCGCGGCGAGCAGCCCCACGAGAAGACGCGCGGAACGGTCGGTGGCGGTCAACGGGGCCTCCTGGGCGGTCCTGGGGCGAGCGCGCGCGGGTGCGTCCCGGCACCATGATTATCACCAGCCGGTACGCCGCATTGCTAGACATCGCGTCAACAACGGCCCGCCGCCCCGAGTTCCGCGAGGAACCCCTCAGGTACCTCCTGATACATCCGATGGCCCGAAGGTGACCGTGCGGCAGTGCGGGATCAGCTCCGCCGCGTACCGTACGGTCCGGCCTCGAAGAAGGCGCCCACCGTACGGACGAACCAGCCCGGGTCGTCGAGCCACGGGAAGTGGCCGCCGCCGGGCTGCACGGCCAGCTCGGCGCCGGGGAAGAGCGCGGCGACCTCGGTGGCCCGCTCCGGCGTGGGCACCCCGTCGCGTTCTCCCGCGACCACCAGCACGGGCGCGGCCAGGTCCGCCAGCGCGGCCCGCGTCGCCGGCGGGTCGAAGACGCTCTGTGTGGCGAACACGTGTGCCGCCGCGCGGTTGAGCTCGCGCGGGCTCGCCGCCGCGTGCGCCCGTGCGGCCTCGTCCCAGCGCCCGTAGAAGAACGGGTAGGCGGAACCCGTCGTCTCCTCGCCGCGCAGTTGCGCCTGGAGAGCGGTGTACGCCTCCTCGAACCACGGCTCACCCTTCCTCGCCCGCGCCGCCGAGAGGCGGTCCTCGGCCGTCACGGGCACCCCGGCCGCCCACGCGGTCGGGGTGACGAGCGCCAGGCGCCGGACGCGCTCGGGGTGGGCGGCGGCGTACAGCATGCCGAGACTGCCCGCCGCCGAATGCGCCAGCACGTCCAGGCGCTCCAGGCCCAGATGCTCGCGCAGCGCCTCCACGTCGTCGACGAGGCGCTCGCAGCGGTACGTCGCCGGGTCGTCCGGGACGGCGGAGTCGCCGGTGCCGCGCAGATCGAGCAGGACGAGCCGGCGGTGCGCGGAGAGTCCTCCCAGGTCCCCGAGGTAGGCGGAGGCCCGCATGGCGCCGCCGGGCAGGCAGATCAGGGGCTCCCCCGCACCGGCCAGGTGGTAGGCGAGCGCGGTGCCGTCGTACGCGCTGAACGTCTCGGTGCCGTATGTCCCCGTGTCCCTCATGCACAAGATCCTTGCAAGCGCGGGGCGGACAAGGCAATTCCCCTCCCTTGACGCCCGACCGGGCTCCTGGATTACTGGCCCCGGAAGATCAACCGAATGATCGGTTGTCCGATCGGTACGGGAGTGTCACTCATGACGGTTCTGCTGGACGCGGCGGAGGAGCTCGGGCCCGAGGAGCTCGGCGCCCTGCAACTGGACCGGCTGCGGGCGACTCTGCGGCACGCGTACGAGAACGTTCCGTTCTACCGCCGGTCGTTCGACGAGGCCGGGCTGCGCCCCGACGACTGCCGTTCGCTCGCGGACCTCGCGCGGTTCCCGTTCACCGTCAAGACCGACCTGCGCGACAACTACCCCTTCGGGATGTTCGCGGTACCGCAGTCCGACGTCCGCCGCCTGCACGCCTCCAGCGGCACGACGGGCGTCCCGACGGTCGTCGGTTACACCCGGGGCGACCTGGACATGTGGGCCGACATGGTCGCCCGCTCGATCCGCGCGGCCGGCGGCCGCCCCGGGCACAAGGTGCACGTGGCGTACGGATACGGCCTGTTCACCGGCGGCCTGGGCGCGCACTACGGCGCCGAGCGCCTCGGCTGCACCGTCATCCCCGCCTCGGGCGGCATGACCGCGCGCCAGGTGCGGCTGATCCAGGACTTCCGCCCCGAGGTCATCATGGTGACGCCCTCCTACATGCTGACGCTGCTCGACGAGTTCGAGCGCCAGGGCGTCGATCCGCGTACCACCTCCCTGAAGGTCGGGATCTTCGGGGCGGAGCCGTGGACCGAGGAGATGCGGCGCGAGATCGAGGAGCGGTTCGCGATCGACGCCGTCGACATATACGGGCTCTCGGAGGTCGTCGGACCGGGCGTGGCCCAGGAGTGCGTGGAGACCAAGGACGGGCTGCACATCTGGGAGGACCACTTCTACCCGGAGGTCGTCGACCCGGTCACCGGCGCGGTGCTGCCGGACGGCGAGCAGGGCGAGCTGGTGTTCACGTCCCTCACCAAGGAGGCCATGCCGGTCGTCCGCTACCGCACCCGTGACCTGACCCGGCTGCTCCCGGGAACGGCGCGTCCGGGCTTCCGGCGGATGGAAAAGGTCACCGGACGCAGCGACGACATGGTCATCGTGCGCGGTGTGAACCTCTTCCCCACCCAGGTCGAGGAGATCGTGCTGCGTACGCCCGGGGTCGCCCCGCACTTCCAGCTCCGGCTGACCCGCGAGGGGCGGATGGACCGGCTGACGGTCCGGGCCGAGGCCCGGCCGGAGGCCACCGGCGACCAGCGGGCCGCCGCCGCGACGGTGATCGCGGCGGCCGTCAAGGAGGGCGTCGGGGTCACGGCCGGGGTGGATATCGTCGACCCCGGGACGCTGGAGCGGTCGGTGGGCAAGCTCAGGCGGATCGAGGATCTGCGGGAGAAGTGAGCGCGGCGAGGCGGAACGGAATGTTGACATGAGCGCGCCCGGCTGCGTGCATGGACCGATCACCGCGCCAACTTCCGCGCACCGCGGTCACTTTGGGAGGCACGTTGCACTTCCGCACCCGCCTGAGACGCCTCGCGCTCACCTCCGTCGCCCTGGTGACGGCCCCGGCCGCGCTGCCCGCGGCCCCGGCCGGGGCCGACGACGGTTCCCGTGACCGGCACCCGTCGTCCGGCCGGCTGTCCGCGCTGATCCGCTACACGGAGTACGGCGTCCCGCACATCGTGGCCAGGGACTACGCGAACCTGGGCTTCGGCACCGGCTGGGCCCAGGCCGCCGACCAGGTGTGCACCCTCGCCGACGGCTTCGTGACCGTGCGAGGCGAGCGCTCGCGCCACTTCGGCCCGGACGCGGCGCCCGACGGCTCCCTCTCGTCGGCCGCCAGGAACCTGTCCAGCGACCTGTACTTCGCCGGGGTGCGGAAAGCGGGCACGGTCGAGAAGCTGCTGGCCACGCCCGCACCGGCCGGGCCCAGCCGGCAGATCAGGGAGTCGATGCGCGGCTGGGCCGCCGGGTACAACGCGTGGCTCGCACAGAACCGCGTCACCGACCCGGCCTGCGCGGGCGCCGACTGGGTGCGCCCGGTCACGCCCCTGGACGTCGCCCGGCGCGGCTTCGCGATGTCCGTGCTCGGCGGCCAGGGGCGCGCGGTCGACGGCATCACCGCCGCGACGCCGCCGGGCACCGCGCCGGTCGGCGGGGCGGACCCCGGGCGGGCGGCGCGGGCGGCGCGCGAGCTGTTCGCTTCGGACGGCGCCGGCATGGGCTCCAACGCGGTGGCGTTCAGCGGGAGGACCACCGCCAACGGGCGCGGGCTGCTGCTGGGCAACCCGCACTACCCGTGGCAGGGCGGCCGGCGCTTCTGGCAGTCGCAGCAGACCATCCCGGGCGAACTGAACGTCTCGGGCGCGTCCTTGCTCGGCACGACCGTCGTCAGCATCGGGTTCAACGAGAAGGTGGCCTGGAGCCACACCGTGGCGACCGGCGTCACGCTCAACCTCCACGAGCTGAAACTGGATCCGGCCGACCCGACGGCGTACCTGGTGGACGGCAGGCCGGAGCGCATGACGCGGCGGACGGTGTCGGTGCCGGTCAAGGGCGGCGCGCCGGTCACCCGGACGCAGTGGTGGACGCGCTACGGGCCGGTCGTCTCGGGGCTCGGCGCCTCGCTGCCCCTGCCCTGGTCGGCGACGACGGCGTACGCGCTCAACGACCCGAACGCCGCGAACCTGCGGGGCTCCGACACCGCGCTCGGCTTCGCCAAGGCCCGCTCCACGCGGGACATCCACCGCACCCTGCGCCGCGTCCAGGGCCTGCCCTGGGTGAACACCGTCGCGGCCGACTCCGCCGGGCACTCGTTCTTCAGCCAGGCGCAGGTCCTGCCGCGGATCACCGACGAGCTGGCGGGGCGCTGCTCCACGCCGCTCGGGAAGGCGACGTACCCGGCCTCGGGAGTCGCCGTATTGGACGGGTCGCGCGCCGACTGCGCGCTCGGCTCCGACCAGGACGCGGTGCAGCCGGGGATCTTCGGCCCGTCGCGGATGCCGGTGCTCAAGGACGCCCCGTACGCCGAGAATTCCAACGACAGCGCCTGGCTGACCAACGCCGACCGGCCCCTGACGGGGTACGAGCGGATCTTCGGCACGGTGGCCACGCCCCGTTCCCTGCGCACGCGCGGCGCCGTCGAGGACGTGGCGGCCATGGCGCGCCGGGGCGGGCTGACGGTCGGCGACCTCCAGCGCCAGCAGTTCGCGAACCGGGCGCCCGCCGGTGACCTGGCGGCGGCCGACACGGCGAAGGCATGCACCGCGCTGGCGGCGGAGCGCCCGGACCTCGGTCTGAAGGAGGCGTGCGAGGCGCTGGGGCGGTGGGACCGGACGGTGAACACCGACAGCGCGGGCGCTCTGCTCTTCGACCGCTTCTGGCGCCGGCTGGTGGCGTCGGTGCCGGCGGCGCAGCTGTGGAAGGTGCCGTTCTCCGCTGCGGATCCGGTGCGTACACCGCACACGCTCAACACGGCCGCGCCCGGTTTCGCGAGCGCCCTGACCGGGGCGGTGTCGGAGCTCAGGGCGGCGGGCATCGCGCTGGACGCGCCCCTGGGCGCGCACCAGTTCGCCGTACGCGACGGCGAGCGCCTGCCGCTGCACGGCGGCACGGAGTCGCTCGGCGTCTGGAACAAGATCGAGCCCGTGTGGGACGCGGCGGCCGGCGGTTACCCGGGGGTGTCGACGGGCTCCAGCCACATCCAGGCGGTGGGCTGGGACGGCGGCCGGTGCCCGGTGGCGCGCACGCTGCTGACGTACTCCCAGTCGTCGAACCCGTCGTCGCCGCACTACAGCGACCAGACCCGGCTCTACTCGGGCGAGCGCTGGGTGACGTCCCGGTTCTGCGAGAAGGACATCCTCCGCTCGCCCGCCCTGCGGGTGGAGCGGGTGCGCGAGCGCTGACGCGTTGGCGTCGTCGCGACGGGGCCCTCACCGCTGCGGTGAGGGCCCCGTGCGGGTGGGGGGCTCCGGGCGGAGCGATTCGTGGTGTCGTCAGACGGCGCGCCGGCGGCCCTCCAGGGCGGCCTCGCTCAGACGGCGCGCTCGCGGCCCTCCCAGTACGGCTCGCGCAGACGGCGTTTGTACAGCTTGCCGTTGGGGTCGCGGGGCATCGCCTCGACGAAGTCGACGCTCCGGGGCCGCTTGAAGGCGGCGAGCCGCTGGTCGCAGTGCGCGAGGACGGCGGCGGCCAGCGCGTCGCCGGGCGGGTGGCCCTCGGCGGGTTCGACGACGGCCTTGACCTCCTCGCCCCAGTCCGGGTGCGGGATGCCGAAGACGGCGGCGTCCGCGACGGCGGGGTGGCTGAGGAGCGCCGCCTCGATCTCGGCCGGGTAGATGTTGACGCCGCCGGAGATGATCATGTCGATCTTGCGGTCGCGGAGGAAGAGATAGCCGTCCTCGTCGAGGACGCCGAGGTCCCCGACGGTGAAGAAGTCGCCGATGCGGTTCTTCCGTGTCTTGCTCTCGTCCTTGTGGTAGCTGAAGCCGCCGGTGCTCATCTTCATGTAGACCGTGCCGAGTTCGCCGGGCGGCAGGCGGTTGCCGTCGTCGTCGAAGACGGCGAGTTCGCTGATGGGCCAGGCCTTGCCGACGGTGCCCGGCTTCTTCAGCCAGTCCTCGGCGGTCGCGAAGGCGCCGCCGCCCTCGCTGGCGGCGTAGTACTCCTCCACGCAGTGGCCCCACCAGTCGATCATCGCCCGCTTGACGTGGTCGGGGCAGGGCGCCGCGCCGTGGATGGCGTGGCGCATCGAGGACACGTCGTACGACGCCCGTACGACTTCGGGGAGGGCGAGCAGCCGGTGGAACTGGGTGGGGACCATGTGGGTGTGGGTGCACGCGTGCCGGTCGATGAGGCGCAGCATCTCCTCGGGCGTCCACTTGTCCATGAGGACGAGCGGATGACCGATGTGCAGGGACGCGCCCGCGAACTGGAGCACGGCGGTGTGGTAAAGCGGTGAGCAGACGAGGTGGACGTTGTCGTCGAAGGGGCGGATGCCGAAGATGGCGAGGAAACCGCCGAGGTACGACTCCTCGGGGAGCTTGCCGGACAGCGGGCGGCGGATGCCGCGGGGGCGTCCGGTCGTTCCCGAGGTGTAGTTCATGACCCAGCCGAGGGTGCGGTCGGCGGGCAGGGACTCGGGCTGTCCCGCGAGCAGTTCGGCGTACGGACGGAACCCGGGAACGCTCCCGACGGCGTAACGGCTGTTCCCGGGAAGCTTCGCTTCGTCGGCCGCCGCGGTGGCCGCTTCGGCGAAGCGCTCGTGCGCGACGACGACCTTGGCGCCGGAGTCCGCGACGATCCAGGCGATCTCCGGTCCGACGAGGTGGTGGTTGACCGGTACCAGGTAGAAGCCGGCCTGGGAGGCGGCCAGGTAGGCGGTGAAGAACTCGACGCCGTTGGGCAGGACGACGGCGAAGGCGTCGCCCTGCCGCATGCCCGCCGCGCGCAGTCCGTGGACGAGCTGGTTGGCGGCGGCGTGCAGTCGTCCCGCCGTCCACTGCTCGCCGTCCGGTGCGGTGAGCACCGTACGGCCCGGGTCCGCCGTCGCCTGGGCCCAGAAACCGTTGGGCGGCTGAGTCGCGGTCATGAACGGTCGCTCCTTCCGGCGATGCGGCCGAGGCGTTCCACGGCGCGTTCGAAACCACGGGTGAGGTCGTCGAAGATGTCCTGGACGCCGCGCTCGGACGTCATGCGGCCGACGATCTGGCCGACGGGCGTGCCGAGCAGCGGTTCGACCTCGTACTTCTGAATGCGGGAGACGGCTTCGGCCACGAGCAGGCCCTGGAGCGGCATGGGAAGCGTCCCGGGTCCGCTCGGGTCGTCCCAGGCGTCGGTCCATTCGGTGCGCAGCTGGCGGGCGGGTTTGCCGGTGAGGGCGCGGGAGCGGACGGTGTCGCCGGAGCCGGCGGCGAGGAGCTTGGCGGTGAGGGCGCGCGAGTGCAGGTCGGCCTCCTCGGTGGTCAGCCAGATCGAACCGAGCCAGGCACCCTGCGCGCCGAGGGCGAGACCGGCGGCCACCTGCTCCCCGCTGCCGATGCCTCCGGCCGCGAGTACGGGCAGGGGGTGGACAGCGTCGACGACTTCGGGGACGAGGACCATGGAGGCGATCTCGCCCGTGTGGCCGCCCGCTTCGTAGCCCTGCGCGACGACGACGTCGATGCCCGCCTCGGCGTGGTGCCTGGCGTGCCGGGCGCTGCCGGCCAGGGCGGCGACGAGGACGCCGTGGTCGTGGGCGCGGGCGATGACGTCGGCGGGCGGCGAGCCGAGGGCGTTGGCGAGCAGCTTGATGGGGTAGTCGAACGCGACGTCGAGCTGGTTGCGGGCGACGTCCTCCATCCAGCCGGTGATGCGCCATCCCGACGCCTCCCCCTGGGCGAGTCCGGGCACGCCGTATCGGGCGAGCGTCTCCTCGACGTACTTGCGGTGTCCGTCGGGAATCATCGCCTCGACGTCGGCCTCGGTGACGCCCTCGACCTTCTTCGCGGGCATGACGACGTCGAGTCCGTACGGCTTCCCGTCGGTGTGCTCCGCCATCCAGTCGAGGTCGCGCGCGAGTTCGCCGGGCTCGGTGTAGCGGACGGCTCCGAGGACGCCGAACCCGCCCGCGCGGGTGATCGCGGCGGCCACCGCCGGGAAGGGTGTGAAGCCGCAGATGGCGTGCTCGACACCCAGTTTCTTGCTCAGCTCCGTCTCCATGGGCGGCAGGATGCCGCAGTCGGGCGGACGAGGGAAGAGATTCTCTGATGATGCGTCAGATATCTGGGGCTCCTCGGCGTGGTTGACACCACCCACCGCCTGCAAGAAAGTTTCATCTGTTGAACACGTGGCGGCAGTTACTTTCACAAGGGGTGGCTCGTGACCGACGGTGCGGCGAGTGCGGCAGAAGCGGAAGCGGAAGCGGGCAGAGGAATCAGCAGGCGCAGGCTCGGCGGCATCATGGCCCTGGGCGGCGCCCTCGTGCTCGCCCCGGCGGCCGCGGGCCGCGCGAGCGCGGCGCCGAACCGGGCGGCGGGCCGCGCCGGCCGGGGCCGCCCGACACTGCGGCGCGGTTCACCCGAACGCGCCGGGCTCCTGCCCGGCCCCCTCACGCAGCTCGTCGCCGACGCGGAGCGCTTCCTCGGCCCCTCCCCCAAGTACCCCTGGTACGCCGGCGCGGTCCTGCTCGCCGGGCGGGGCGGCACGGTGGCGCTGCATCGGGCGATCGGGTCGGCGGTGCGCTACGCGGCGTACGACGAGAAGACCGACACGGCGGTGGAGTTCCCGGCGGACCAGCGGATCGCGATGACCGAGGACACCGTCTTCGACCTGGCGTCGGTCTCGAAGCTCTTCACGTCCGTGCTCGCCGTGCAGCAGATCGAGCGCGGCACGCTGGAGCTGGAGGCGAAGGTCGCCGCGTACCTCCCCGAGTTCGGTGGCGCGGGCAAGCAGGACATGACCGTACGCCAGCTGCTCACCCACACGTCGGGGTTCCGTGCCTGGATCCCGCTCTACAAGGAGCCCACACGGGAGGGGAAGCTGCGCCTGCTGTGGAACGAGGCGCCAGCCAGCCCGCCCGGCACCAAGTACCTGTACTCCGACCTGAACCTGATCTCCCTGCAGCTGGTGCTGGAGGAGATCACCGGCCGCACTCTGGACGCACTGCTCCACGACGAGATCACCGCTCCGCTCGGGATGCACCGCACTCGCTTCAACCCGCCCGCCTCCTGGAAACCGAAGATCGCCGCCACCGAGGACGCCCGGCCACCGTGGTCGGGCCTCGACCGGGGGCTGGTGTGGGGAGAGGTGCACGACGAGAACGCGTACAGCTTCGGCGGTGTCGCCGGCCACGCCGGTGTCTTCTCCACCGCCTGGGATCTCGCGATCCTCGCCCGTACGCTCCTGAACGGCGGCGCGTATGGGCGTTCCCGCATCCTGGAGCCCGAGTCAGTGGAGCTGATGTTCACCGACTTCAACACCGCCTTCCCGGGCGACGAACACGGCCTGGGCTTCGAGCTGTACCAGCACTGGTACATGGGGGCCATGGCCACGCCGCGCACGGCGGGCCACACCGGGTTCACCGGCACGAGCCTGGTCCTCGACCCGTCCACCGACTCTTTCCTCGTCCTCCTGGGCAACTCGGTCCACCCGGTGCGCAGCCACCGTTCCGGCAGCGCACCGCGCGTGGCCGCGGCCAACCAGCTGGCCCGCGCGGTCGCCGTACGCCCGGTCCGCGGCCGCACCGCGTGGTTCTCCGGCATGGCCTCGGCCACCCCGGGGGCGCGGCGGTGTCCACCCGGCCGTTCGCGGGAGTCGACGCCAGGCTCTCGCGCTACTCGTACCTCGTGTCGCTGCTGCCCCGGCGGATCGTTCGCGACCTGGGGCTGGA
>NZ_VBVX01000252.1 GCF_005981925.1 Streptomyces albidochromogenes
GCCCACTTCCGCTGCCCCCGCTCGAAACCTCGACGGTCGATCACCGTGCAGCGAATCCACTTGACCAGCACCGCGCCATCGTACGGCCAGGAACACGCGCCCCGTCACGCCTGCGGGGCACTTCACCCCTGACCGACACGCCTCGAACGGGCCGTCGCGCGACGCGAGTTGTCGGTGGCCGGGGCTAGCCTGGTCCCCAGGTGCAGCGTCGCACCGCTCGCGCCGGTGACGTCCGGCAGGGTTTCGAGGGAGGGGAAGACCGGTGGGCAGTCTCAACAAAGGGGTCGGCAAGGTCGAAGTGACGCTCAGGTGGGATCCCAGTCCCATGGGCGAACCGGCGCACGACCTCGACATCATCGCGGCGACCTACACCGCCGAGGACCCGCACGGCAGCCCCGCGTACACCGTGCACTTCGACAGCCGCTCGCCGGACGGCACCATCACCCTCAACAGGGACAGCCGGGACGGCCAGGGCTTCGGCTACGACGAGGCCATGACCCTGGAGCTCGACCGGCTGGCGCCCGCGTACACCCGGGTGGTGGTGGGAATAGCGATCCAGCAGCGCGGCGGCAGGACGACGTTCGGCGCCATAGGGAATGGGGGCTTTCGTATTCGCGAGGGCTACACCGTGCTCGCGGAGGACGGCTTCGCCGACGTGTCCGCGTCGACCGCCGCGACCATCGCCGAATTCACGCGCAACGCCTCGGGAGGCTGGGAATTCCGCCACGTCGTGCGGGGTTTCGACACCGACCCGAACTCCTTCGTCAGCTCCATGGGAGCGGCCTGACCCGGCGGCCGGGGCGCGTCCACGGGGTAACGCGGAGGGCGGCGAGCCCGCGGGCCCGCCGCCCTCCGCCCTCCGCCCCTCGGTGGCGGCCGGAATGTCCGGTCGGCCGTCAGGCGCGGCAGCGCAGCATCGTCAGTGGGGGGTTGGCGAGGCAATCCGCCCAGAAGTCCGCACCGAACTCGCGCACGCCGGCGTCCGACACCTCCAGCGGGACCCAGGTCACCTCGCTGAATCCCGCCGCCTCCAGACACTTCTCGAAGACCTCGCGGCGCGGCAGGGTGCTGACGATCGTGATCGGCGGATCGAGCAGCGCCGTGGTGCGGACGCGCGGTCCGGCCGCGGCCTCCTCGCCGGTCAGCTCGGTGACGAAGCCGTACTTGGCCAGGGAAGGCCCGCCGAAGTCGTAGCCGGGCGACTGGTTGAACAGGAAGAACTCGGCTCCGGGCGCCAGGCTCTGGTGCGCGTTGCGGCACATCCGCTCCATGGCGGCGATGTCCTGCGCGTAGTTGAGCAGCTGGACCGCCACGCCGACGTCGAAGCGCTGCCCGTGCGGCCGGAATTCGGCCGCGTCGCCCACCTCGTAGCGCACACCCAGCGGGTCGCTCTCCTCCAGGTGCCGTGCCACGGCGACCATTTCGCCGGAGATGTCGACTCCGAGCACCTCCGCGGCGCCGCGCCGCTTGAACTCCCTGCTGTAGAAGCCCGTGCCGGAGGCCAGGTCGAGGACCGACTTGCCGCGCACGTCCCCGACCATGGCCAGGAAACTGGGCACCTCCCCGTACCGCACCAGCGGCAGCGCCTTGAAGCCCTCGAACGCCTCACCGATCTCGTCGTACTGCTGCACGCTCATCGTGATGTCCTCCCCTGTGCTTCGTCAGGTCCTGGGCCTCGGCCTCCCGCCCCCGGGACACGCCGCGGCCACTGCCAGGCAGTCTTCCCGCACCCCGGCGGGCCGTCGTACTGGCGAAAGCCACAAAGCTGCGGGCGTCGTCTTGGGCTTCGTACGGGGGGACTTGGGGGTTCGGGCGCACTCAGGGGTCCGGCACGGCGAAAGGGGACCGGCCACCGGCCGGTCCCCTTCGTGCGCTGCTGGTCAGCCAACCGTGCGAGCCGCGCCGGATGTCGTGTCCGGCGCCGCCGCGCCCGGTGTCAGCTGCAGCCGCTGGTCGAGCCGCAGCCCTCGCAGATGTAGCAGCTGCCCGCACGCTGCATCTTCGTACCGCAGGAGAAGCACAGCGGCGCGTCCGCGCTGATGCCGAGCTGCATCTCGACGAGTTCCGCCGAGGTGTGCGCCTGCTTCTGCTCCGGCACGGCCTCCGCCTTGGGGGCGGCGGCGACCGGCTTCAGCGCCTCGGTCTGGCGAGGCGCGGACTGGGCCAGCCCCTCGACGTCCACGTCGTCGTCCTCCATCGACGGCTCGTACGAACCCGTCTCCAGGTGACGCTGGCGCTCCTCGGCGGAGTGGATGCCGAGGGCGGAGCGGGTCTCGAAGGGCAGGAAGTCGAGCGCCAGGCGGCGGAAGATGTAGTCGACGATCGACTGCGCCATCCGCACGTCCGGGTCGTCCGTCATGCCGGCCGGCTCGAAGCGCATGTTGGTGAACTTCGAGACGTACGTCTCCAGCGGGACGCCGTACTGCAGACCGACCGAGACGGCGATCGAGAAGGCGTCCATCATGCCCGCGAGGGTCGAACCCTGCTTGGACATCTTCAGGAAGACCTCACCGAGACCGTCGTCCGGGTAGGAGTTGGCGGTCATGTACCCCTCGGCCCCACCCACCGTGAAGGAGGTGGTGATCCCCGGGCGGCCCTTGGGGAGGCGCTTGCGCACCGGGCGGTACTCGACGACCTTCTCGACCGCGGCGCGGATCGTCTCCTCGGTCTTCGCCGTGACCTCGGCCTTGACGTCCTTCGTCTTGGCGGAGAGCGGCTGGCCGACCTTGCAGTTGTCGCGGTAGATCGCGAGCGCCTTGACGCCCATCTTCCACGCCTCGAAGTAGACCTCCTCGACGTCCTCGACGGTGGCCGTCTCCGGCAGGTTCACCGTCTTGGAGAGCGCGCCGGAGATCCACGGCTGGATCGCCGCCATCATGCGGACGTGGCCCATCGCGGAGATGGAGCGCTCGCCCATCGCGCAGTCGAAGACCTCGTAGTGCTCGGTCTTCAGACCGGGGGCGTCGATCACATTGCCGTGCTCGGCGATGTGGGCGACGATCGCCTCGATCTGCTCCTCCTGGTAGCCCATGCGACGCAGGGCCTGCGGCACCGTGCCGTTGACGATCTGCATCGAGCCGCCGCCGACGAGCTTCTTGAACTTGACCAGCGCGAGGTCGGGCTCAAGGCCGGTCGTGTCGCAGGACATCGCGAGACCGATGGTGCCGGTGGGCGCGATGACCGAGGCCTGCGCGTTGCGGAAGCCGTTCTTCTCGCCGAGGCGCAGGACGTCCTGCCACGCCTCCGTGGCCGCGGCCCAGATCGGCGAGTCGAGGTCGTCCACGCGCGGGGCGACGGCGTTGGCGTCCGAGTGCTGCTTCATGACGCGCTTGTGCGGCTCGGCGTTGCGGGCGTAGCCGTCGTACGGGCCGACGACCGCGGCCAGCTCGGCGGAGCGCCGGTACGACGTGCCCGTCATCAGCGAGGTGATGGCGCCGGCGAGGGAACGGCCACCGTCGCTGTCGTACGCGTGACCGGTCGCCATGAGCAGCGCGCCGAGGTTGGCGTAGCCGATGCCCAGCTGGCGGAAGGCGCGGGTGTTCTCGCCGATCTTCTGCGTCGGGAAGTCCGCGAAGCAGATGGAGATGTCCATCGCGGTGATGACCAGCTCGACGACCTTGGCGAAGCGCTCGGACTCGAAGGACTGGTTGCCCTTGCCGTCGTCCTTGAGGAACTTCATCAGGTTCAGCGAGGCCAGGTTGCACGAGGTGTTGTCCAGGTGCATGTACTCGCTGCACGGGTTCGACGCGGTGATCCGGCCGGACTCGGGGCAGGTGTGCCAGTTGTTGATGGTGTCGTCGTACTGAATGCCGGGGTCGGCGCAGGCCCACGCGGCCTCGGCCATCTTGCGGAAGAGCGACTTGGCGTCGACCTCCTCGATGACCTCGCCCGTCATCCGGGCGCGGAGGCCGAACGTGCCGCCCGTCTCGACCGCCTTCATGAACTCGTCGTTCACGCGGACCGAGTTGTTGGCGTTCTGGTACTGGACGGACGTGATGTCGTCGCCGCCCAGGTCCATGTCGAAGCCCGCGTCGCGCAGGGCGCGGATCTTCTCCTCCTCCTTGACCTTGGTCTCGATGAAGTCCTCGATGTCGGGGTGGTCGACGTCGAGCACGACCATCTTGGCCGCGCGGCGCGTGGCGCCGCCCGACTTGATCGTTCCGGCGGAGGCGTCGGCGCCCCGCATGAAGGAGACCGGACCGGAGGCGTTGCCGCCGGAGGAGAGCAGCTCCTTGGAGGAGCGGATGCGGGAGAGGTTCAGGCCGGCGCCGGAGCCGCCCTTGAAGATCATGCCCTCTTCCTTGTACCAGTCGAGGATCGACTCCATGGAGTCGTCGACGGCGAGGATGAAGCAGGCGGAGACCTGCTGCGGCTGGGGCGTGCCGACGTTGAACCAGACCGGCGAGTTGAAGCTGAAGATCTGGTGCAGGAGGGCGTACGCCAGCTCGTGCTCGAAGATCTCGGCGTCGGCGGGAGAGGCGAAGTAGTCGTACTCCTCGCCGGCCTTCCGGTACGTCTTCACGATCCGGTCGATCAGCTGGCGCAGACCGGTCTCGCGCTGCGGCGTACCGACCGCCCCGCGGAAGTACTTGCTGGTGACGATGTTGACCGCGTTCACCGACCAGAAGTCGGGGAACTCGACGCCACGCTGCTCGAAGTTGACCGAGCCGTCGCGCCAGTTGGTCATGACGACGTCACGACGCTCCCAGACCACCTCGTCGTACGGATGCACGCCGGGCGTGGTGTGGATGCGCTCGATGCGCAGGCCCTGCCGGGCCGCAGCCGCTTTGGAACCCTTGGTACGGGAACCCCGTGCCGGGCCGCTCGCCGTCTCTGTCATGCCGCCTCCCATATACGGGCAAAAACGCCCTGAAGTGCCCAGTTCTTCCCAGGGCACGTTGTGTGTCTGATGTTCCGGACGCCACGAAGGGGCGACCGGAACAGGTCTGGTCCGCCGCCGGTCGGTCAGTCGGCGGCAGCGGCGGGCACGGGGACCTCGGGGGTCGCGCCGGGCCCGCAATCGCAATCGTTCACGGGTGGCCGCTCCTCACGGAGCTCCGCGATGGCGGCCTCGAAGTCCTCGAGTGAGTCGAACGCCCGGTACACGGACGCGAAGCGCAGGTACGCGACAAGATCGAGTTCCCGCAGCGGGCCGAGTATGGCCAGCCCCACGTCATGGGTGGTCAGCTCGGCGCTTCCGGTGGCGCGCACCGCTTCCTCGACCCGCTGGCCGAGCTTGGCGAGGGCGTCCTCGGTGACCGGCCGCCCCTGGCACGCCTTGCGCACGCCGGAGATGACCTTGGTACGGCTGAAGGGTTCGGTGACGCCGCTGCGCTTGATCACCATGAGCGAGGCGGTCTCCACCGTCGTGAAACGGCGGGAGCAGTCGGGGCACTGACGGCGCCTGCGGATCGACGTTCCGTCGTCGGTGGTGCGACTGTCGACGACGCGGCTGTCGGGGTGCCTGCAGAAGGGGCAGTGCATGGATCCCAACCCTCCTTCACAGCACGACTGAATAGCCTCGGCAGCCCCACCAGGGGCCCTTCGAAGCGGTCACCAGCATAGGTGATGGGAGGGGTCTCGGCGGACCGGGGACCCACTTGGACCACAACTTGTGGGTGGCTGTAGCCATGCGACTACTAGATCTAGGGTCTGGGTGCATTTTTTGCACTTCGCGCGTGTCGCGGCGCCCACGGCGGTCCACCGCGGCGCCCCTCGCGCCGCCGACACGCTGACCGCACCCCACCGGAGCTCGGCCCGGCCGCGAAGGTTACCGTAATGGCCCGAATTGCCATTCGGCACGAACAGGCCGCTCATACACCCCATCGCGCGTTCGAGAAAGCCATTCTGCGCTTTTTCACTCGAACGTGTGTTTGGCGCAACCTTTCGAAAGCAACTACCGTTGTCCAACCAGGGAGAGAGAACATCTCGAGAGGGGCCGACGTGACCACCACCGCTGACAGTGCAACTATCACTGCCCAGGACCGATCCCAGAGCCGACTCGAGCCGGTGCATGCCATGAACGAAGCAGCCAAGAATCCGGAGGGCCCCAAGCCCTCACGCTCGCTGCCCGGCCGACCTCCAGGAATCCGGGCGGACAGTTCCGGCCTCACTGATCGGCAACGGCGGGTCATCGAGGTCATCAGGGACTCGGTGCAACGACGAGGATATCCGCCGTCGATGCGCGAGATCGGTCAGGCGGTGGGCCTCTCCAGCACCTCTTCCGTGGCCCATCAGCTGATGGCTCTCGAACGCAAGGGGTTTCTGCGCCGCGACCCGCACCGCCCCCGGGCCTACGAGGTGCGGGGTTCGGACCAGCCGAGCGCCCAGCCCACCGACACGGCCGGCAAGCCCGCCGCGTCGTACGTCCCGCTCATCGGCCGCATCGCCGCGGGTGGACCGATCCTCGCCGAGGAGTCGGTGGAGGACGTCTTCCCGCTCCCCCGGCAGCTCGTGGGTGACGGAGAGCTCTTCGTTCTCAAGGTCGTGGGTGACTCCATGATCGAGGCGGCGATCTGTGACGGCGACTGGGTGACGGTCCGCCGCCAGCCGGTCGCCGAGAACGGCGACATCGTGGCCGCGATGCTGGACGGCGAGGCCACGGTGAAGCGGTTCAAGCGCGAGGACGGCCATGTGTGGCTGCTCCCGCACAACGCCGCCTACCAGCCGATCCCCGGCGACGAGGCGACGATTCTCGGCAAGGTCGTGGCAGTGCTGCGACGGGTGTGACACCTCGCCGGTCAAGGACCGGGCCCCCGGAACCCACTGCGCCGGTTCCGGGGGCCCGTTTGTATGCGTGGCCCGCGTATCGCGTGGCCTGCTGACGAGGGCGTCACGCGGCCGAGCCGTCGACACCCCCCGCAGCCTGACCGGGCCTACTTCCCCTCGGCCTCGGCCGCCGCGTTGATCGCGGACAGCGAGCGGCGCACCTGGTTACGGTCCGTGGTGTACCAGAAGTCCGGCAGTGACGCCCGCAGGTAGCTCCCGTACCGCGCGTTCGCCAGCCTGGGGTCGAGCACGGCGACGACACCCCGGTCGCCCGAGGCCCGTACGAGCCGTCCCGCGCCCTGGGCCATCAGGAGCGCCGCGTGCGTGGCCGCGACGGCCATGAAGCCGTTGCCCCCGGCCTCCTCGACCGCCTTCTGGCGGGCGCTCATCAGCGGATCGTCGGGGCGGGGGAACGGAATCCGGTCCATGACGACGAGCTGGCAGCTCGGTCCCGGCACGTCCACGCCCTGCCAGAGCGACAGCGTGCCGAACAGACACGTCTTCGGGTCCGCCGCGAACGACTTGATCAGCTCGCCGAGCGTTTCCTCGCCCTGGAGCAGGATCGGCATGTCGAGCCGGCCGCGCAGCTCCTCGGCCGCCGCCTTCGCCGCCCGCATGGAGGAGAAGAGGCCCAGCGTCCGGCCCCCGGCCGCCTCGACGAGCTCGGCCAGCTCGTCCATCATGTCGCCCCGCGAACCCTCACGGCCCGGGGTGGCCAGCTGGCGGGCGACGTACAGGATCCCCTGCTTCGGGTAGTCGAAGGGCGAGCCGACGTCGAGTCCCTTCCAGACCGGGACGTCCTCCCCCTCGGTCCCCTCGGGGGACAGCCCGAGCGAGGCCCCCACGCCATTGAAGTCGCCGCCGAGCTTGAGCGTGGCCGAGGTCAGGACGACGGACCTCTCGCTGAAGAGCTTCTCGCGCAGCAGCCCGGACACCGACAGCGGGGCGACCCGCAGGGAGGCGCCGTACCGGTCGTGCCGCTCGAACCAGACCACGTCGTACTCGGAACCGTTGGCGATCCGCTCCGCGACACCGTGGACGCTCTCGACGGCCGCGAGCGCCTGCTTGCGCACGGCGTCCTCGTCCTGGACGGACTTGTCGCGCGTGGAGCCGATGGCGGAGATGACGTTACGGGCGGCGTCCCGCAGCGCCATGAGGGCGTACCCGAGGTCCTCCGGGATCTCCACGAGACGCCCGGGGAGCGCGAGCTCCATGAGCCGCTCGAAGGATTCGGCGGCCGTCTGGAGGGCGTCGGCGGTCTTCTCGTTCACCAGCTTGGCCGCACGGCGGACCGCCCGGTTGACCTGGCCGGGGCTGAGCTCGCCCGTCGCGACCCCGGTCACCCGGGAGACCAGCTCGTGCGCCTCGTCCACGATCAGCACCTCGTGCTGCGGGAGCACCGGCGCGCCCTCGATGGCGTCGATGGCGAGCAGGGCGTGGTTGGTCACGACCACGTCGGCGAGCTTGGCGCGCTCGCGGGCCGCCTCCGCGAAGCATTCCGCCCCGTACGCGCACTTCGACGCGCCGAGGCACTCGCGGGAGGAGACGGACACCTGTGCCCAGGCGCGGTCGGAGACGCCCGGGGTGAGGTCGTCGCGGTCGCCCGTCTCGGTCTCGTCCGCCCAGTCCCGCATGCGCAGGAGGTCCTGGCCGAGCTTGCTGGTCGGCGCGGCGGCTTCGAACTGGTCAAAGAGGCCGTCCTCTTCCTCCTGCGGCACACCCTCGTGCAGCCGGTGCAGGCAGAGGTAGTTGGACCGCCCCTTGAGCATGGCGAACTCGGGGCGCCGGCGCAGCAGCGGATGCAGCGCCTCGACCGTACGCGGAAGATCACGCTCCACGAGCTGGCGCTGGAGGGCCAGGGTCGCCGTCGCCACGACGACGCGCTCGCCGTGGGCCAGGGCCGGCACCAGATAGCCGAGGGACTTTCCGGTGCCGGTGCCGGCCTGGACGAGCAGGTGGGAGTTGTCGTCGATGGCTCCGGCCACGGCCTCGGTCATGGCGACCTGGCCGGGCCGCTCCGTGCCGCCGACGGCGGTGACGGCGGCATGGAGGAGCTCGGGGAGTGAGGGCTTCGTCATAGCCCGTCCAGCCTACGGGGCACCACTGACAACCCGGGTCGCACCGGTGACGGCGTCAGGACGGGTGGAGCGGGTTGGGGACGGTGCCGTGCACGGCGGCGTGCGGGCGGTTGGGCCGGTCCCGGTAGCCGTCGAGGTGCAGACGGTTGCGGTTGAGGCACAGCCGCTCGATCCGCGGAGTGAGCAGGTCGAAGGTCTCGTACCGCTCCTTGAGCTCGGGGAAGCGTGCCTGGTGCCGGAGGATTTCAGCTCGTACGAGTGACCAGAAGTCGTTCTCGGGAACGCCCAGTTGTTCTTCGCACAGCGGCGCCAGATAGCGGAACACGCCGACGAACAGACCGGAATGGATGAACTGCGTCAGGAAGGCGGGAGGCTCGGTCAGCAGCACCTCGCGCACGTCGTCGGGCATCGAGTCGTGCTCGGGAAGGGGCTGCGCGCTCACGTTCACGTCGTCGACGAAGTCCTTGATCGCGAGCCGCACCGGGATGTCGTGATCGTCGAACACGACGATGGCGTTCTCCCCGTGCGGGGAGAAGACCGTGCCGTAGCGGTACAGGAAGTGCAGCAGCGGCGGCAGCATCGCGGCGAACAGCCGCTGGAGCCACACGGCCGGCGACAGGCCCGAGCGGTCGACGAGCTCCGCGGTGAAGGCACGCCCCTCGGGGTCCGTGTGGAGGAGGGAGGCGAGCGTACGGGCGCGCTCCCCCGGGGCCAGCCGGCCGGTGAGCGGCTCGCGCCAGATCGCGCCGAGCAGTTCCTTGTACTGGTAGGGGACCTCGGGGAGGCCGTCGTACAGGGGGTGCTCGACGGCGACGGAGGCGACTTCCCCGAGGAGGATCACGCCGCACTCGTCGCGCAGGAAGGGATCGCTGTCCCGCAGGCCGTGCACCCAGGCGGTGACGGCCGGCGCCGCCAGGGTGCGCTCGGTGGGCAGTCCGCGCCAGACCAGTGTGTTCAGGACGGCGAGCGGCAGCTTGACCGTGTGCCGGTCGGGACGGCTCGTGTTGAGGAACGTGCGGATCGACTGCTGAGGCAGCCGTACGTCGCCGTCGGTGGGCAGCGGCACGATGGCGCCCCGGGCGACGGCGGGCCCGAAGAGCGGCAGCACCACTTCGTCCCACTGCCAGGGGTGCACGGGCAGGTAGAGGTACCGCGCCGGGTCCAGGCCGCGGGCGCGCAGTGCGGCGGCGAAGGACTCGCGGGTGGAGGCGTCGAGTTCGCGCGCGTAGAGATGTTCGGGCGTGGCGAGTAACCGGACGCCTCGGTAGCCGGCGATCTCCGTGCTGACCGCGATCCAGGGGAGGGTGGCGGG
>NZ_VBVX01000253.1 GCF_005981925.1 Streptomyces albidochromogenes
GGGCGGCGGAGGCGCGGTTCTCGGCGGCGGGGGTGCCGTCGGCCCGGGAGTGCCGTGCCCCGTCGCGGCACGTTCGGTGTCGGCCCCGGCCCCCCTCAGCGGTGCAGGGGGCCTGGGGTGATCAGCGTCAGACCGCGCCGGCGCCCGTCAGCGAGCGCACCTCCGTCTCGGCGTGCCGGGCCTCGTCCGGCGGCTCGGGTGACAGCGCCGTACCGGCCCAGCCTGCGAGGAAGCCCAGGGGGATCGACACCAGACCCGGGTTCTGGAGCGGGAAGACCTGGAAGTCGACGCCGGGGAACAGCGCGTCGGGGCTGCCCGAGACGACCGGCGAGAGCAGCACGAGCAGCACGGCCGGGACCAGGCCGCCGTACACCGACCAGACCGCGCCGCGCGTGGTGAAGCTCCGCCAGAACAGCGAGTAGAGCAGCACCGGCAGGTTGGCGGACGCGGCGACCGCGAAGGCCAGGCCGACGAGGAACGCGACGTTCAGGTCGCGGGCGAGCAGGCCGAGGCCGATGGCCACGGCTCCGATCCCGGCGGCCGCGCACCGCGCCACCGCGACCTCGCTGTACTGCTTGGCGTGGCGCCGCCTGAGGGAGGCGTACAGATCGTGGGCGACCGAGGCGGAGGAGGCCAGGGTGATGCCGGCGACGACCGCGAGGATGGTGGCGAAGGCCACGGCCGCGACGATGGCGAACAGAACCGTTCCTCCGGTGGAGCCCGCGCCGCCGCCGAGGTCGAGGGCGAGCAGCGGGACCGCCGTGTTGCCCGCCGCGTTCGACGCCCGTACCTCGTCGGTGCCGACCACCGCCGCCGCGCCGAAGCCCAGCACGATCGTCATCAGGTAGAAGCTGCCGATCAGGCCGATCGACCAGACGACCGAGCGGCGGGCGGCGCGCGCGGTGGGCACGGTGTAGAAGCGGGACAGGATGTGCGGCAGACCGGCCGTGCCGAGGACGAGCGCGAGGCCGAGGCTGATGAAGTCGAAGCGGGCCGTCCAGTCGCCGCCGTACCGCAGACCGGGCGAGAGGAAGTCCTTGCCGTGGCCACTGCGCTCGGCGGCGGACAGCAGCAACTGGTTGAAGTCGCCGTGGAAGCGCACCAGGACGAGCACGGTGAGCGCGACGGTACCCGCCATCAGCAGCACCGCCTTGACGATCTGGATCCAGGTGGTGGCCCTCATCCCTCCCAGCGATACGTAGATCACCATCAGCGCGCCCACGCCGATGACCGTCCAGTTGCGCGCCGCCTCGCTGCTCCCGCCCAGCAGCAGCGCGACCAGGCTGCCCGCCCCCACCATCTGCGCCACCAGATAGAGAACGGACACGGTGACCGAGGAAGTTCCCGCCGCGATCCGCACGGGCCGCTCCCGCATCCGCGCGGCGACGACGTCGGCGAGGGTGAACCGGCCGCAGTTGCGCACGAGTTCGGCGACGAGCAGCAGGACGACGAGCCAGGCGACGAGGAAGCCGACGGAGTAGAGCATGCCGTCGTAGCCGTAGAGGGCGATGAGGCCGGAGATGCCGAGGAAGGAGGCGGCGGACATGTAGTCGCCCGCGATGGCGAAACCGTTCTCCATCGGTGAGAACAGCCGTCCCCCCGCGTAGAACTCCTCCGCGGAACCACGCCGGTTGCGACTGACCCATGTCGTGATCGCCAGCGTCGCCGCGACGAACGCGCAGAACAGCAGCAGCGCGAGTGTCTGGTGGTCGTCGGTCACCGCACGGTCCCCTTGATCCCCCGGGTCAGTTCCTGCGTGTCCCAGCGGAGATCGAGCGCCGCACGGTCCCTGCGCAGCCGGGCATGACGCGCGTAGGCCCAGGTCAGCACGAAGGTGGTGAGGAACTGCCCGAGCCCGGCGACCATCGCCACGTTCACCGCGCCGGCGACCGGACGGGCCATCAGGTCGTGCGCGGTGGTCGCCGCGACGACGTAGACGACGTACCAGGTGAAGAAGGCGAGGGTGGCGGGAACGACGAACCGCCGGTAGCGGCCGCGCACTTCCTGGAAGGCGGCGCTGCGCTGCACCTCCAGATAGATCTCGGCGGCACTGGGACCGGTCGCGTCACGGCCCGCCGGCGCGGGCTGCGGCGGGACCGGCGCGGGTGCGCCGGTGCCGTCGAGCTCGCCCCAGCCGGAGGCGAGCGCGTCGTACCAGGGATCGTCGAACCGCACTGCTGCGGCCTCGCGCCCTTCCTGCTTCTCCACCGAACAACTCTCCTTGTCCGCGAACAAATGGTCCGCGTGCCCAAGGATGGACAGAGTGGGAAGATCCCGGACTCTTCAATCCCCGCACTTCACCCCTTCAGGTGAAGGTGAAAAAGCTCCACGCGGTCCGCCCGTGGGGGTGGACCGCGTGGAGGGTGGTGCGGTGCGGCGTCGGCGCCCGGGCCTCAGGCGTCGATGCGCGAGCGGTCCAGGGTGGCCGCCGAGCTGGTGATGAACTCCTTGCGGGGCGCGACCTCGTTGCCCATCAGGAGGTCGAAGACCTGCTCGGAGGAGTCCAGATCACCGATGTTGATACGGCGCAGGGTGCGGTGGCGGGGGTCCATCGTGGTCTCCGCCAGCTGGTCGGCGTCCATCTCACCGAGGCCCTTGTAGCGCTGGATGGAGTCCTTGTAGCGGACGTTCTTGCGCTGGTACTCCAGCAGGGTCTGCCGCAACTCGTTGTCCGAGTACGTGTAGACGTACTTGTCCTGGCCCTTCTTCGGCTGCACGAGCTCGATCCGGTGCAGCGGCGGGACGGCGGCGAAGACGCGTCCCGCCTCCACCATCGGCCGCATGTAGCGCTGGAAGAGCGTCAGCAGCAGGCAGCGGATGTGGGCGCCGTCGACGTCGGCGTCGACGAGGAGGACGATCTTGCCGTAGCGGGCGGCGTCGAGGTCGAAGGTCCGCCCGGACCCCGCTCCTATGACCTGGATGATGGCGCCGCACTCGGCGTTCTTCAGCATGTCCGAGACGGACGACTTCTGGACGTTGAGGATCTTGCCGCGGATGGGCAGCAGCGCCTGGAACTCGGAGTTCCGCGCGAGCTTCGCCGTACCGAGCGCGGAGTCTCCCTCGACGATGAAGAGCTCACTGCGCTCCACGTCGTCGCTGCGGCAGTCGGCGAGCTTCGCCGGCAGCGAGGAGGACTCCAGCGCGGTCTTGCGGCGCTGCGCCTCCTTGTGCTGGCGGGCCGCGATGCGCGTCCGGGCAGCGGCGACGACCTTCTCCATCACCGAGCGCGCCTGCTGCTTGGCATCGCGCTTGGTGGAGGTCAGGAAGGTCTTCAGCTCCTTCGCCACCACGTTGCCGACGATCCGCGCGGCCGCCGACGTACCGAGCACTTCCTTCGTCTGGCCCTCGAACTGCGGCTCGGCCAGGCGCACCGTGACGACCGCGGTGAGGCCCTCCATGGCGTCGTCCTTGACGACGTCGTCCTCGGCGACGCGCAGCAGCTTGGCCGAGCGCAGCGCCTCGTTCACGGTCCTGGTGAGGGAGCGCTCGAAGCCGGAGATGTGGGTGCCGCCCTTGGGGGTGGCGATGATGTTGACGAAGGACCTGACGGTGGTGTCGTAGCCCGTGCCCCAGCGCAGCGCGATGTCGACGCCCAGCTCGCGGGTGACCTCCGTGGCCGTCATGTGGCCGCGGTCGTCGAGGACCGGCACGGTCTCCTTGAAGGTGCCCTGCCCGCTGAGGCGCAGGACGTCGCAGACGGCCTTGTCCTGCGCGAGGTACTCGCAGAACTCGCTGATCCCGCCGTCGAAGCGGAAGGTCTCCTCGGTCTTCCCCTCGCCCTCCAGGGCGCGCTCGTCGCGGACGACGATGGTCAGGCCGGGCACCAGGAAGGCCGTCTGGCGGGCGCGCTGGTACAGCGTCTCCAGGCTGAGCTTGGCGTCCTTGAGGAAGATCTGGTGGTCGGCCCAGTACCGCACGCGGGTACCGGTGCGCGTCTTGGGGACCCGCTTGCTCTTGCGCAGCCCGTTCGCCGGGTCGAAGGGGGCGTCGGGGCCGGACTCGGTGAACATCCCGGGGACGCCGCGCCGGAAGCTGATGGCGTGCGTGGCGCTGTTGCGGTCGACCTCGACGTCCAGGCGGGCGGAGAGGGCGTTGACGACGGAGGCGCCGACGCCGTGCAGGCCGCCGGAGGCCGCGTACGAACCGCCGCCGAACTTGCCGCCGGCGTGCAGCTTGGTCATCACGACCTCGACGCCGGACAGGCCGGTCTTGGGCTCGACGTCGACCGGGATGCCGCGGCCGTTGTCGCGGACCTCGACGGAGCCGTCCTCGTGGAGGATGACCTCGATGTGGTCGCAGTATCCGCCGAGGGCCTCGTCGACGGAGTTGTCGATGATCTCCCACAGGCAGTGCATGAGACCGCGGCTGTCGGTGGACCCGATGTACATGCCGGGTCGTTTGCGGACGGCCTCGAGCCCCTCGAGTACGAGAAGGTGCCGCGCGGTGTAGTTGGAACCGTCACGGTCTGCACCGGTCAGAAGCGCAGTGGACGGCACGGACGTTTCGGCGGTCACGCGGTTCGCTCCTCGCTGAATTTCAAATGTGTCCCGATGGGGTACGGGCCCGGCGTGGGTCGCCGGTCAGAGGGTACCGAGGCCTGGTAGAGCCGATGTAACGCCACCCTCAGGAAAACTCATGCTAGTCCAGAGTCGTATGCACGTTCGATCCCTCGTTGGAGTGACGTGGACATCACGTTCCCTTCGAGGCATGAACCATTTAGGCTCCGGGCACGTCCTCTTGCACAACCGGCAACCCAGCCGGGAGGGCGAACACCCACCCATCGACGCGAAACCGTAGAGCGACGCAATACGGCTCCTTCGCCGCTAACCGGCAACAGACAGCCACCTCGGAAGATTTTTCAAGGAAAAGCCACGAGCGGGAACGTTTTCGGCCTGGTTGGATGTTGACCCTGGTACGACAGCTCGTCGAGCTAGAGAAGAGGCGACGTGACTACTGTTCTGACCCCCGCGAGCCCCCTGACGGCCGCTGACCGATGCGACCGCTGCGGCGCCCAGGCTTACCTGCGCGTTGTCCTGGCCAGCGGCGGCGAACTGCTCTTCTGCGCCCACCACGGACGCAAGTTCGAGCCGGAACTCAAGAAGATCGCCGCTGAAATACAGGACGAGACCGACCGGCTGACCCCCGTGCCGCCGTCCCCGGAAGACGAGGACCGCTGACAACGCGGGCACCTCGCAGCCACGACGAGCCAAGGGCCGGTCTCCGACCGGCCGACGGGCGGCCTTCCCCGGTGGATCGGGGAAGGCCGCCCGTACTCGTACGCTGCAAGCGTAATCAGCTTCTGGCCGCCCAGGTTTCCGGCGCCGCCGAGAGGCGTGCGTACACCCCGGGGCTCTCCGCCTGACCGCAGCCGCTCCCCCAGGAGACGAGCCCGATCAGCCGGCCGCCTGCCACCAGGGGCCCGCCGCTGTCCCCCTGGCAGGCGTCGTGCCCTCCGTTCTCGTCCCCGGCGCACAGCATCGTCTCCGGGCGGTACGTGCCCTGCGCGCGGCCCGGGTAGGCGCGCTCGCAGGCGCTGTCGGGCAGCACCTTCACCGGGGCCGCCCGCAGCTCACCGGCGTACGCCCCGCTGCCCGTCGTGTCGCCCCAGCCGTAGACCATGGCTCCGGTGCCCGCCGTGTACGCGGCGCTGCCCGGCCCGGCCACCCTGATGGTGTCGGACGCGGGGAGCGGGTCGAGCAGCGTCAACAGGGCGAAATCGCCCTCGTTCGTCTTGGCGTCGTACGCCGGATTGAGCTGTACGCCGCTCACGGTGATCTCCCGGCCACCCGTGGCCTTCAGCGTGCTGCGGCCCGCGATCACCCGCAGATCGCGCACCTGGCCGAGTGGTACGCCCAGTACATCCGAACTCACGCAGTGTGCCGCCGTCAGCACTTTGGCGGGCGCCACCAGCACTCCCCCGCAGAATTGCCCCGCCCGCGTACCTCCGAACCGGTCACGGCTGGAGAGGGCCACCACCCACGGCGACTCCGAGATCTGTACCGGCTGGCCCCCGATCACCACACCGTCCGGGGCGGCGGCGCCTCCCGATGCCTGTGGCGCCGCGACGGCCATGGCCGTCAGGGCCAGCGCCCCTGTCAGTGATCCGGCGAAAGAGCGACGCATACGGCCTCCTGGCTCGGTGCAGCAATGGCACCACCAGCGTCGGCCGGACACCTGCGCGCCGCACCCGCGAACGGCCGGGGGCCCGGAGTCACCCGTACGGGACTCCGGGCCCCCGGCCCGAGTGGTGGACGACCAGCGACGACCGGCCGGGAGACGCCCTAGTCGAGGTAGTCGCGCAGCACCTGCGAGCGCGACGGGTGGCGCAGCTTGGACATCGTCTTCGACTCGATCTGGCGGATGCGCTCACGCGTCACGCCGTAGACCTTGCCGATCTCGTCCAGCGTCTTCGGCTGCCCGTCGGTGAGGCCGAAGCGCATGGACACGACACCCGCCTCGCGCTCGGACAGGGTGTCCAGCACCGAGTGCAGCTGCTCCTGGAGGAGGGTGAAGGAAACGGCGTCGGCCGGCACGACCGCCTCGGAGTCCTCGATCAGGTCACCGAACTCGCTGTCGCCGTCCTCGCCGAGCGGGGTGTGCAGCGAGATGGGCTCGCGGCCGTACTTCTGGACCTCGATGACCTTCTCGGGGGTCATGTCGAGTTCCTTGGCCAGCTCCTCCGGGGTGGGCTCGCGGCCCAGGTCCTGGAGCATCTGGCGCTGGACGCGGGCCAGCTTGTTGATGACCTCGACCATGTGCACCGGGATGCGGATGGTGCGGGCCTGGTCGGCCATCGCGCGGGTGATCGCCTGCCGGATCCACCAGGTGGCGTACGTCGAGAACTTGTAGCCCTTGGTGTAGTCGAACTTCTCGACCGCGCGGATCAGGCCGAGGTTGCCCTCCTGGATCAGGTCCAGGAAGAGCATGCCGCGGCCGGTGTAGCGCTTGGCCAGCGAGACCACCAGGCGGAGGTTGGCCTCCAGCAGGTGGTTCTTGGCGCGGCGGCCGTCCTCCGCGATGATCTCCAGCTCGCGCTTGAGCTTCGGTGCCAGCTTGTCGCTGTTGGCCAGCTTGTCCTCGGCGAACAGGCCCGCCTCGATGCGCTTGGCGAGCTCCACCTCCTGCTCGGCGTTGAGGAGGGGGACCTTGCCGATCTGCTTGAGGTAGTCCTTGACCGGGTCGGCGGTGGCGCCGGCGACAGCGACCTGCTGAGCGGGCGCGTCGTCCTCGTCCTCGTCGGAGAGGACGAAACCCTTCTCGCCGCCTTCCTCCTCCTCGTCGGCGCCCGCCTTGACGGGCGTCTCCTCGGCGGAGTCCTCACCGTCGGCGGCCTCGTCGGCGCCCTTCTTGGCGGAGGTCTTCTTCGCGGCCGTCTTCTTGGCCGCGGTCTTCTTCGCGACTGTCTTCTTGGCGGCCGTCTTCTT
Organism: Streptomyces albidochromogenes; assembly: GCF_005981925.1. Classification (GTDB taxonomy): domain Bacteria; phylum Actinomycetota; class Actinomycetes; order Streptomycetales; family Streptomycetaceae; genus Streptomyces; species Streptomyces albidochromogenes. Next base: position 7,425 of record NZ_VBVX01000253.1, read on the forward strand.
CGCGGCGGCCTTCTTCACCGGCTCCGGGGCGGCGGCCGCCTCGTCGTCGGCCACGACGTCCACGGATTCCGCTGCCGGCGCCACGGTGGCCGCTACGGTCTTGGCGGGGGCCGGCTGGGCCGCGGTGGCCGCGACCGACTTGGTCGCGGTGCGCTTGGCCGGGCTCTTCGCTGCGACGCTCTTGCGGGGACGCTTGGGCGACTCCGCGGCAGTGACCATCAGCGTCACACCCTCTTCCTCGAGGATCTGGTTCAGGCTGCGCAGAACGTTCTTCCACTGGGCCGCCGGAATCTGGTCGGCCAAGAATGCCTGGCGCACGTCATCGCCCGCGATCTGCCCATCAGCCTTTCCCCGCTCGATGAGCGCCATCACAGACTCGGACTCGGCGATCTCCGGCGGGAGCGTACGGGATGTGCTGGCCGACACGAACAACCTCTCGGAACGATGGAAACGGCTTCCGGCCTCGCCCTGAGTACGGGCCGCGGCCGACGACATCGGCTGGGGATGTACCGACGGCGCAGGTTGAACCTCGGACTGGTTACAGCGCCACTTTCAGCAGCTGTATTCCCTCTTCGGCTGTCACCTCTTAGGTCATCGCACAGTTCCGCGGAGTGTTACGCCCAATCTGCGTGGCCCGAGTCACACCCCCTCCGAATGAGGCAGAACAGAAGGGGCATCGGCCCACAATCGTGTCGCCGGATCCCATGGGATCCGGCGACACGGGGTTCGTCAGCGCAGCCGGGCCGCAAGGCACACACCCTGGCCGTGGTCCGCGGTCAGTGCTCGCGCGGCGCCGGCACCACACGCTCCACTTCCGGGTGAACCGTGAGCAGTTGGCGCATGGCGGCCTCGGCCGCCGGGGCGTCGCCCGCCGCGAGGGCGTCGACCGTACGCGAGTGGTGGACGAGAGCGGCCTCGGTGGGGCGGTCACAGCCGGTGACGGGGCCTCCGGAGACCTGGAGGGCGGCGGAGACGATGCCGGAGAGGTGCTCCAGCATCCGGTTGCCGGCGAGCTGGATGAGCAGGGAGTGGAACTCCGCGTCGGCGCGGGAGAACGTCAGGGAGTCGCCCTGCGTGAGGGCGTGGCCCATGATCTCGACCATGTCGCCGAGCCGCTGCTGGAGGTCCTCGCGCCCGTGGCCGGCGGCGAGGCGGGCGGCGAGCGGCTCGATCATCCACCGCAGTTCGCCCAGTTCGCGACGCTGGTCGTCGCGCTGCGGACCGAAGGCCCGCCATTCGATGATGTCGGGATCCAGCAGGTTCCAGTCACTGACGGGGCGGACCCGGGTGCCGACGTTGGGACGGGCGCTGACCAGGCCCTTCGCCTCCAGCACGCGCAGGGATTCGCGGACGACGGTGCGGGAGACCTCGAAGCGCTGGCCGATCTCCTCCGGGACGAGCGGACGGTCGGCGCCGAGATCGCCGGAGACGATCATCTGGCCGAGCTGCTGGACGAGTTGGCCGTGGAGCCCGCGGCCCCGGCTGCCCGCCGAGCGGCGGCCCATCCGGCCCAGGTCCGTGTCGGCCCCTTCCCAGGAGGGCACGCCGACGCGGTCGGCGCCCGGCGCCTCTGCGTAGGGGTAGCGGTCGAGTTCACCCGGCCCGGCGAGGCCGGAATCGGCGGGGCGGGAGGCGGTCATCATGGTGTGCGCAAGGGTACTCACGGATCCTTTGTCGGCGGGACTTCCGCGACCCTTGAGGTCTTTGGTGAAAAGCACACGAAAGGGTGATCGCCGCCCTCCCTGCAATTGACGACTTATCGGAAAGAAACGGGCGTAGACAGGGGAGTTGCGACGGCCGTCGGCCTCCTCGGCCGAACTCGGTCACCAATGGGGCCTGCGGCGAAGGCCCGTGAACAGATATGCGCAAAGCAGTGCACACAGCGACAACGAGAGCGCCGCTCCGACCGGTTGGGCCGCGACTCTCATCCCGGCCACCACCCACGCGTCGATCTCGTACGGCCATCGCAGCCAGGCCACTTCGCGCAGCCGGCCCGGCAGTCCGGCCACCGAACGCACCGACGGCCCCACGACCATCCGCTGCGCGACCGGCGCCACCAGGACCGGTACGGCCAGCACCGCGGCCACCCCGGCGGCCGTCGCGCGGAAGACGCCCGCGCCGAGCAGCCCGGCCCACGCGCAGCCGACGGTGAGGCCGGACCAACTGACCGTCAAAGCAGGCCATTTCTCGGGTACGCGCAGCAAGTCCTCGCCGTACACCAGTCTCAGGGCCTGCGCGTCGGCCACCACGACGAGCAGGGCGAGCAGCAGCGCGGCGGTGGCGGAGACCGCCAGTTTCGCGAGGAGCAGTCCGACGCGCCGGGGAACCGTGCCGCGGGCGGCGGCGAGCGCGGGATACCGGAACTCCTCGCCGAAGGCGATGGCGCCGAGCAGGCCCGCGCCCAACGCGGCGGGCGGCAGGGGCAGGATGTCCGGCCAGGCCGCGAGAAGGGCGGACAGGGGGGTGCTGCCGACGCGGGCCAGCAGCACGGAGATCGTCACGGAGGCGGCCAGCACGGCGGCGGCGACGAGCAGCGTCGTCCGCGTGCCGAAGAGGCGGTGCAGTTCGTAGCGCACGGGGCGCAGCGGGCTGCGTGAGGGACGCAGCGGCAGGGGCGGCGGGACCGTCGCCTGCGC
>NZ_VBVX01000254.1 GCF_005981925.1 Streptomyces albidochromogenes
CCGCCCACCGGCCCCCGCCCGGTCAGCCTACGTCGCCGCCCTCGTCGAGGAGGCCCGCGTCGTGCACCAACAGGGCGATCTGGACACGGTTGTTGAGGCCCAGCTTGGCCAGGACGCGCGACACGTGGGTCTTGACCGTCGGCACGCTCATGTAGAGCGTCGCGGCGATCTCCGCGTTGGACTGCCCCCGGCCGACGGCGACGGCCACCTCGCGCTCGCGCTCGGCGAGCCCGTCGAGCCGCCGCGCCGCCGTGGGCCGGCGGGGGCCGGCCGAGGACTCGGCGACATGGCTCATCAGCTGCCGGGTGACGGCCGGGGAGAGCACCGGGTCACCCGCCGCCACCCGCCGCACCGACTCGACGATCTGGGCGGGCGGAGTGTCCTTCAGTACGAACCCGGCCGCCCCGGCGCGCAGCGCCCGCAGCACCTGTTCGTCGGCGTGGAAGGTGGTGAGGACGACGACCTCCGGGGCGTCGGGCCGGCCGCGCAGCACCTCGGTCGCCGCCAGGCCGTCCATGACGGGCATCCGGATGTCCATGAGGACCACGTCGGGCCGGTGCTGGTCGGTCAGCGCGGCGGCCTCGGAGCCGTCCGCCGCCTCCGCCACGATCTCGATGTCGTCGGCCCCGCCGAGCATGAAGGTGAGCCCGGCCCGTACGAGCGGGTCGTCGTCGACGATGAGCAGCCTGATGGTCATGCGGCCCACGGTAGCCAGGCGCCGACCCGGAACCCGCCGTCGGGCGTCGGTCCGTGGGAGAGCCGGCCGCCGGCGAGGGCGGCCCGTTCGGTCAGGCCGATGAGGCCCTGGCCGGAGCCGGGGACGGACGGGGCGTCGCCCCCGGGGGCGGGGTTGCGCACCTCGACGGTGAGGCCGTCGCCGGGGGCGCCGGTCAGCGTCAGGGTGACCTCGGCGCCGGGCGCGTGCTTGCGGGCGTTGGTGAGGCATTCCTGGGCGATGCGGTAGACGTTGCGGCCGGTGGCGGCGGGGACGGTTTCGGGCCCGTCGATGCGGTTGTCCAGGGTCACCTCCATGCCGGCCTCGCGGGACTCCGCGACGAGGGCGGCGAGGGTGGCGAGGGTGGGCTGCGGCCGGTGTTCGTCGCCGGCGGCGGGCCCGCGCAGTACGCCGATGACGTCGCGCAGGTCGTTGAGTGCCTCGTGCGCGCTGTCGCGGATCACGCCGGCGGCCCGGGCCACCTCGGCGGGCGGGGCGTCGGGGCGGAACTCCAGGGCGCCGGCGTGGACGCTGAGCAGGGTCAGGCGGTGTGCGAGCACGTCGTGCATCTCGCGTGCGATGTCCTCCCTGGCCAGCCGCTGCGCCTTCTCGGCGCGCAGGGCGGCCTCTGCCTCGGCGCGGCGCGCCCGGTCGCGCAGCGACACGACGAGCTGGCGGCGGGAGCGTACGAACATGCCCCACCCGATGACCAGCAGGACGATCACGAGCGTCGCGACGGCGGAGACCACGAGGGGCAGGGAGGGGTCGGGGCGCAGTACTGACTGTGTCAGACCGCCCACGACGGCGGCGGAGCCGACGGCGGCGACCACCTTGAACGGGCGGTGCACGGTGAGCGTGAACAGCGCGACGAGCTCGGCTCCGGACGCGACGGGCGCCACGGCGGAGACGGCGACGAGGGTGACGGCCAGGCCCACGGGCCAGCGGCGCCGCACCCACAGGGCGCAGCAGGCGGCGGCGCCGACGAGCTGGTCGAGGAAGACGACGAACGGGGGGTTGCCGACGCTGTCGGCGACATCGGCGGCGGCGATGCCGAGGAGCGCGGCGAACAGGAACATCAGGATGTCGACGAACCAGTCCCGCGGTGTACGGCGCGGCCGCCTGCCCCGGTCTCCCGGCAGATCGGGGTCGGCGATCGCCGAGGGCTGGAGCCAGCGGTACTCCTGATCGGTCATGTCGACAAAGCTACGGTCACGGAGGCCGGTTCCCGGCACGGGAGCGGCGGACGGCGACCAAAGTCGCGCGGTCTCAGACTTTCGGCGCACCACCGGATTCCGACGGCCGACGCGGGGGGCGGCCGGGCGGCGCGACGATCGGCGCATGAAGAAGATTCTTGAGGTCGCCGGGTTCGTGCTGTTCGTGGCGGGTGCGTCGGGTCTGGTGCACGAAGTCACCGGGTGGATGCCGAAGTTCTTCGGGTTCCTTCAGTTGCTGCCGTTCCTGCGGGGTCACGAGATCTACACGAACATCGTGCTCGCGGTCGTGGGCGTGGCCCTGATGGCCGCCTCCGACCGCTTCCCCCGGCGGGCGTAGCAGCGCCGGGCGGGGACGCCCGGCCCGCTACGGCCGCGTCACCGCCCGGCGTCCCCACATCGTCCCGGCCAGCACCAGTACGCCGCCCACAAGGCCCGCCGCGCCGAGCCGTTCGCCGCCGATCGCGATGCCGGCGGCCGCCGCCCACAGGGGCTCAGTACCGAGGAGGAGGCTGACGCGGGACGGGGAGGTACGGCGTACCGCCCACATCTGCGTGAAGAACGCGAAGGGCGTGCAGAAGACGGAGAGAAAGACCAGCCCCGCCCACTCGCGCGGCCCGAAGCCCGCCGCGACCGTCCAGGGTGCCGGGCCGGTGCCGGGGACGGCCGCCAGGACCACGAACACCGCGACCGCGCCGCCCAGTTGCACCGTCGTCAGCGACAGCGCGTCCGCGCCCCGCACGGACTTCGTCCGGGCCATGGCGAGCACGTGCACCGTGCGCGCCCCGGCCGCCAGCAGCATCAGCAGGTCGCCGAGCGAGGGCGTGGTGAACCCGCCGCCCTGGGTCAGGAGCACCACGCCGGCCACCGAGAGCCCCGCCGCACCCAGGAACGCCCGGGGCGGCCTGGTCCGCGTGGCCACGGCCTCGGCGAGCGGCGTGAAGATCATGGTGAGGCTGATGATGAGCCCGGCGTTGGTGGCCGAGGTGTGCACGACGCCGTACGTCTCCAGCAGGAAGATCACGCTCAGTACGAGCCCGAGCGCCCCCGCGCCGCGCCACTGCGCGGCCGTCAGCGTGCGCAGCCTGCGCAGGCCGACGGCGACGAGCACCGGCAGGACGAGGGCGAAGCGCAGGACCAGGACGGCGACCACGGTCCGCGCGGTGGTGATGTCCTTGGCGGCGAGGTAGCTCGCGCCCCAGACGACGGCGACGAGCAGGACGGGCAGGTCGGTCAGCCACGCGGCCCTGCCCGGCGACGCGGCCGCGGGTCCGGGCGCGGGGGCCGTCGCGGGTACGGGTACGGCGTTCGGCGATGATGCGGCGGCCACGGTCGCGGTCTCCCCCGGGAAAGGCGGTGTGGAGACTTCGGCGGCTCGCACGCGGAACGATCACCGTAGCGGCGCGGCCCTCACTCGTCGAGTGCGAAGGCGTAGGACGCCCTGCCGGTAAGCCGGTACGTGTGCATGGCGATCCCGGACTCGGTGGTGGCGCTGCCCGTCAGCTCGAACGAGGTCGGCAGCCCGCCGTCGTCGAACAGCCGCTGTCCCGCGCCGAGTACGACGGGGAAGAACTGCAGGTGGTACCTCGTCATGTGTCCTGGCGGGTCACCCGCTGCGGCTCCACGCTCGCACGGAACGCGTCGGCGGACCCGGACACCGCGTCCGTTTGCCGCCGGTGCCGTCGACTTCCAGACGGTTTCCTTGAATCCGCAATCACTACTGACTGTCGCGGACCTGAGGAAGAGGCATTCGACATGGCTTCACTGAACGGCAGGACGGCTCTCGTCACCGGCGGCAGCCGGGGCATCGGCGCGGCGATCGCCCTGCGGCTGGCGCAGGAGGGCGCGGACGTGGCCCTCACGTACGTACGGGACGAGCAGGGCGCCCGGGAGGTCGTCCAGAAGATCGAGTCGGCGGGCCGGCGGGGCATCGCCCTGCGGGCCGACGCGGCGGACCCGGCCGCGGTGACCGCCGTGGTGGGCCGCGCCGCCGACGAGCTCGGCCGCCTCGACATCCTGGTCAACAACGCCGGAATCGGCGTACTCGGCCCGGTCGAGGACCTCACCCTCGCGGACGTCGACCAGGTGCTGGCCGTGAACGTGCGGGCGGTCTTCCTGGCCTCGCAGGCGGCGGCCGGCCGGATGGAGCGCGGCGGCCGGATCATTCCCATCGGCAGCTGCATGGCCCAGCGGGTGCCGGGTCCCGGCGGAACGCTCTACTCGACGAGCAAGGCGGCACTGACCGGCCTGACCAAGGCCCTGGCGCGGGAGCTGGGCGGCCGGGGCATCACGGTCAACCTCGTCCACCCGGGGCCGATCGACACGGACTTGAACCCGGCGGACGGCCCGTACGCCGCGTCGCAGAGCGGGCTGACGGCCCTCGGCCGGTTCGGCACCGCGGACGAGGTGGCGTCGGTGGTCGCGTTCCTGGCGGGCGACGACGCCGCCTACATGACGGGGTCCGAGGTGGTGGTCGACGGCGGCCACGCGGCGTAACGGCCGCGGCGCGGGCGAGCGAAAAAGGACGGAGTGCACCGGGGCCGTCGCGACCCGGTGCACTCCGCGTTCAGTGGTCCGGCGGCCGGGTCAGCCGCCGAGCTCCTGGTGGCGGGCCGCGAGCCGCGCGGCGCCGGTCCCGGTCAGGGAGCCGAAGAGGCGCAGGCGCGAGATGCCGCCGTCCGGGAAGATGTCCATCCGGATCTCGGTGGCCGCGGGCGTCGCGTCCAGCACGAAGCGGTGGTTCGTGTCGGGCTGGAGCCGGGTCCTCGGCAGGATCTCGGTCCACTCGCCGTCGGCGCCGTCGCGCACCGAGAGCGTCGCCCAGCCCGCCGAGTTGCCCTTGAGGTACGCCGTGTCGATCTCGACGGCGCGGATCTCGGCCTGCTCCACCAGGTGGTAGTGGATCCAGTCGTTGCCCTTGTCTCGGCGGCGGCGGGTCTCCCAGCCGTCGTCCATCTTGTGCGAGCGGCCCGGCTGGATGGTGTTGGTGGCCGGGGAGTAGAAGCGGTCGGAGGCGTCCTCGACCCGGCCGCCGTTCTCCAGGGCGACGAGGTCGAACGTACCGAGGGTGGCGAGCCAGGCCGGGTCGGGTGCGACCTCGCCGTACACCCGCAGGCGGGCGATCCCGCCGTCGGGGTGCTGGTTGACGCGCAGGTGCGTGAAGCGCTGCTCGACGTCGACGGCGAAGCCGTTGGCCGCGTGGCCGCCGACCGCCGTACGGGGGACGAGGGTCACCCACTTCACGTCGCCGGCCAGCAGGTCCTCGGGCGAGGGCGAGCCCGGTACCGACGCGGCCTCGACCGAGACGGCCTGCGGGTAGTTGCCCCGGAAGTGGGCGGTGTCGACGACGATGCCGCGTACGACGCCGGGCGCTCCCAGGCGTACGAGCGCCCAGTCGTGGTCCTCGTCGGTCGGGTGGGGCTGCTGGGCGCCGACGCCCCGGCGGCGCCGGGTCTCCCAGCCGTCCATGATCTTGCCCTTGTGCCCGAAGTGCTCCGGGTCGAACTCGGCGGCGCCGGTCCGCAGCATGTTCTCGCGCTCGGCGAAGAACTCGTCGTTGGCCGCGATCACGCCCGCGCCGAGCCGCCGGTCGGCGAGGTCCGCGAAGTGGGTGAAGGGGAAGTCGGCGGTGCGGTAGTCGGCGTACGGGTCGCCGCCGCCGTACGGGTTCGCGTCACCGGTGAAGGAGGGGATCGCCACGGTCAGTTCTTCCTTTCGAGCAGCCGGCCGGTCGGCTCGGCCAGGGTGCCGTTGTCGGCGATGCGCACGCCCCGCAGCCACGTCGACCTGACGACGCCGTGCAGGGTCTTGCCCGCGTACGCCGTCACCTGGTTGCGGTGGTGCAGCTCCGCCGGGTCGACGGTGAAGGTCTCGTCGGGCGCGAGCACCGCGAAGTCGGCGTCGCGGCCGGCCTCGATCGCGCCCTTCTGCGCCAGGCCCGCGAGCTCGGCGGGCGCGGCGGACATCCAGCGCACCACGTCCTCCAGCGAGTGGCCGCGGCGCCGGGCCTCGGTCCAGATCGCGGGCAGGCCCAGCTGGAGGGAGGAGATGCCGCCCCACGCGGACGCGAAGTCGGGGGTCTTGAGGTCGGTGGTGCACGGCGAGTGGTCGGAGACGACGCAGTCGATCGTCCCGTCCGCGAGCCCCTGCCACAGCGCGTCCTGGTTCTCGGCCTCGCGGATCGGCGGGCAGCACTTGAACTCGGTCGCCCCGTCCGGCACTTCCTCGGCGGTCAGGGTGAGGAAGTGCGGGCAGGACTCGACGGTGATGCGCACGCCCTCGCGCTTCGCGGCGGCGATGAGCGGCAGCGCGTCCGAGGACGACAGGTGCAGCACGTGGACGCGGGCGCCGAGGCGCCTGGCGTGCGCGATCAGTCCCTCGATCGCGGTGTTCTCGGCGTCGCGCGGCCGCGAGGCGAGGAAGTCGGCGTACGCCGGGCCGCTCTTCTGCGGGGCGGTCTCCAGGTGGTGCGGGTCCTCGGCGTGCACGATCAGCTGGCCGCCGAAGCCGGTGATCTCGGCCATCGAGCGCGCGAGCTGCTCCTGGTCGAGCTCGGGGAACTCCTCCACGCCCGAGGGCGACAGGAAGCACTTGAAGCCGAAGACGCCCGCGTCGTACAGCGGCCGCAGGTCCTTCACGTTGGACGGGATCGCGCCGCCCCAGAAGCCGACGTCGACGTGCGCCTTGGGACGGGCGACGTCCTGCTTGGTGCGCAGGTTGTCGACCGTGGTGGTCGGCGGCAGCGAGTTCAGCGGCATGTCGAGGAGTGTGGTGATGCCGCCCGCGGCGGCCGCGCGGGTGGCGGTCCAAAAGCCCTCCCACGCGGTGCGGCCGGGATCGTTCACGTGGACGTGGGTGTCGACGAGGCCGGGCAGCAGGACGTCGTCCGCGAAGTCCTCCAGCCGGGCGCCGGCCGGCACCTCGGCGTCGTACGGCAGCACAGCCGCGATCTTCCCGTCGGTGACGGCCACCGATGCGGCGCGCGTCCCCTCGGGGGTGACGACGCGCGTCGAGCGCAGTACGAGGTCCACGTCGGGCACCCTGTCCCTCACTTCCGTACAGGAGAATGAAATTCAACGAACTGTTGAAGAAGTCTTCACTTCGCGGTGCGGCCCGTCAAGAGCACCCCCTCCCCGCTTGGACGTTTCCACAAAGTGGAAGTGGAATTTCGGTCAGCAGAAGGTGACTATGTACGAGGGGAGTGTCCCGCCTCCATCGTCGGTGACCGCCGACACAGGGACAAACACCCTCTGACCGGCAGGGACGGCGTGACGCGGACCGTGTGCTCCGCGCACCCGCCGGGTAGGCTGCTGCCTTGCCATTCCGCCTCGAAAGGACCGTTGACGTGCCGTCGTCCAACGCCACCACCGACGCTTCCAAATCCGCCGCGCCCAGCGGTGGTGTGCAGTCCCTTGAGCGCGCCTTCGACCTGCTGGAGCGGATGGCCGACGCGGGCGGCGAGGTCGGGCTCAGCGAGCTCTCGGCCAGCAGCGGCCTGCCGCTTCCCACGATTCACCGCCTGATGCGCACGCTGGTCGCCTGCGGTTACGTACGGCAGCAGACGAACCGCCGGTACTCGCTCGGCCCGCGCCTGATCCGCCTCGGCGAGAGCGCGTCCCGGCTGCTCGGCACCTGGGCCCGCCCCTACCTCGCGCGCCTGGTCGAGGAGACCGGCGAGACCGCGAACATGGCGCTGCTGGACGGCGACGAGATCGTGTACGTCGCCCAGGTGCCCTCGAAGCACTCGATGCGGATGTTCACCGAGGTCGGCCGCCGGGTGCTCCCCCACTCCACGGGCGTCGGCAAGGCGCTGCTCGCGCACACCCCGCCGGAGGAGGTGCGCGCGCTGCTCGCCCGTACGGGCATGCCGACCGCCACCGAGAAGACCATCACCACGCCCGAGGGCTTCCTGGCGGCCCTGGAGCAGGTCCGCAGGGCCGGTTACGCCGTGGACGACGGCGAGCAGGAGATCGGGGTCCGCTGCCTGGCGGTCCCGGTGCCGCACTCCCCGACCGCCGCCGCCATCTCGATCTCCGGGCCGGCGGGCCGGGTGACGGAGGCCGCGACCGAGAAGATCGTCCCGATACTCCAGGAGGTCGCCCAGGACCTCTCGGTCGTGCTCACCAACAACGGCACGCAGGGCTGACCCCCGCGGCACCGGGCCGGCTCAGGCCGGTGCGCGGCCGGCCCGCGTCCGGCCGTCCGCCATCGTCACCACGGCGTCCGCCCGGTGCAGGTGCGCCCGGTCGTGGGTGACCAGGACGGTCGCCGTGCCCCGCTCGCGGGTCAGCGTGGCCAGCAGGTCGAGCACGGCCGCGCCCCGCTCGTGGTCCAGGGCGCTGGTCGGCTCGTCGACCAGCAGGACCGCGGGTCCGTTCATCAGCGCGCGGGCGATGTTCACCCGCTGGCGCTGGCCGCCGGACAGCTCGTGCGGGCGGCGGCCCGCCTTGTCCCCGAGCCCCACCGCGTCGAGCAGCTCCCGCGCCCGGTCGCGGGCCCGGCGGGGCGGGCGCCCCGTCACGTGGGCCATCACCTGGAGCTGTTCGGCCGAGGTGAGCGACGGCAGCAGGTTCGGCTGCTGGAAGACGATGCCGACGCGGTCGCGCCGCAGTTCCGCGCGCTCGGCCCGGCTCAGCGGGCCCGTGTCCGTACCGTCGACGACGACCTTTCCGCTGTCCGGCGGGGCGAGGGTCGCGGCGACCGCGAGCAGACTCGACTTGCCCGAACCGGACGGCCCGACGACGGCGGTGAGCGAGCCGGCCGCGACCTCCAGCGAGACGCCGTCGAGAGCGGTCAGCCGGGCGTCGCCGTCGGGGTAGGTGAGGGTCACGTGCGTGAGGGACAGGGTCATCGGGCGCTCCCGAGGGCGACGAGAGGGTCGACGGCGGTGATGCGCCGCACGGAGAGTGCGGCGCCGGCCAGGCCGAGGCCGGCGATGACGGCGACGGGCACGAGCAGCGTCACGGGGTCGAGGACGAACGGGACCGCGCCGGCGACGGCGCGGCCGGCCAGCACGGCGAGGGCGGCGCCCGCGAACGTGCCCGCGCCCAGCAGCAGGACGGCCTGGCCGAGCGCGTCGCGCAGCAGATACGGGGTGGAGGCGCCGAGCGCCTTGAGGACGGCGATGTCACCACCGCGCTGGATCGTCCAGACGGTGAAGAACGCGCCGACGACGAGCGCCGAGATGGCGAAGAGGAAGCCGCGCATGAGCAGGAGCGAGCCGTTCTCCGCGTCGTAGGAGGCCAGCGCGCTCAGCGAGTCGTCGAGCTCGCGGGACGCGGTGCCCGCCGCCCTGTCGCCGGCCGCCGGGTCGGCGCCGTCGGTGGTGGTCAGGGCGACGACGGTGGCCTGACGTGGCGCGTCCCCGCCGCCTCGGGCGAGCCGCTGCCAGTCGTCGAGCGAGGTCCACACCACGGGCGTGTGACTGTACGATGCCTCCCCCCGGACGGCGGCGACGGTCACCTGTACGGCGCCGAGCCGCACCGTGTCGCCGGGGGCGGCGCCCAGGTCCTCGGCGGCCCGTACCGACAGCACGGCGCGGCCGGACCCGAAGCCCTCGACGGCGGGCGCCGGTGACGAGCCGGGCTCGGCGCCGAACACCGACACGGCGGCCGTCCGCTCCCCGGCCCGGGCGTCGGTGGTCCGGATGCCGAGCGGTTCGGCGGCGGTGACACCCGGCTGCCGGGCCCAGGCGCGCCAGGCGTCCTCGGTCAGCGAGGAGTCGGCGAACGACACCCGCTGTCCCTCGGGCGGCCGGCCGAAGGCCAGCCGGTCGGCGGTGAGCGAGGTGATGGCCGAGGTGTTGTCCCTGGCCAGGCCGGCGGTGAGGCCGGACAGCAGGCCGACGAGCAGCGTGATCAGCACGACGACCGTACCCATGAGCGCGAACCGGCCCCCGGCGAACCGAAGATCTCTCCATGCGACGAACATGGCCCCAGCCTGGCCGCCCGGACGGGCGGGGACATCGCACCGCGGATCACCCCGACATCAATCCTTTGGTTGACGGAGCGACGGCGCCGGAGCCCTACGCTGGAAGCGCCATGGACCCCAGCTCTTCCGTTACCGGCTCCGCCCTCCCTCGCCTGCTCGCCCCTTCCTTCC
>NZ_VBVX01000255.1 GCF_005981925.1 Streptomyces albidochromogenes
GGACGGGCGTCAGCTCAGGACGGCGAGCGCGTCGATCTCGATGAGGAGTCCGGCCGGGAGGCCGACGTAGACGGTCGTACGGGCGGCGGGGGCCTCCTTGAGGCCCTGCTCCTCGAAGTACGCGTTGTAGATCTCGTTCATCTCGGCGAAGTGGCCGGTGTCGGTGAGGTAGACGCGCATCATCATGACGTCGTCCCAGCTCGCGCCGCCCTCCTCCAGGATCGCCTTGACGTTGGCGAAGGTCTGGAGGGTCTGCTCGCGCAGGGTCGGGCCCGCCGGAGTGGGCGCCCGGCCCTCCACGGCCGGCAGGAAGCCGACCTGTCCGGCGACCTGGAGGATGTTGCCCTTGCGTACGCCGTGGGAGAACTTGGCGGGCGGGGCGGTGTGGGTCGGCGGGGTGATGGCGGTCTTCTCGCTCATGCGCTTGCTTCCTTAGGGGGTGTGTTGCCTGAGTACTCCCGGCTGATGGCGTCGGCGGTGCGGCGTACCAGCGGCAGGAGGGTGAGGAGTTCCTCGGCGGTGACGACGACGTTCGGCGCGGACACCGACATGGCGGCGACGACCCGGCCGTCCGCGCCGCGGATGGGGGCCGCGACGCAGTTGATGGACTCCTCGTGGCCGCCGAGGTCGGTGGCCCAGCCCTGTTCGCGTACGAGCGCGAGTTCCTTGAGGAACGCGGCGGCGTTCGGCGTCGAACGGGAGGTGTAGGCGGGGTAGTCGAGCTTCTCCGCGATGGTGCGGCGTTCGGCCTCGGGGAGGTCGGCGAGCAGCAGTTTCGCGACGGCGGCGACGGTGATCGCGACGGGCTTGCCGATGCGCGAGTACATGCGGACGGGGTAGCGGCTCTCGACCTTGTCGATGTAGAGGACCTCGACCTCGTTCTCCTCGTACACGGCGAGGTGGACGGTGTGCCCGCAGGCGTTGTTCAGGGCGGCGAGGTGCGGGTGGGCGATCTCGCGCACGTCGAGGTTCTCGACGGCCTCCTGGGCCAGCGCGAAGAGGCGGGCGCCGAGACGGTAGCGCTGGTCCTGCTGCCGGTAGACGAGGCCGTGCTCGTGGAGGGTGCGCAGGAGGCGCAGGGCGGTGGACTTGTGCACGCCGAGGCGGTCGGCGACCTGGCCGAGGTCGGCCGGTCCCTGCGCGAGCAGCGGCAGGATGCTCAGCGCTCGGTCGACGGTCTGGCTCATGGCGTACGTTCCTCCTGGTCGTGGGCGCCCTGTGCGGGTGCTGGGCCCCCTGCTCCGGTCGCTGGTGCTGCTCCGGCCGTTTCACTCGCTGCGGTCCAGCCGGGGCCGAGTCGAAGTCTCCCCCAGGCTGGTGGGGCCAGGGCGGCGAGGCGGTCGGCGTGCGCGCGGGACGGGGGCGTGCCGAGGTCGCCGGGGACGGTGAGGGCCGCCGCGGCCATGAGGTGGCCGTGCCGGAGCCGGTCGCGTACGGGCAGGTGGCGCAGGGTCGCGGAGAGGAACCCGGCGGCGAAGGCGTCGCCGGCGCCGACGGGGGCGACGACGTCGACGCGCGGTGCGGGGACGGTGGTGACGGTGTCGCTGCCGTGGGCGGTGCGGGTGTAGACCGTCGCGCCCGCCGCGCCCTGCTTGACCACCAGGGTCTCGGGTTGCGGGAGCGTCGCGCGGATCGCGGCCCCGCCCCGTACGCCCCACGCGGTCAGCGCCTCGTCCTCGCCGACGAAGACGAGGTCCGCGCCGCGCGCGAGGTCGAGCAGGACCCGGGGGCCGTCCGGGCCGCGCCACAGGGCGGCGCGGTGGTTGACGTCGAAGGAGACCAGGGGGCGGCCGGCGCGCCGCGCGGTCAGCGTGCGCATCAGGGCGAGGCAGTCGGCGGACAGCGCCGCCGTGATTCCGGACAGGTGCAGGACGCGGCCCGCGGCGAGGTCGTCGAGCGGCACGGTGAGCGGGGACATCGCGGAGGCGGCGGACCCGGCGCGGTAGTAGACGACCTCGAAGCCGTCGGCGTCGCGGTCGTCGGCCGTACGGAAGTAGACGCCGGTGGGGCGGTGCGGGTCGCGCCGGACGGCGGAGGTGTCGACTCCGTACCCGGCGATGGTGTCGACCAGGTGGTCGCCGAAGCCGTCCGCGCCGACCCGGCCCACCCACCGCGTGCGGTGGCCGGCGGCGGCCAGCGCGCAGGCGACGTTGGACTCGGCGCCGCCGATGCCTCGGCCGAAGGAGGGTACGTCGGCGAGGCGGCCGGGCCGGGAGGGCAGGAACGTCACCATGGACTCGCCGAGGCAGACCACGTCCACCGCGGCGGCGTCTTCGTTTCGTCCTACTGCTTCGTCCGCGGGCGCGGTCACGATCGAGCTCCTCACCATTGACCCTGCATCGGCTCGGATGTTAGACAGCGTCCAGCGATATGCGCAATGGTCGTTGCACATCCTGCAACACGACGTGTGAGGAGCCCGGTATGGCCGTCGACAACCCGGTCGGACGAGACGCGGACCACGAGGCCGTCGCGGGCCGCGCGGCACAGGAGGCCCTCGCGGCGCTCGCCGGCGAGCGGGTGGACCACCGCTTCAAGGCGCTGCCGCCGGACGCCGAGGGGCTGACGGTCGGTGAACTCGCCGCCGAGCGGCGCAACCTGTTCACGGGCGGGTTCACCACCCCCGTCCTCGCCCTCTCCGCCGAGTCGGTCGAGCACAACCTCGCCCTGCTGGAGACGTACGCCGAGCGCCACGGCCTCGCGTTCGCCCCGCACGGCAAGACGTCGATGTCGCCGCAGCTCTTCGCGCGCCAGCTGGAGCGCGGGGCGTGGGGCATCACCGCCGCCGTGCCGCACCAGGCGCGCGTGTACCGGGCGTACGGCATCCAGAACGTGTTCCTCGCCAACGAGGTCGTCGACGCGGTGGCGCTGCGCTGGGTGGCCTCGGAGCTGGACGCGGACCCCGGCTTCCGGTTCATCTGCTACGTCGACTCCGTGCGCGGCGTCGAGCTGATGGACGAGGCGCTGCGGGCGGCCGCCGCCTCGCGCCCGGTGGACGTGGTCGTCGAACTCGGCGCCGGCGAGGGGGCCCGTACCGGCGCCCGGTCGGCCGCCGAGTGCGCGGCGGTCGCGGACGCGGTCGCGGCCACGTCGACGCTGCGGCTGGTGGGCGTGGCCGGGTACGAGGGCGAGGTCCCCCGGGCGGACGGCGCGAGGGTCCGCGCGTGGGTGGGCGAACTGGTCTCCCTCGCGGTGGACTTCGACAAGGCGGGCCGGTTCGCCCACTGCGCGCAGATCGTGATCAGCGCGGGTGGCAGCGCCTGGTTCGACGCGGTGGCGGACGTGTTCGCGGGGATTCCGGAGCTGTCGCTGCCGGTGCTCAAGCTGCTCCGGTCCGGGGCGTACGTCTCGCACGACGACGGCCACTACCGCCGCCTCACGCCGTTCAACCGGGTCGCGGAGGAGGGCGCGCTCCAGCCGGCGTTCCGTCTGTGGGCGCAGGTCGTCTCCCGGCCGACCCCGCGGCAGGCGTTCGTGAACGCGGGCAAGCGGGACGCGGCGTACGACCTGGATCTGCCGGAGGCGCAGGCGGTGCGGGACGCCGGTACGGGCGAGATCCGCGCGGCGTCGGGCATCACGGTCACGGGCCTGTCGGACCAGCACGGCTGGGTGCGTACGGAGCCGGAGGCGGATCTGGAGGTCGGCGACTGGCTGGGGCTGGGCCTTTCGCACCCCTGCACGTCGTTCGACAAGTGGCAGCTGATCCCCCTGGTCGAGGCGGACGGCACGGTCACGGACTACGTCCGTACGTTCTTCTAGCCCCGCCCGTACGCCGCGGTCCAGGGCGCGGGGCCCCGAAGGCCCCGCGCGGCGGCGACGCGACTCAGCAGCCACTTCGAGAGGCAGGCAGGCCATGGACCTCGTCATCCACGACGCGCGCGTCATCGACGGCACCGGCGGTGCGTCCTACCGGGCCGATGTCGCCCTGGACGGCGGGCGCGTCACCGCGATACGCCGGGAGGGCGACGGCGGCCCGCGGCTCTCCGCGCGCCGCATGCTGCGGGCGGACGGCCTCGCGCTCTGCCCCGGGTTCATCGACATGCACGCGCACAGCGACCTCGCCCTCCTTCGCGACCCCGACCACAGCGCCAAGGCCGCCCAGGGCGTGACCCTCGAAGTCCTCGGCCAGGACGGACTGTCGTACGCCCCGGTCGACGACCGCACCCTGACCGAGGTCCGCAGGGCCATCACCGGCTGGAACGGCGGTGCGCCCGGGGACACGAGCGTCGACTTCGACTGGCGGACCGTCGGCGAGTACCTCGACCGGCTCGACCGGGGCATCGCCGTCAACGCCGCGTACCTCGTCCCGCAGGGCACCGTCCGCATGTACGCGACCGGCTGGGACGACCGCCCCGCGACCCCCGCCGAAGTCACCCGCATGAAGCAGCTCGTCGCCGAGGGTCTGGAGCAGGGCGCCGTCGGCATGTCGTCCGGCCTGACGTACACCCCCGGGATGTACGCCACCGACGCCGAACTCACCGAACTGTGCCGCGTGGTGGCGGCGTACGACGGCTACTACTGCCCGCACCACCGCTCGTACGGCGCCGGCGCCCTCGCGGCGTACGAGGAGATGGTGACCCTCACCCGCGACGCGGGCTGCGCGCTGCATCTGGCCCACGCCACCATGAACTTCGGCGTCAACAAGGGCAGGGCGCCCGATCTCCTCGGGCTCCTCGACAAGGCGCTCGACGAGGGCGCGGACATCTCCCTCGACACCTACCCGTACACGCCCGGCTGCACGACGCTCGTCGCGATGCTGCCGAGCTGGGCGGGCGAGGGCGGCCCGGAGGCGGTCCTGGCCCGCCTGCGGGACGACGAGAGCGCCGAGCGGATCCGGCACCACATGGAGGTCGTCGGCGCGGACGGCTGCCACGGTGTCCCCATCGAGTGGGAGACCATCGAGATCTCGGGCGTCAGCGACCCCGGCCTCGCGGACTGGGTGGGCAGGACGATCGCCGAGTCCGCCGCCCGGCGCGGCGAGGAACCGTGGGTCACCGCACGGCGCCTGCTGATCGACGACAACCTCGGCTCGACGATCCTCCAGCACGTCGGCCACGAGGAGAACGTCCGTGCGATCATGCGCCACCGCGTTCACACCGGCGGCAGCGACGGCATCCTCCAGGGCGACAAGCCGCATCCGCGCGCGTACGGCACCTTCCCCCACTACCTGGGCCACTACGCCCGCGACCTGGGGGTCCTCTCCCTGGAGGAGTGCGTCGCCCACCTCACCTCGCGCCCGGCGGCCCGCCTGCGGCTGCCGGACCGGGGGCTCGTACGGGAGGGCCACCGCGCCGACCTCGTGCTCTTCGACCCGGACACGGTGGCGGCGGGCTCCACGTTCGAGGCCCCGCGCACGCTGCCGGCCGGCATCCCGCACGTCCTGATCGACGGCCGGTTCGTGATCGAGGACGGCAGGCGCACGGACGTCCTCGCGGGGCGGTCGGTACGGCGTACGGCCTGACGGGGTCCGCGCCGACCCGGCCGGCCGCCCGCTAGCGGACCGGGGCCGGCCGCTGCGGCTCGCCGTCCGGTCCGCCGACCGGCTCGCCGGGCGTCCTCATCGACGGCAGCGCGAGGGGCGCGGACGGCCGTCGTACGGTCCCGCTCACGGGTACGCCGGAACGCCGGGCCCCGTCCGCCTGCGGGACCCACTCCCACGGCCACGCACCGCGCCGCTCGCGCAGCAGCAGGACCGTGCCCAGCACGCACACGACGCCCGCGAGGAAGAAGCCGTACCCCGGGGTGCTGCCCGTGGGGTGCGTCTCGTAGACGAGGGCGGCCGTCAGCACCGACAGGGCGCGGCCGAGCCTGCCGTTCCAGGCGGTGGCGGAGACGACCGCCGTGCCCCAGAGCAGGTACCACGGCTGCACCATCGGCGAGAGGACCACCAGCGCCACCAGTGCGACGCCCAGGGCGTGGACCGGGTGCGGCGGCCGGTCGCCGCGCCAGGGCCGCACGCCGCGGAAGGTCGCCAGGGCGGCGTAACCGATCACGGCGAGGGCGAGGGCGAGGCCCAGGGTCTGGACGGCGCGTTTGACCGGCTCGGGGTCCCAGCCGAGGACCGAGTGGGTCAGCTCGCCCAGGCCCAGGCCGATGTCGCTCGTGGCGGAGAGGGCGGTGTGGATGGTTCCGGCGACGCTCTGCGTGTGCAGCCAGCCGAAGCCGGTGCCGCTGAGCAGGGTGGCGGCCACGGCGACCGCCCCGGCCACCAGCGCGGGGACGGCGAACGCCTTGGCGAGGCGCCGCGGGAGGGGGCCGGAGGTCCGCCGTACGACGAGGATGCCGACGAAGAGCAGGGCGACGGCGGCCGGCGACTTGACCATCATGGCCAGCGCGACGACCGCGCTGCCGAGGATCCAGCGGCCGCGCAGCGCGAACACCAGGCCCGTCAGCATGAGGGCGATCATCAGACCGTCGTTGTGCATGCCGCCGACGACGTGGATCAGCAGCAGGGGGTTGAGGGCTCCGAGCCACAGCGCGCCGGTCCGGTCGGCGCCGCGCTCGCGGGCGATCCGGAGCGTCGCCCAGACGATCAGGGCGAGCGCGGCGAGGGCGACGAGCCGCATCCCCAGCACAGCGGGGACGATCCGGCCGTCCGTCGCGAGCGCGACCCACTTGGCGAGGACGAGGAAGACGGGACCGTACGGCGCCGGGCTGTTCATCCACTGGGCGCCACTGCTGGCGGCGGCGTCGGCTCCCAGTTCGTCCGGGCCGATGACCGAGGGGCCGGACGTGTAGACGTCGTGGCCCTCGACGACCATCGCCCCCTGGGCTATGTAGCTGTAGACGTCGGCGCTGTGCAGCGGCGGGGCGAGTACCAGTGGGGCCGCCCACCAGACCAGCGTGACCAGGGCGTCGCGCACGCCGCCCGCCGCGCCCCGGGCGACGAGCCGCCCGTACTGCCACCAGCACACGACCAGGAGCGTCAGGCCCAGGTACGCGAGGACCGCCGCCGCCACGGTCGTAGTGGAACCGTGCGGGACCCACAGCCCCCACGGGTCGCGTGCCGGCAGCCTCCCGGCGGCGAGGCCGCCCGCGGCTGCCGCGAGCGACCCGACGGCACCCAGCCGGCGGTACCCGGCAGCACTCAGCGTCCCCATGACCGGTCAACCTATCCGAGCCGTCGAAACGGCCGGCGGACACGGGGGAACGCCCGGATGGCGCACCGGCTCGGCGGCGCCGCGCGCCGGCGACGAGCGGCAGGTGCGGCCGATGACCGGGCCGTGGAGCGCGGCGCCGTCCTTGTCCGCCGGCCGCCCGCCGGTGCGGCGATTCCGGCGGCGAGCACGGCCCGGCGCGAGAGGGGCCTTGCATCCGCGTGGCCAAAAACACGAAGCGGGTCCCGTTATGCACCCGTAAGGTGGCCAGCATGCAGGTGATCCAGTCGACGAAGCTCGCAAACGTCTGTTACGAAATCCGCGGCCCCGTGCTCGAGGAGGCGATGCGGCTCGAAGCGGCGGGTCACCGCATCCTCAAGCTCAACACCGGCAATCCGGCGGCGTTCGGTTTCGAGTGTCCGCCCGAGATCCTGGAGGACATCCTCCGCAATCTCGCGGGCGCGCACGGTTACGGCGACGCGAAGGGCCTGCTGGCGGCCCGGCGCGCGGTGGTGCAGCACTACGAGACCAAGGGCATCGAGCTCGACGTCGAGGACGTCTACCTGGGCAACGGCGTCTCCGAGCTGATCCAGATGTCGATGCAGGCCCTGCTCGACGACGGCGACGAGGTGCTCGTCCCCGCGCCGGACTACCCCCTGTGGACCGCCTCCGTCTCGCTGGCGGGCGGCACGGCCGTGCACTACCGCTGCGACGAGCAGTCCGACTGGATGCCGGACCTCGCCGACATCGAGCGCAAGATCACCGACCGCACCAGGGCCATCGTCGTCATCAACCCGAACAATCCGACGGGTGCCGTGTACGACGACGAGATGCTGCGCGGCCTGACCGAGATCGCCCGCCGCCACAACCTGATCGTCTGCTCCGACGAGATCTACGACCGGATCCTGTACGACGGCGCCACGCACACCCCGACCGCCGCCATCGCGCCCGACCTGCTCACCCTCACCTTCAACGGCCTGTCGAAGAACTACCGCGTCGCCGGCTACCGCAGCGGCTGGCTGGCGGTCTGCGGCCCGAAGGCGCACGCCTCGTCGTACATCGAGGGGCTCACGATCCTCGCCAACATGCGCCTGTGCGCCAATATGCCGTCGCAGCACGCGGTGGCGACGGCGCTCGGCGGGCGGCAGTCGATCGAGGACCTGGTGCTGCCGGGCGGCCGCATCCTGGAGCAGCGGAACACGGCGTACGAGCTGCTCACCCAGATCCCGGGCGTCACCTGCGTGAAGCCCAAGGGCGCGCTGTACCTCTTCCCCCGCCTGGACCCCAAGGTCTACCCCATCAAGGACGACCGGGAGATGGTGCTCGACCTGCTGCGCGCCGAGAAGATCATGGTCGTGCACGGTACGGGCTTCAACTGGCCCGAGCCCGACCACTTCCGCATCGTGACCCTTCCGGCGGTGGAGGAGCTGGCGGACGCGGTGACGCGCATCGGCACCTTCCTGGACGGATACGGACAGCCGTAGGCGGGGCCGGCGGGACACGGGGCCCGCACGGCTCGACCCGACTCAACTTTAGACAGAATCTAATGTAGGCTGGTGTCCTGATCCTGGCAGGAGGCCATCCCATGTACGAGCCGATCCGCAGCAAGTCGGTGCACCGCATGGCCGCCGACCGGGCCGACTTCCCCCACCGTTCCCGTGAGGAGGAGCTGGACATCCAGCTCGCCGGGCACCTGGCGGCGCTCCTCGCGGTCACCGACGAGCTGGGGCTCGGCGCGGCGGCCGACCGTATCGCCACCCAGATCGCCCGGTTGCGGGGCGCCCCGCCGGCCCGGCACGCCGGCCTCACGCACGCGGCCACGATCGCACTGCACCGCCGCGCCCACGAGCTCGCGGGCCGCGCGCTGGTCGTCGCCGCCTCGCGCGCCGACACCGCGGTCGCGATCCTCGCCGCCGAGCGCATGGACGCCCACGCGGCCGCGCTCGAAGAGCTCCGCCTCGTCGGAGCCCACTGACGGCCCCGGCCCGCGTGCCCTGCGGCGCACGGGCCGGGTGCCACTGAACGACGTACGCCCCCCTGAGTGAGCGACCCCGGTGAACGACCCCGGTGACAACCCCCGGTGAACACAGCCACGAAGAACAGCCCCCCGAAGCCGTGAGGGGGCTTCGGGGGGCTGTGCCGCGGTGGGCCGGTGACCCCACAGGTCAGGGCGGACGTCAGGACGGCCCGGCCGCGGAGTTCAGTGGCGCGGGATGATCACCCCAGGCGCTCGACGAGCGCGTGGTACTCGTCCCACAGCTCCTTCGGGGCGTGGTCGCCGAAGGTGTTGAGGTGCTCGGGGACCAGGGCGGCCTCCTCGCGCCAGACCTCCTTGTCGACCGTGAGCAGGAAGTCCAGCTCCTCCTCGGAGAGGTCCAGGCCCTCGGTGTCCAGGGAGCCCTTCGCCGGCAGGATGCCGATGGGCGTCTCGACGCCCTCGGCCTTGCCCTCCAGGCGCTCGACGATCCACTTGAGCACGCGGCTGTTCTCGCCGAAGCCGGGCCACACGAACTTGCCCGCCTCGTTCTTGCGGAACCAGTTGACGTAGTAGATCTTCGGCAGCTTGGACTGGTCCTTGTCGGCGCCGACCTTGACCCAGTGGCCCATGTAGTCGCCCATGTTGTAGCCGCAGAACGGCAGCATGGCGAACGGGTCGCGGCGCAGCTCGCCGACCTTGCCCTCGGCGGCGGCGGTCTTCTCGGAGGCGACGTTCGCACCGAGGAAGACACCGTGCTGCCAGTTGAAGGACTCGGTCACCAGCGGCACGGCGGTCGCGCGGCGGCCGCCGAAGAGGATCGCCGAGATCGGCACGCCCTTGGGGTCCTCCCACTCGGGCGCGATGATCGGGCACTGGCCGGCCGGAACGGTGAAGCGGGCGTTGGGGCTG
>NZ_VBVX01000256.1 GCF_005981925.1 Streptomyces albidochromogenes
CGCCGCCGCTGTCCCGGGCGGCGCTGCCGAGGTGCCCGCGCTGAAGTCCGAATCTCCCTCTAAATCTCCCTCTAATCGGTTAAATAACCCGCTTGAGGACATGACCGTCCCCCCGATTGGGGAAGTGTGTCGGACATCGACCCGCACACCGTCTGGAGCGACGTGGAGACCGAGACCACCGGCACCGTATGGAGCTGCCCCTTCGACTACGCGGAGGCCCTCGAGTTCGACCCCCAGCTCCGGCGGATGCTGGATTCCGACCCCGTGGCCCGTATCCGCATGCCGTACGGCGAAGGGGAGGCCTGGCTCGTCACGCGCTACGAGGACGTGCGGACGGTGACCACCGACCGGCGGTTCAGCCGCAGCGCGGTCAAGGGCCGCGACTTCCCGCGGATGACGCCCGAGCCGATCGTGCAGTCGGAGTCGATCAACCTGATGGACCCGCCGGCCAGCAGCCGGCTGCGCAGCCTGGTCGCCAAGAGCTTCGCGCCGCGCCACGTCGAGCGGATGCGGCAGCGCACCCAGAGCGTCGTCGACCTGATGCTCGACCGGATGGCCGCCCTCGGCTCGCCCGCCGACCTCGTCGAACACGTCGCGGCCCCCCTGCCGCTCATGACCATCTGCGAGGTCCTCGGCATCCCGGAGGACGACCGGCCCGCGCTCCGCGCGCACGCCCTCACCATGATGAACGTGAGCGCCGGGAACCGGGAGGCCGCCGTACGCGCCAAGGCGGCCCTGCGCGGCTACTTCGCCGAGCTCAGCTCCGAGCGGCGCAGGTCGCCCGGCGACGACCTGATCAGCACGCTGGCCACCGCCCGCGACGGCGCCGAGCTGCTCGACGACGACGAACTCGCGGTCATGTCGATGGTGCTGCTCATCACGGGCCAGGACACCACGACGTACGAGATCGGGAACATCGCGTACACCCTGCTCACCCGCCCCGACGTGCTCGGCGCGCTGCGTGCGCGCCCCTTGGCGCTCCCGGCGGCGATCGAGGAGCTGCTGCGCTTCATCCCCTTCCGCAAGGGCGTCGGCATCCCGCGGATCGCCACCGAGGACGTCGAGCTGGGCGGGGTGCTGATCCGGGCCGGGGACGTCGTCCACGTCTCGTACCTCACCGCGAACCGGGACGAGCGGAAGTTCGACCGGCCCGACGAGCTGGACATCGGCCGGCCCACCGTGCCCCACATGACCTTCGGCTGGGGGGCGCACCACTGCCTCGGCGCCCCGCTCGCGGCGATGGAGCTCGAAGTCGTCTTCGCCACGCTCCTCGACCGCTTTCCCGGGCTGCGGCTCGCGGGGGAGCCGTCGGACGTGCGGTGGAACACGACGTCGATCTGGCGCCACCCGCTCGCCCTGCCCGTCGCGTGGTGAGAACCGCCCGCCTGAGAACCGCCCGCGTGAGAACCGCCCGTGCGACGACCGCTTGTGTGACGACCACCCGTGGTGACGACCGCCCGTGGTGACGAGAGCCCGGCCGTACCGCTGCCCGGCATGAGACAAGGAAGAACCATGGCCACACTGTGCCGACCGTCCGTCGCCGTACCCGACCACGTCATCACGATGGAGCAGACGCTGGAACTGGCCCGCGAGACGCACGCGGACCATCCGCAGCGCGGCCTCGTCCTGCGCCTCATCGAGAACACGGGTGTCCGCACCCGCCACATCGTCCAGCCGATCGAGGACACCCTGCGCCACCCCGGTTTCGAGGTCCGCAACCGGCTGTACGAGGCCGAGGCCAAGGCGCGCGTCCCCGCCGTCGTACGCCAGGCGCTCGCCCACGCCGAGGTGGAGCCCGACGAGATCGACCTGATCGTCTACGTCTCCTGCACCGGCTTCATGATGCCGTCCCTGACGGCCTGGCTGATCAACTCGATGGGTTTCAGGCCGGAGACCAGACAGCTGCCCATCGCCCAGCTCGGCTGCGCCGCCGGTGGTGCGGCGATCAACCGGGCGCACGACTTCTGCACGGCGTATCCGACGGCCAACGTACTGATCGTGTCCTGCGAGTTCTGCTCGCTGTGCTACCAGCCGGCCGACCTGGGAGTGGGCTCGCTGCTCTCCAACGGGCTGTTCGGCGACGCGATCTCGGCGGCCGTCGTACGCGGCGAGGGCGGCGTCGGCATGCGCATCGAGCGCAACGGCTCGCATCTCGTGCCCAACACCGAGGACTGGATCTCCTACGCCGTACGGGACACCGGGTTCCACTTCATGCTCGACAAGCGGGTGCCCGGCACCATGGAGATGCTCGCCCCGGCGCTCAAGTCGCTGGTCGCCCAGCACAGCTGGGAGGTCGCGGAGATGGACTTCTTCATCGTCCACGCGGGCGGCCCGCGCATCCTGGACGACCTGTGCTTCTACCTCGACCTGCCGCCGGAGATGTTCCGGTTCAGCCGGGCCACGCTCACCGAGCGCGGGAACATTGCCAGTTCGGTGGTCTTCGACGCGCTGGCGCGGCTGTTCGACGAGGGGACCGTGGAGCACGGGGCCGGCGGTCTCATCGCCGGGTTCGGCCCCGGCATCACGGCCGAGACTGCCATCGGCCGGTGGGTGGGCGCGGCGCCGGCCGGCGTCCGCGCGGTCGCCGCGCCCGTGGCCGAGGAGGCGGCGGTGCCGGTCGGCTGACGGGCCGGGAAACCTGAAGGGCGCGGGGTGCGTACGGGACCGTCCGTACGCACCCCGCGCCCTGGCAGGGAAGCTGATGCCGCCCGGCGGAACGAGACTGGCGCGACAGGACGTTCGCACCGCCGGGCGGAGTTGGGGGGAAGGGGTTCCGCGGCGGTGGGCGATGAGCTTTCGGGCGTCCTCCCCTCAGGTCGAGGAGGGCGTTCCTTGAGCCTTGACCACCGCACTGGCTCGCTCGCCGCCGCGGCACCTTCCGTCCGTAACGCCGGCCACCCCTCATTCGGGCCGGTGGTACGGACTGCGCGGTGGGCCAGACCTCCCGTCGGGCCCGCCGCGCGGTCTGGGTGACTAGTCCTCGCGCAGGGCGCGGACCGCTTCCTCGACGCGCTTGCCGTAGTCGGCGTCCGCGGCGTGGAAGTGCGCGAGGTTCTTCTCGATCACGTCGTCGCGGGTGACCTGCGAGAGGCCGCCGGCGATGTTCGCGACCAGCCGGGACTTCTCCTCGGCCGACATCAGGCGGTAGAGCTCACCGGCCTGGAAGAAGTCGTCGTCCTTGACGTGGACGGCGGCCGCGTGCGTGCCGGTCCAGCCGGCCAGCGCCAGCGGGGCGGAGAGCGCCGCGTCGGTCTGCGCGGGACCGTCGTACGAGTTGGGCTCGTAGTTCTTGTCGTGGCGCGAGCCGTAGCGGGTCGCCATGGCGCCGTCGCGGCCGTAGTTGTCCGCCACGGTGGCCTTCGGGGCGTTCACCGGCAGCTGGGTGTGGTTCACACCGAGGCGGTAGCGGTGGGCGTCCGCGTAGGCGAAGAGCCGGCCCTGGAGCATCTTGTCGGGCGAGGGGCCGATGCCCGGAACGAAGTTGTTCGGGGAGAACGCGGCCTGCTCGACCTCGGCGAAGACGTTGTCCGGGTTCCGGTCCAGGACCAGCCGGCCGACGCGCTGCAGCGGGTAGTCCGCGTGCGGCCACACCTTGGTGAGGTCGAACGGGTTGAAGCGGTAGTCCGGGGCCTCGGCCGCCGGCATGATCTGGACGTACAGCGTCCAGGACGGGTTGACGCCGCGCTCGATGGCCTGGAGCAGGTCCGTCTGGTGCGAGTTGGCGTCCTTGCCGACGAGCTCGGCGGCCTGCTCGGACGACAGCGAGCGGATGCCCTGGTTCGTCTTGAAGTGGTACTTGACGAAGAAGGCCTCGCCCGCGGCGTTCGTCCACTGGTAGGTGTGCGAGCCGTAGCCGTTCATGTGGCGGTACGACGCGGGGATGCCGCGGTCGCCCATCAGCCAGGTGATCTGGTGCGTCGCCTCGGGGGCGTGCGCCCAGAAGTCCCAGACGTTGTCCGGCTCCTGCTTGCCCGTGAAGGGGTCGCGCTTCTGGGAGTGGATGAAGTCGGGGAACTTGATCGGGTCCTTGATGAAGAACACCGGGGTGTTGTTGCCGACGAGGTCGTAGTTGCCCTCTTCGGTGTAGAACTTCAGCGCGAAACCGCGCGGGTCGCGGACCGCGTCCGCGCCACCGAGGTTGTCCGCGACGGTGGAGAAGCGGATGAACGTCTCCGTGCGCTTGCCCACCTCGCCGAGGAAGTTCGCGCGGGTGAAGCCGGTGACGTCGTCCGTCACCTCGAAGTAGCCGTACGCGCCCGAGCCGCGGGCGTGGACGACGCGCTCCGGGATGCGCTCACGGTTGAACCGGGCCAGCTTCTCCAGCAGGTGCTGGTCCTGGAGGAGGAGCGGGCCGCCGACACCGGCGGAGGCGGAATTCTGGTTGTCGGCGACCGGGGCGCCTGACTCGGTCGTGAGCACACGCTTCGACATGGGGACCTTCCTGCGGAAATCTGCTGGCGGCGTGAGGAGCGTAAGTACGCACCGAGCGTGACGTCAACAGTTTGTTGAAGTTGAAGAGAGGGATCGGCGCGGACCGAACCGAAACAAATGGATCCGGGCGACGGCGGCGCCTGGGCGCGACAGGACAGGTGTCAGCGACGCCGCCGCCCGGAAGTCGGGGGAGTGGTCAGCTCTGGACGGGCTGACCGGAGAGGCGCTCGACGGCGCGCAGCAGTGCGGAGTGGTCCAGGCCACCGTCACCCTGGGCACGCAGCGAGGCGACCAGCTGGGCCACGACCGCGCCGACGGGGAGCGCCGCACCGACATTGCGGGCGGCGTCGGTGACGATGCCCATGTCCTTGTGGTGCAGGTCGATCCGGAAGCCGGGGGCGAAGTCCCGGTTGAGGAAGTTGTCCTTCTTGCGGGTCAGGACGGTCGAGCCGGCCAGTCCGCCGTTGAGGACGTCGAGGGCGGCGGTGAGGTCCACACCGGACTTCTCCAGGAAGACCACGGCCTCGGCGCACGCCTGGATGTTGACCGCGACGATCAGCTGGTTGGCGGCCTTCACCGTCTGGCCCGAGCCGTGCGGACCGCACAGGACGATCGTCTTGCCGAGCGCTTCGAGCACCGGCTTGGCCGCGTCGAAGTCCTCCTGCGAACCGCCGACCATGATGGACAGCACGGCCTCGATCGCGCCGGCCTCGCCGCCGGACACCGGGGCGTCCAGGACGCGCAGGCCCTTCTCGGCGCCGGCCTTGCCCAGGTCCACGGAGGTCTGCGGGGTGATCGAGGACATGTCGATCAGGAGCGCGCCCTTCCTGGCGTTCTCCAGGATGCCGTCCGGGCCGTACGCGATCGCCTCGACCTGCGGGGAGGCGGGCACCATCGTGATGATGACGTCGGCGTCCTTGACGGCCTCGGCGATCGAGGACGCGCCCTTGCCGCCGGCGGCGACCAGGCGGTCGATCTTCGGCTGCTCCAGGGTGTAGCCGGTGACGTCGTAACCCGCCTTCAGCAGGTTCTCGGACATGGGGGAGCCCATGATGCCGAGGCCGATGAAGCCGATCTTGGGGAGAGTGCTCATGATGGGTGCCTCTTTCAACACACGCGCTACATCACACGCGCGAAAATATGGTCAGTTCGAGAGCCAGCCGAAGGCTTCGGCGCTCGGGCGGTCGCCGGGCTTGTACTCCAGGCCCACCCAGCCGTCGTAACCGGCGTTCTTGAGCAGGTCGAGCAGCTCTTCCAGCGGCAGGTCGCCCGTACCGGGGGCGCCGCGGCCGGGGTTGTCGGCGATCTGCACGTGGCCGGTCTTGGAGGCGTACTCCGCGATAACGTCGGGGAGGTTCTCGCCGTTCATCGACAGGTGGTAGATGTCGAGGAGGAACTTGGCGTTGCCGAGTCCGGTGGCCTCGTTGACCTTGTCCACGATCGCGATGCCGGCCGGCGCGCTCACCAGCGGGTAGAGCGGCGACTCCGGCTTGTTGAGGGTCTCGATCAGAAGGATCGCGCCCACGCGGTCGGCGGCGCGGGCGGCCACCACCAGGTTCTCCAGGGCGAGTTCGTCCTGGACAGCCGGGTCGACGCCGTCCACACGGTTGCCGTAGAGCGCGTTGAGCGCCTTGCAGCCGACCGAGGCGGCGAAGTCCGCCGCGACATCGATGTTGGCGCGGAAGCGGTCCGACTCCTCGCCGGGCACGGAGAGGGCGCCGCGGTCCGGGCCGGGAAGCTGTCCGGCGTAGAAGTTCAGGCCGACCAGCTGGGTGCCGGCCTCGTCGAGCGCCTTCTTGAGCGCGTCGAGCTCGGCCTGGTCGGGGGTGGGGGTCTCGATCCAGGGCCACCACAGCTCGACCGCCTTGAAGCCTGCCGCGGCGGCGGCCGCCGGGCGCTCGAGGAGCGGGAGTTCCGTGAAGAGGATCGAGAGGTTCACATCGAAGCGCTGGTCCGTGTAGCCCATGAGGGTTTCGGCGCTCCTTCCGTATCGCGGAAGTTATTTTCTGCCTGATGGAATGTTGCACGGTGGCCCGGAGACCTGTCAAGAGGGCGCGGCCAGGTCCGGCCGTCCGGCGGTGCGCGGGGTGCCCCCGGGGCGGGGTGTGCCGGGGTGGTGGCCGAGACGTGACGGGCGTCCTTCCGTCATGGCCGGCCTCGATATGGCTGGTATTCGGTCGCGGCTCACAGGAATCCCATAGGGAACGCATAGTTCAATTTCCGGTCCGGGTTCTTCCACCGGCGCAAAGGCCATTTCGCCGCCGTCTTCCGTTTCGTGGCCTGGACCTTTGTGGAATGACTCATTCGCAGTGCGGCGCCCTTCATGAGAAGGAAATGAGAATTGACATGCCCGCAGCGGCCCGAGCAGAATCGCGTCGCTCGCTCTCCGAGTGGGCAGCGGTTCAACAAGACGCGTTGAATGGGGAAATGATGACGATCCGCAAAAACCTGGGTCTCGTCGGGGCCGGCGCCATGCTGATGCTGGGCGCCGGGGTGGGCATCGCGCCCGCCGCAAGCGCGGCTTCCACGGGGGACGGCCAGGCGGTTTCCACCTCGCAGTCGTCGAAGGGGCAGGTCAAGTCCGGCGTGGGCACGAAGTCCCTCAGCAAGGCGGGCGGCGCCGCGGCGGCGTCCGAGGGTGACGTGAGCGTCAACGCCAACTGCTGGAACGGCAGCAGGTCGGGCAGAAACTTCTACATGACCTGTTCCGGCAACGGCTACCGGGTCTACGTGGACTGCTCGAACGGCTACCGGTACACCTTCGGGACGTACTACTACGGCACCTGGAACCACACGCTGACCTGCCCCGCGGGCACCAACGCCGTCTGGGGCGGCTCGATCGGCGGCTGACCTCCGCCGCCCGGCGCCGCACAGCGGCCCGGTTGAAGAGGGCCGGATCCCGGACTGTTCCGACAGTCCGGGATTCGGCTTTTCCTGTGTGCGATCCGCCGGCGCATTGGGGAATGATCTGTTCCCGTTGTTCTCAGGTGAATCTCATAATTCTCTCAGCGATCTCTCCGAGGCGGCTTGCTATTCATGACGCACACCCGAATTCGACGAGGAGCTCACGTTGAAGATGCAACCTTTAAGCCGGTTGGGCGTTTCTTCTGTCGCGGTACTGCTGCCGTTCGCCCTGCTGACGGGATGCGGTTCCGGCGAGAAAAGCGATGTGCCGTCCGCCGGCGGCAAGAAGCCGTCGGCCGGCAGCACGGCCGAAAAGCCCGGCGCCGGCGATCCGGACGCCGGCGTTCTCAAGTTCGTGCGCTGTCTGCGCGAGAACGACATCGAGGTCGACGATCCGGAGACCAACGGCAACGTCTCTATCCAGGTCACGGACAACCAGGACCAGGCCAAGATCAGCAAGGCCCAGAACGCCTGCAAGCAGTACATGGACGCGGGCGGCAGCGGCGGCGGCGGGGCGGCCGGCGGCGGCAAGGAGACCGAGGAGCAGAAGGTGTGGCGGCTCAAGGTCGAACGCTGCCTGCGCGACAAGGGCTTCAAGATCGGGAACGTCGCGGAGGACGAGCGGGCGGCCCACGAGAAGGCGTCGAAGGAGTGCTACAAGGAAGCCGGCCCGGTGCCGGGTGCGGGACGGTGACCGAGAGCCGGCCGACGACCGGGACCCCGGCCGTGAGCGAACCCGAGGACCTCCCGCCGCGCCCCCGCCGCGCCCGCAGGCTCCTCGTCTCGTGCGTGATCGTGCTGACCGCCGGCGCGGCGGCGGTCGTCGTGGTCCGCGACCGCGCCGACGGCGTGCCTCCGCCGAAACTCCCGCCGTCCGCCGCCACCGCGCCGGTGACCCGCGGCGATCTGACGGCCGAGGAGACCCTGGACGGGACGCTGGAGTACGCGGACGACGTGTACCTGCCCAACCGCCTGGCCGGCACCGTGACCTGGACCGCCCGCCCCGGGGCCACGGTCTCCCGAGGCGGCGTCCTCTACCGCCTCGACGAGAAGCCCGTCGTGCTGCTGTACGGAGGGATCCCCGCCTACCGTGCCTTCGCACCCGGGATGTCCGACGGCGGCGACGTACGCCAGCTGGAGGAGAACCTCGTCGCCCTCGGCCACACCGGCTTCACCGTGGACGAGACCTACACGGCGTACACGGCGTACGCGGTGAAGCGCTGGCAGCGGGACCTCGGACTGCCGCGCACCGGACGGCTGGAACTCGGCCGCGTCCTGTTCGCCCCGCAGTCCGTGCGGGCCGGGGAGGCCGACCGCAAGCCCGGCGACGAGGCCCGGGCCGGCAGCCCCGTCCTGGCCACGACCAGGGCCGAACGCACCGTGACGGTGAAGGCCACGATGTCCCAGCAGCGCCTGCTGCCGGTGGGCAAGAAGGTGGCCGTCACCGTCCCCGGACGCGACGAACCGGTCACCGGCAAGGTCACCTCGGTCGGCACCGTCGTCGGCGGTGGCGACGACGAGGGGGACAAGGGCGACGGCGACGGCGGAGGCGGCGGGCAGGACCCCGGCGACGGCGACCGCACGGTCACCGTGCGGATCGCGCTCGCCGACCAGAAGGCCGCCGGACCGCTGACGTACGCACCGGTCCGCGTCGAGGCCGAGAACGAACGGCACCGCGACGTCCTGTCCGTGCCCGTCGCCGCGCTGCTCGCGCTGCGCGAGGGCGGATACGGCGTCCAGGTCGTCGGCGACGGCCCCGAAGACCCCGACCGCATCGTGCCGGTCACCACGGGACTGTTCAGCGGGGGACGCGTCGAGGTGTCGGGCGCCGGCATCACCGAGGGCCTCAAGGTCGGGACACCCGCGCTGTGAGCGCCGCCGGCCAGGCCCCGGACGCGCCCGCCGCCGAACCGGGGCCACCGGACGCCGACCCCGTCGTCGAGCTCACCGAAGTGACCCGCAGCTACCCCGGCGCCCCGCCCGTGCACGCCGTACGCGCTCTCTCCCTGCGGGTCCGGCCCGGCGAACTCCTCGCCGTGGTCGGGCCCTCCGGATCGGGCAAGTCCACCCTGCTCAACCTCATCGGCACCCTCGACCGCCCGACCGGCGGCCGGGTGCGGATCGCCGGGTACCCCGTGGAGCGGCTGTCCGACCGCCAGCTGTCGGCGCTGCGGGCGGAGCACATCGGCTTCGTCTTCCAGCAGTTCTTCCTCACCCAGGGAGTGAGCGCGCTCGACAACGTGGCCGAAGGGCTGCTGTACGCCGGACTGTCCCGGCGGGCCAGGACGGCGGCCGCCGCCGAGAGCCTGCGCCGGGTCGGCCTCGGCCACCGGCTGCGGCACCGCCCGCACGAGCTGTCCGGCGGCGAGCGCCAGCGCGTCGCCCTGGCCCGCGCGGTGGCCGGCCGGCCCTCACTGCTGCTCGCCGACGAACCCACGGGATCGCTCGACACCGCGTCGGGGGCGCGCGTCGTGGAGCTGCTGCGGGAACTCAACGCCGACGGCACCACCGTCGTCGTCATCACCCACGACACGGAGCTCGCCGCCCGGATGCCGCGCCGGGTGGTCATGCGCGACGGACGGTTGGTCGAGGACCGCCGCGGCGACGCCCCCCGCACCCCCCTGG
>NZ_VBVX01000257.1 GCF_005981925.1 Streptomyces albidochromogenes
CCCCAGTGCGCCCCGCTCTTTGTGGCCGAGCAGCACCGCCCGTACCGCGTCCTCGTACGGAGCGACGGCATGGACCACGGGGAGCCCCGGCGGCTCCGGGCACGGGCGCACCCGGCGCGCCCCCGCGCCGTACAGCGCCCGGCCGCACTCTTCGCACAGCACGGTGCGCGGTCGGCCGCAACCGCCGCACGCGACGGGCAGCACCAGACCCGCGAGCTCCCGCCCCGTTTTCCGCCATCGTCCGCGCACGCCTCCCACAGTGGACGATCACGCGGGCCGCAACCAGCCCTGTGGAAAACCCGGTTCGGCAGCGAGGAACGGCACGCCGCGGGTGCTGCGGAGCACCCGCACGGCACGCGGCACGCTAGAACGGGGACAGCGCGCGGCAGCGGAGAACAGCCACCCCGAGCGGCGGCGGGCGCCGACTGCCCGGACTATCCGGGATAGACCGGTGACGATCCCTTGCTGGCCACGGTCTTCCAGTTCGCGCCGGGCGGCAGCCGCACGATGCCGTCCTCCAGCGAGTGCGCCAGCAGCGGCAGCCGGTCGTCGTCCGCCGAGGCGACGGTCGTCACCTGGTTTGCTCCCGGCACCGACTGGGCGTCCGACGTCGAGCCGTCCGTCTGCAGGTACCGCAACTGCTGGACCCCGCCGGACTCCCGGCCGACGACCACGAGGCGGCTGCGGCCGGCCCAGGAAACGGCCGTCACCTCCTCCATCTGCGGCGCGATGGGCCGCAGATCGGTGACGGACACCTCCGCATCGTCCTCGGGCCCGCGCCGCTCGATCCGGCCGAGTTTCAGGGTCGTCCGGCCGTCCTCCGTCACGAGCAGGGCGATCCGTACGCCATCCGCCGACACCTTCAGAGCCTCGATGCGCGCGCCGTCGAGGCCGTCGACGACCTTGACCTCCTTCGCCTCGCCCGCGCCGCCCGCGAGCCGCAGGAGCCTCGGCTGGCGCGGGTCGCGGTCCGCCACCCACAGGTCGCCCCGCCCGTCCCAGCTCGGCGCCGAGAGGCGGTCCTTCTCCCCCTTGCCGCTGCTGGTGACAGCCGGCTCCCGCGGCTCGCCTTCCGAGACGACGGACGCCACGTACAGCGCTCGCGCGTCCTGCGAGACCCCCGCGGCGTGCCGTTCCTTGCGCGCCACCGCGACAGCGCTCAGGCGCCACTCGCCACTTCCGAGCGGGCCCGGCACCGGCTCGGCCTCCTCGTCGTCCCCGATGTTCTCGGTGCTCCCCACCATCCGTACCAGGCGCTGCTTCGTGTCGAGGAAGTACTGGTAGTCCGGGCTGCCGGAAGCCCGTTCCGGAGCGAAGTCTTCCGCCTGGTCGCCCCCGAGCACGCACAGCGTCGAGCCGTCCGACCGCTGGAGCTCCACCTGCCCGATCCGGTACGACGTCAGGTCACGCAGGGTGAACAGCAGTTGGGCGGCCATCTCCCGGCACCGCTTCTGCCCGACGTTGGACGCCTTGTCGTTGAGCGGCACCTTCAGGGCGTTGCGGTCGTCGAACGCCAGCGACTTGGCGCCCTCCTCCAGCTTCAGCGCCGTACCGGTGGGGAAGCTGGAACCGACCACCGGTTTCAGCCAGTTCGTCGGGCCGCTCAGCAGCGCCTCGACCGTCTGTGTCACCTGGTCCATCTGCGTCTGCGGGTCCATGCGCTTGCGCACGTACACCGGGTCGGCGACCAGCCACGGATGGGCCGCGCCGGTCCGCTCCGACAACGTACCGGAAGCGAAGTAGTACTTGTTGACGGAGCGATAGATGCGCTCGAAGTCCGACTCACCGAGCACCAGGCCCTGCGGCAGCCCGTCGATGCGCCACTCCTTGCCGTCCCGGCCGTCCTGCCGGGTGAGATGGAGCGTCTCGTGGTACGAGCTGCTGACCGGCTGGTACGAGCGCTGCTCGTTCACCTCGGCGACCTTCTTGCCGGTCAGCGCGTACGTGTACGCCCCGCCCTCGCGGTCGTTCGCCCGCTGGTCCTGAGGCACCGGGCCGTCGTCGAGCACCGTGACCTGCGTGGGGTCCCACGCCTTGGAAGCCTTCTTCGTCAGGTACTTGCGCGCCGTGGCGAACTGGGGGTCGTCCCCCGTCATCGCCTCCAGGAAACCCTCGACGATCTCGTTGGGCTGCGCCCCCTTCCTCGGCGCCATCCCGTACACGCGCACCTGGGAGTCGCCGCGCGGGGACGCCTCCACGGCCTCCACGTCGCCGCTGTCCGGCATCGACGCGCAGCCCGTCAGCAGCAGCCCGGCGCATCCCAGCAGCACTGTCGTCCGCGGCACCCTCCACCGGCCGCCGCGCCCTCGCTCAGTGCCCACGCGTGCTGTCCTTCCGCTCCGCCTGCGATTTACCGTCCCCGTCGCCCGCCGGACGCGCCACCACCCGGGCACCGCTGCCCGGCAACGCCGTCGGATCGGCCGCCGGAGCCGTGCGGGGCGGCACGGGCAGCGCCGACCGTTCGGCCCTCGGCTGGGCCGGCACCGTCGCGAGCCGGTTGGCGCCGCCGCCCGGTCCGGCCCCCATGACCCTGCTGTCCGCCGCCGCACGCTCGCGCGAGCGCCGCGAATCCTCGGGCTCCAGCGGGATCGGCGAACCGCGCAGCGACTCGTCCGCCGTACGCGGCAGGGTCAGCCGGAACTGCGACCCGCCGCCCGGCTCCCCCCACGCCTGCAGCCAGCCGCCGTGCAGCCGCGCGTCCTCCACGGCGATGGACAGGCCGAGGCCCGTACCGCCCGTGGTGCGCGCACGCGCCGGATCGGCCCGCCAGAAGCGGTTGAAGACGCGGGTCGCCTCGCCGGGCTTGAGACCCACGCCGTAGTCCCGCACCGCCACCGCGACAGCGCCGCCTGCGGCGCCCAGCCGGACCACGACGTCCCGGCCCTCACCGTGCTCCACGGCGTTGACCACGAGGTTGCGCAGCACGCGCTCCACCCGCCGGGCGTCGGCCTCGGCGACGACCGGCTGCTCGTCGCCGGTCACCCGTATCCGGGTGCCCTTGCGCTCGGCCAGCGGCTCGGCGCCCTCGATGACCCGGCGTACGACCTCACGCAGGTCTATCGGCTCCGCTTCCAGCGCCGCCGCCCCGGCGTCGAACCTGCTGATCTCCAGCAGGTCGGCGAGCAGCGACTCGAAGCGGTCGAGCTGTCCGGCGAGCAGCTCGGCGGAGCGCGCCGTCACCGGGTCGAAGTCGGCACGCGCCTCGTGGATGACGTCGGCGGCCATCCGGACGGTCGTCAGCGGCGTACGCAGCTCGTGCGAGACGTCCGAGACGAAGCGCCGC
This sequence comes from Streptomyces albidochromogenes, assembly GCF_005981925.1. GTDB lineage: Bacteria > Actinomycetota > Actinomycetes > Streptomycetales > Streptomycetaceae > Streptomyces > Streptomyces albidochromogenes. The sequence continues at coordinate 3,284 of NZ_VBVX01000257.1, forward strand.
TGGAGCCGCGAGAGCTCCTCCAGCTGCTGGATCTTGACCTGCAAGTTCTGGGCCATCTTGTTGAAGGCCTCGCCGAGGCGCGCGATGTCGTCCTCGCCGGTGACCTTCATGCGCTCCTGGAGCCGGCCGGCGGACAGCCGCTCGGCGACCCCGGCGGCCATGCGCACCGGCGTGACGACCTGCCGCACGACCAGCCACGCGATGCCGCCGAACAGCACGACGACGAACACTCCCGCGGTGGCGAGCGTGGTCTTCACCAGGCTGAGCGACTCCTCCTCCTGCGTCAGCGGGAAGAGGTAGTAGAGCTGATACGGCTGGCCGCTGTTGTCGTTCAGCTGCTTGCCGATGACCAGCCCCGGCTCGGGGTCCTGCGCGTCCGTGTAGGTGATCCGTACGAAGGCCTTGTACGCCTTCCCGGTCCCCTGGTCGATCTCGTCCCGCAGCTTCTGCGGGACGCTCGCACTCTGGTTCACGCCACCCGACGCACGCGGGCCGCGATTGCTGGAGCTCTCGTCGTCGGAGTTGGCGCTGAGCGCCACGACGTGGAAGGCCTGCCGGCCGCCACTGGCTAGCTGCTCCACCAGCTCGGTCCTCCAGTTCGTGGAGTTCCGCGCGGCTGCCCTGGCCTGGGCGCCGTCGCCGGCGCCCGTTCCCGCGACCGTACGGGCCTTCTCCTCCGCCACGTCGAACCCGCCGGCCGCCTGACTCTGGGCGGCCTCCTGCTTCGCGTCGAGCAGGCCGTTGCGCACCTGCCACATCACGACGAAGCCGAGCAGCAGCACCACGCCGAGCGACATCAGCAGCGAGCCGACGACGACCCGCAGCTGGATGTTCCGCCGCCACAGCCGCAACGACGGCAGCAGCGGACGGCGCACCCACCGCGCGAAGAGCCGCAGGGCGGGACCGCCCTGCAGGAAGCGTCCGACCGCGGACGACCTTCGCCGAGGACCGGCAGGCCGCCCCGTACGGACTCCCGGCCCCCCGGGCATCGGAGCAGCGCTGCCTCGGGTCATATCAGCTCGGTCCGGCCTTGTAGCCGACCCCGCGAACGGTCACGACGATCTCCGGCCTCTCCGGGTCCTTCTCGACCTTGGAGCGCAACCGCTGGACATGGACGTTGACCAGCCGGGTGTCGGCGGCATGGCGGTAGCCCCACACCTGCTCCAGCAGCACCTCGCGGGTGAACACCTGCCAGGGCTTACGGGCGAGCGCGACCAGCAGGTCGAACTCGAGCGGCGTCAGGGCGATGGACTGCCCCTCCCGCTTCACGGAATGACCGGCCACGTCGATGACCAGGTCCCCGATTGCCAGCTGTTCCGGCGCCGGCTCCTCCGACCTCCTCAGTCGCGCCCTGATACGGGCGACGAGCTCCTTGGGCTTGAACGGCTTGACGATGTAGTCGTCGGCACCGGACTCCAGCCCCACCACCACATCTACGGTGTCGCTCTTGGCGGTGAGCATGACGATCGGCACTCCGGACTCGGCCCGGATCAGCCGGCAGACTTCGATGCCGTCCCGTCCGGGCAGCATGAGATCCAGCAGCACCAGGTCAGGCTTGGCCTCCCTGAATGCGGCCAGTGCCTTGTCGCCATCCGCTACGAACGACGGCTCAAAACCTTCACCACGCAGCACAATGCCGAGCATCTCGGCCAGTGCGGTGTCGTCGTCGACGACAAGGACGCGTCCCTTCATAAACGACATCATCCCATTAGCTAATCGTTACCTGGCGTGACCTGGCCCACAGATCCGCCAGCGCGGCCCCTGTGACCGGGGAAATTGCACCCTGCTCCGTGACGATCGCGGTCACCAGCTCCGGCGGCGTCACGTCGAAGGCCGGGTTGTACGCCTGTGTCCCCAACGGCGCCACGGGCATCCCGGCCCCGATCCCGGCATCAGATCCAGCCACCGGGACCGACGGCACCGTGAACTCTGTCACCTCCTGCCCGGACCGCTGCTCCACTTCGATGGACGCCCCGTCCGCAGTGCCCGGATCGACCGTGGTCACAGGCGCGACCACGATGAACGGCACATGGTGATACTTGGCCAGCACCGCGAGCGGATAGCTCCCCACCTTGTTCGCCACCGAACCGTCGGCCGCGATCCGGTCCGCCCCGATGAGCACGGCGTCCACCTCACCGGCGGCGAAGAGCGAGCCGGCGGCATTGTCCGTGAGCAGGGTGTACGCCATACCGTGCCGTGCGGCCTCGTACGTCGTGAGCCTGGCCCCCTGCAGCAGCGGGCGCGTCTCGTCGACCCACAGCCGCCGCAGCGTCCCCGCCCGGTGCGCGGCCAGCGCCACCGCGAACGCCGTGCCCTCACCGCCGGAGACCAGGGCCCCGGTGTTGCAGTGGGTGAGGATGCGGTGCCCGCCTCCCGGCAGCAGCTCGTCCAGGAGAGCCAGCCCGTGCGCGGCCATCCGCGCGCTTGCCTCCGCATCCGCCCGGTGCAGTTCCCGGGCGGCCACCAGCGCCGACGCCGCCGCCTCCTGCGGGCCCGCCCCCTTCTCCAGCGCCGCCCGGTACGCCGCCGCCGCGTGCCGCACCCCGGAGCCGAGGTTCACAGCGGTGGGCCGCGCCCGCTCCAGCAGCCCCACGGCCTCGTCCACGTCGTACCCCCGCGCGGCGGCCAGCGCCACGCCGTAGGCACCCGCCAGCCCCAGCACGGGGGCGCCGCGAACGGCGAGCGTCTGGATGGCCAGCACCAGGGCAGGCACGTCCGTACAGACCAGCTCGACCTCCTCCGCGGGGAGCCGTGTCTGGTCGAGCAGCACCAGCACGGGCCCCTCGGGCGGCTCCTCCCAGCGCAGCGTAGGGAGCGCGGGCGGCTCGGCGCCCGCTGGGAATTGCGCGTCCTGATCAGCCATCTGCCCAGTCTGCCCGCTGAGGCACCGACAATTGAAGGTGCCAAGGAGATACAGGGCCCGGTCCACCGGCCAGTACCCCATGACACGATGGCTGCCAACCTGCCGCCGCGACCGCGGACGGGCACCGTGAAGGAGCGACAATGAACGAGTCTCCGGGCTGGGCCTCGCCCGGATCCGCACCCTCCGACGGCGACAAGCCGGGTGTGCCCCGGCCTGCCGAGCCCACCGACCAGAACGACGCCGCGTCGAAGTGGTCGAAGGAGCAGCCGCCGGCCGCCCAGTGGACCGCTCCCAGCGGCCAGAACGCGCCCTCCGGACCCCCGCAGCAGCAGCCCGCGCCGAACTGGGGCGGCGGGCCCCAGGGCGGCGGCTGGGGCGGCCCTCCCCCCGCGGCCAAGCCCGGCGTGATCCCGCTGCGCCCGCTCGGCGTCGGGGAGATCCTCGACGGAGCAGTGTCGACCCTGCGCGCCCACTGGCGCACCGTCCTCGGCATTACGGTCACCGTCGCGGTGATCTCCCAGATCTGCGACATCCTGGTCCAGCGCTACCTGATGCCCGCACCCGCCGAGCTCGACCCGAACGCCACGGCCGCCGAGGCCATAGACCAGTCCCTCGACGCGATGCGCAGCAGCCTGGTCAGCTCCGCCCCCACCTTCGCCATCACGCTCATCGGCACGCTCTTCACGACAGCCCTGCTCACCATGGTGATCAGCCGCTCGGTACTCGGCCGCCCGGTGACGCTGGCCGACGCCTGGCGCGAGGCCAGGCCCCGGCTGCCGCAGCTCCTCGCCCTGACCCTGCTGCTCCCCCTCATGGCCGCCGCCATCATGACGGTCGGCATCCTGCCCGGCGCCCTGCTGGGCGGCGGGGTGGGCATCACCCTGTCCCTGCTCGCCGGCACCGCGGCCTTCGTCGTCGTCCTGTGGCTGATGATCCGGTTCTCGCTCGCCTCCCCGGCACTGATGCTGGAGCGGCAGAGCGTCATGAAGTCCCTGAGCCGCTCGGCCAAGCTGGTCAGCGGCGCCTGGTGGCGGATCTTCGGCATCACGCTGCTCACGATCGTGCTGACCTTCATCGTGTCGATGATCATCGCCGTACCCTTCGGCCTCATCGCCTACGCCGCCGACGACGGCCTGGGCGGCCTGCTCTCCGGGCAGACTCCCGAGTTCGGCTGGCCCTTCCTGATCATCACGGGCATCGGCGCGGTGATCGCCGCCTCGATCACCTACCCGATCTCCGCCGGCGTGAGTGTCCTGCTCTACATCGACCAGCGCATCCGCCGTGAGGCACTCGACCTCGAGCTCGCCCGCGCCGCCGGCATCCCCGGCTACGGCCCCGAGCAGTCCCCCGACACCGCATCCGGGAGCTGATGCGGTGTCCACAGCGGGGGGCAGGACAGCATCGGGCCTGTGGGCTCGCACGAGCGACGACGTACCGGTGGACACTCCGCGCGTCCCGGCCCGCGAGGCCGCGGAGCGCGAACTGTCCAAGCCGATGTACCACGAGAACGACCCGGGCTTCCTCGAGCGCGCCATCGACCGCTTCTGGGAGTGGGTCGACGACCTCTTCAGCGCAGCGTCCGCAGCCACCCCGGGTGGCGTGGTCGGCCTCGTGGTCGTCGTCGTACTCGTCGTACTGATCGCCGTCGCCCTGTGGCTGCGCCTCGGCACTCCCCGCCGCGTCCCCGCCCCGGCGGGGACGCTGTTCGAGGAAGGCCCGCGCAGCGCGGGGGACCACCGCACCGCCGCCGAGGCCCACGCCGCCGGCCACCGCTGGAACCAGGCCGTCCAGGAACGGATGCGAGCCGTCGTACGCTCCCTGGAAGAGCGCGCACTCCTCGACCCGCGCCCCGGCCGCACCGCCGACGAGGCAGCCGCGGAAGCCGGCCGGTCCCTGCCCGGCCACGCCGCCCGGCTGCACGCCGCCGCCCGCGACTTCGACGACGTCACATACGGCGGCCGCACCGCCGACGCGCAGGCGTACCAGCGCCTGAGCGACCTCGACTCCGACGTCGAACGCACGAAGCCCCTCCTCAGCGGCTCGGCCCCGGGGGTCACCGAATGACCGGAGCTCCCGCCCGCTCCACTTCGGCCTCCCCCACCGCGCGTCAGGTATGGACGCGCACCCGTGGCCTCCTCCTCGGCCTGGTGGTCGTCCTCGCCGCGGGCATCGTCATCGCCGCCGTGCGCTCCGGCGACCACCACGGCCGCCTCGACCCGCGCTCCGCGGACCCCTCCGGCAGCCGCGCCGTCGCCGAGCTGCTCAAGGACCGCGGCGTCACCACCCGCGTGGTCACCACCCTCGGCCAGGCGACGGACGCGGCGACCGAGGACAGCACGCTCCTGGTGACGACCCCGGACCTCCTGACCGACCGCCAGCAGCAGCAACTGCGCACCGCCATGCGGGACTCCGCGTCCCGCACCGTGCTCGTCGCCCCCGGCGCCCCTTCCGCGCCCACCCTGGTGCCCGGCGTACACGTCGAGCGACGGACCACCGTGTCGCCGCGCTCTCCCCGGTGCTCGCTGCCCGCCGCGCTCCGCGCCGGCGACGCCGACACCGGCGGGATGCGTTACACCACCGAGGCCGCCGGCGCCGATGCCTGCTACCCGAGCGACGACCTCGCCACCCTCCTCCGCGTTCCGCACCCGACCGGCGGCGACACCGTCCTCCTGGGGGCACCCGACATCCTCTACAACGACCGCCTCGACCAGCAGGGCAACGCCTCGCTCGCCCTTCAACTCCTCGGCTCCCGGCCTCATCTCGTCTGGTACCTCCCCTCGCTGGATGACGCCTCCGCCACCGACGGCGGCGAAAGCAGCTTCTACGACCTGGTCCCTCCCGGCTGGCTCTGGGCAACGCTCCAACTCACCCTCGCCGCCGCACTCACCGCTGTCTGGCGCGCCCGCCGGCTCGGCCCCCTCGTCACCGAACGACTGCCGGTAGCCGTCCGCGCCTCCGAGACCACCGAGGGCCGCGCCCGCCTCTACCGCAGAGCCGACGCCCGCGACCGCGCAGCCGACACGCTCCGCTCGGCCACCCGCACCCGCCTCGCCCCCCTTCTCGGCGTGCCCGCCTCCCGGGCGCACACCGCCGACGCACTCCTCCCCGCCGTCTCCTCCCACCTGCCGACGACCGGCCGGGATCTCCACGCCCTCCTCTTCGGCCCCGCCCCCTCGGACGACGCCGGCCTCATCCGCCTGACAGACGAACTCGACGCCCTCGAAAGAGAGGTACGCGCTTCATGAGCGCCCAGCCCGCAGAGACCCCAGACAGCGCCCGAGCCTCCCTCGAAGCCCTGCGCACCGAGATCGCGAAGGCGGTGGTCGGCCAGGACCCCGCTGTCACCGGACTCGTCGTAGCGCTGCTCTGCCGAGGCCACGTCCTGCTCGAAGGCGTCCCTGGCGTGGCCAAGACGCTGCTGGTCCGCGCACTCGCGGCCTCCCTCGAACTGGACACGAAGCGCGTCCAGTTCACCCCCGATCTCATGCCCAGCGACGTCACCGGCTCGCTGGTCTACGACGCCCGCACAGCGGAGTTCTCCTTCCAGCCCGGCCCGGTCTTCACCAACTTGCTGCTCGCGGACGAGATCAACCGCACTCCCCCCAAGACCCAGGCGTCCCTCCTGGAGGCAATGGAGGAGCGCCAAGTCACCGTCGACGGCACCCCCCGCCCTCTGCCCGACCCTTTCCTGGTCGCGGCGACCCAGAACCC
>NZ_VBVX01000258.1 GCF_005981925.1 Streptomyces albidochromogenes
CCCCCGGCACCTTCACCTGACGGACCGCGCCCCGGCCTGCCGCGGACGTCAGCCGGCCTCCGGCGGTCCGTCCGGCGGGCCGCGACGGACGCGGGCGAGCAGCAGGACCGTGTCGTCGGCGGGCGGGTCGGGCAGGAGCGTCGCGAGGATCCGGTCCGCGGTCGCTTCCAGCGGTTCGCGCACTCGCCCCAGCTCGGCGCGCAGGGCGTCCAGGCCGGCCTCGATGTCCCGGCCGCGGGCCTCGACGAGCCCGTCGGTGTACAGGGCCAGGACGGCGTCCTCGGGGAGTTCGACCTCGATCGCCGTGTAGGGGAAGCCGCCGACGCCGAGCGGTACGCCCACGATGGCGTCGATGCTCTCCACCGCGCCGTCCGGGCGGAGCAGGAGGGGCGGCGGGTGCCCGGCGCCGGCGACGCGGGCGCGGCCGGTCGCCGGGTCGTACACCAGGCACAGGCACGTCGCCAGCTCGATGCCTGCCTCCTGGGCGCACTCGTCGAGCCGGGTCAGCAGCTGGTCCGGTTCGGGGGCGTAGCGGGCCAGCGCCTTGGTGGTGATCCGCAGGCGGCCCATGGACGCGGCGGCCGGGACGCCGTGCCCCATGACGTCCCCCACGACGAGGGCGACCAGGCCGCCGGGCAGGTTGATCACGTCGTACCAGTCGCCCCCGACCTCCGTGATCTTGCTGCCGGGTACGTACCGGTGGGCCGCCTCCACGTACGGGCCGGTGGCCGGCGCGCTGGGGAGCAGGGCGCGCTGGAGCGTGAGCGCGATGTCCGTCACCCGGCTGTAGAGGCGGGCGTTGTCCAGGCAGATCGCGGCGCGTGAGGCGAGCTCGCCGGCGAGGCTCAGATCGTCCTGGGTGAAGGCGGGCCGGGCGGCGGACCTGCCGAACATGGCGATGCCCTGGACCGTGTCCCTGGCGATGAGCGGAGCGACGACGATGCAGGCCAGTCCGCTCTCGGCCAGCAGCCGGGCGCGCGACTCCAGGGGAACGGTCCTGGCCACGAACTCCGCGTCCACGTCGGCCGAGACGGGGCGGCCCGTGCGCAGCATGTCGTGGATGACGGAGCCGGCGGGGTAGGTCACCGTGTCCACCCCGCCCACGAGCTCCGGCGCCGGCGGCGGCAGGACGGTGCCGGACGCGATGCGCCGTGTGACCAGCGGCAGATCCGGGTCGAGCCGCTCGGTCTCGTCCCGCCACTCCACGACCTCCACGACCACGCCGTCACAGAAGTCGGGCATCGCCGTGTCGACCAGTTCCCGCGCCGTGCGGCTCACGTCGAGGGTGGTGCCGATGCGGGAGGCCGCCCGGTCGAGCAGGGCGAGCCGCCGGCGCCCCGCGGTGGCTTCCAGGATGGCCTGCTCCCGGTCGGTCACGTCCACCATGAGGCCGCCCACCCCGGCCCGGGTACCGGCCGCCTGGCTCAGCGGGAAGAAGCTCACCGACCGCACCTGGTCACGGTCCGGATGTCCCGCGGTGCGCAACCCGACCAGCGCCCCCACGACGGGTGGCCCGCCGGCGGCGACGGCGCGGAGCATCCGTGCGTACGCTCCCGCGTCGGACGTGATCATGATCTCGTCCGTACGCCGTCCGAGGTGCGCCTCGATGGGCAGGCCGTCCATGTCGGCGAGCGCCTGGTTGAGGTGGACGTAGCGCAGATCCGGATCGAGCATGACCAGGCCGATGGGGCAGGTCTCGAACAGCGCGTCGAGGAAGGCGAGGTTGGTCTTCACGCGGTCGAGCTCGTCGCTGCGGCTCGCCAGCCCCATCACCACCGAGCCGTCCGCCGCCCCGGCGACCGGGAAGACCCGGAAGCCGCACTCGAAGGCCGTACCGTCGCGGTGCCGGGCCGTCAGCCTGGCCCGCCAGTACCCCTGGGCCCGGCCGCGCTCCAGCATCCGCTCGCACGACGCCGAGGCGCCGCCCGACTCGTCCGCGAACAGGAGGGCGCCGGGCCGCGACAGGACGGCGGCGGGTTCGTAGCCGAACAGGTCCCGTGCGCCGGGCCCCCAGTGGCACACCAGACCGTCGTCGTCGATGCCGAAAACGGCCACGGAAACATGTTCGAGCAGGGTGCCCGGCTCGGACCGGAAGGGGCCGTGCGTCTGCTCGCCCCCCGGGCGGTCCGATGGCACGAGACGCCCCCTTCCACCGCCGCGCACCTCCAGAGGTGCGCTCGCGGCTCACCCGCGGCCGGTCATCACAAATCTAGGGTCCCCCGAGGGCACCCGCCACTTCGCGACGAGGACCCCGCGCCGGGCGGCACACGCGGTGGGCGCGGCCCGAGCGTCGTACTCCTGGTGGACCATCGGTGGGAAACGCGGTGGCACACGGCTCGCGGAACTCGGCGCGGGGCCGAAGTCTGGCCAGGCTCGCATCATGACGACAGAGAAGTCCGCACCGCACGCGCGCCACGAGATCCGCCTGGCCCTGGTCATGAACGGCGGAGTGAGCCTCGCTGTCTGGATGGGCGGGGTGACCCACGAGCTCGATCTGCTGCGTCGCGCGTCCCAGCGGGCCGGGGAGGAAGAGCGGGAGGACGACCTCGTCCAGGGGATCTGGGGCGAGGTGCTCGCCGCGGCCGGTGCTCAGGTGACCATCGACGTCGTATCGGGGACGTCCGCCGGCGGGCTGAACGGGATGCTGCTCGCGACCGCCATCGCGCGGGGCAGGGCCCTGCCGTCGCTGCGCGAGACGTGGGAGCGGTCCGCCGCGCTGGACCGGCTGCTCGAAGCGCCGTCGAGGACGAGTGTCTTCAACGGTGAGGTCTTCACACGCGACGCGCTGGAGGCCATCAACGAGATCGAGCGGTCCGACGCGTACCTGCGCACGCCCGTCGACCTGTTCGTGACCGCCACCGCTCTGGACGGCCGCGACCTTCCGCACAGCGACAGTTTCGGCAACCCCTTCGACGTCGCGGACCACCGCCGGCTCTACCGGTTCCGCTACGGCACCCGGTTCGGCTACGAACAGCGGGACGACACCAGGTGGGAGTTCATCTCGGAGGAGCCCGACGACTTCTCCCCGGCGTGCACGGACGTACTGGCCCTGGCGGCCCGGGCCTCCGCCGGCTTCCCGGCGGCGTTCCCGCCGGTCAGCGAACTCCCCCTGCTCGGCCACCGGGTGCGGCCCCGGCACGGGCTCGGCTTCCCGGCGAGTTGTGTGATGGACGGGGGCGTGCTCAACAACGCCCCGTTCGAGCCGGTGCTGGAGGCCATCACCGGCCGGGGGATTGTGGACAGTCCCATCCGGCGCGTACTCGTCTACGTCGTACCGTCCGTGGGCATGAGCGAACCGGAGCCGCCCAACGGGGAGTGCGAGGACAACTCGCTCATCAGCGTCGCGCTGAACGCCGTCCGGTACCCCGGTGAGGCCAATCTGCGCTCCGGCACGGAGGAAATGCTGGCGAGGTTCCGCAGCCGCGCCCACAACGTGCAGTCGGACCTGCTCGCGCGGGCCAGGAAGAACAACGGCCTGGCGGACTACTTGAACGATTCCGCGTGGAATCTGCTCGGCGAGTACCGCCGCAATCGTGCGCACGGTCTGATCACGGAGGCGCGCCGCCATATCGCCGGGTCCCACTCCGTGTCCTCCTTCGACATGCCGAAAGACGATCCGGAGGCCACCGACCGCCTGCTGAGCGTGGACAAGGCCGGCTTCAACTGGGTTCCGCGCTGGGACCGGGACGAACTCCAGGGCCCGTGGGACGCGTGGCGCTGGGGACTCGCCACCGCCGAGCGGCTGCTCCAGTGCCTCAGCGTCCACCTGCGGCACAGCATCGACGCTCACGGCGTCTCCGGGCAGAAGACGCTCACGCCGGCCCAGACGGCGCTTCTCAAGGGGGACCACCTGGTCACCGAGGCCCTCCGCAAGACCATGGCGATCAGCGAGGCGCTCGACGAGCAGCTGCAGACCCGGATCGGCACGGCGGGTGACGACAGCAACGAGACGCTGGCGACGCTGCTGGACGAGCTCTACGAGGACCTCGACGTGCCCGCGATGCTGGGCACGCTCGTGTCGTCGGCGGGCATGGACTTCGTACAGGCGCTCACGCAGGCCGGGATCAACCCGGGCTGGACCGCCCAGAAGGCCATCTCGGTGTGTCTCGCCATCGAGGTCGTCACCCGGGTGTACGACACCCCGGCCAAGCTGGTCCAGCCGCTCCCGCCGGAGTTCCAGTTCCTGCGCCTCAGCCCGGACGCCATGGGGCCGCTGTTCAACGTGGACAGCTTCGCCGAGCTGGGCGACCGCAAGCTCTACGGTCTGCGTCTCAAGCACTTCGGGGCCTTCGTCGACGCCCAGTGGCGCAGGTCCGACTTCGTCTGGGGGCGCCTCGACGCCGCCCACCACCTGCTGTCCCTCTTCAACCAGCTGACGTCGGAGCAGCGGGAGAGCTTCGAGGAGCGGCTCCACTGGGCCATTCTCCGAGCGGAGGCCCCCGCCGAGGGCGGGAAGGCGGGCGGGGAAGCCGAGGAGAAGGCCCGGGCACTGCGCTGGATGAAGCGCCACCTCACCCATCTGAAGAGGTCGGACAGAGACATCCTGAACCGCGTCGCCCGGTCCGACGACGGCCAGGGGACCATGCGCCGCCTGGTGGAGACGGTCTTGCGGCTGCTCTCGGCCACGCCCCCTCCGGGCAGGGACGACGGCCGGGGGGTGAAGCGCGTCTGGCGCACCATCGTGAACGTCGGCCGTACGGTCTTCGCCGGCACGGTCCCCTCCGAGCCGCCGCCGCGCCTGAGGACCCGGCTGTTGCGCGCCGTCACGTTCCATCTGCGCGCGAACACGCGCAGGGCCCGCGCCGGGGACCCTCGGCAGCTGCCGTCGGCCGTGTGGGCGTCCGCCAAGCGCACGGTGGGCTGCCTCGTCGTCGCGGCGGCCCTGCTCCTGGTGGGCGCGAGCGTACTCGTCACGTGGCTGGTGGTGGGCTGACGACGTGGGGTACGCCGCCCGGGGCCACCGCGGGGTGGGTTGGTGGGTCCGCCCCCGCCGCGGAGGATGGCGGGGGCGGACCGGTCGGAGCGGACGCCGTACGCGCGAGGGCGCGGACGGTCCGTCACGGGTGGCCGCTCAGGACGCGTTCGGGCCCACGTCGGCCGCGGTGAGGGGGCGGCGCACGGGTGCGGACGTCGCGTACTCGTCCGCGCCGATGTCGCGGGCGCTGCCGCGCGGGTGGCCGTCGATGTCCTCGGTCACGGACACGCCGGCGAACGTCGCCGCGCCGATCGCCGGGCTGCCGGCCGCGAGCCGGAACACGCCGTCGGACGCCTGCTGGAGTCGCGGGTCGGTCCTGACGTAACCGCCGGCGGGAAGGTTGCCGTCGGACGCCGCGCCCCACAGGATGTTGCTCTGCCACGTGAAGCCGGTGGTCCTCCCCATCGCGACGAGACTGCCCGCGTCGCCGACGAGCAGGTTGTCGGCGACGACCACGTCGCGGGGTTCGTGGTCGCGGGTCTCGCCGGTCAGGGTACGGGCGTTGCCGAACAGGGTGTTGTGCACGATCACCGCACGGTCGCAGGCGTCGTTGCCGCGCCTCTGCTCGGTCGTCTCGCCCGCGTGGTGATCGCGGGTGGTGCCGCTGCCGATCGTCAGGGCCCGGCCGGTCAGCCCGCCGAGGTAGTTGTTGACCACGAGGTGGTCGTTGCCGTACAGGCGCAGACCGTCGGTACCGCCGAGCAGGTAATTGCCGTCCACCGTCGAGCGGTTGCCGTGGCGCAGCACGATGCCGCCGAGGCTGTCGCGGATCGTGTTGTGGCGGATCGTGTTGTCGGAGGACTTCACCGAGATGGTCTCGGGGTCTCCGTCGCACCGCTCGAACAGGTTGTACTCCACGACCGCGTGGGCGCTGGACAGCGCCCGGCTGCTGACGCCGAGCCGGATCGGCTCGCCGCCGTTGGCGCCGGCGAAGCGGTGGTCGGAGAAGTGGTTCTTGAAGACGTGCAGACGCTGGGCGACGGCCGTCGAGCCGGGGCCGTCGACGACCACGAAGATGCCCTCGGTCGTCTTCTCGTGGAAGTGGTTGCGGTCGATCTTGGCGTCGTCGCCCCGCACGACGACCCAGTCGAGTCCGCTGATGTCGGCGAACCGGAAGTCGTTGCGGGTCAGCCGTATGCGGGGGCAACTCGCCGGGATCTCCAGGGTGGTGCGCTGGCGGAAGGAGAAGCCGCTGACCGTGATGTTGCTCGAATCGGCGAACACGAAGCCGCGCTCGCCCTGGAGCACCGCGCCGCCGCGGGATTCCGCCGTGATGGTGATCGGCTGGGCGGTGGTGCCGTCCTTGCCGAAGACGCTGATGGCGCCGCCCGCGGGGACGGTGTACGTGCCGTTGGCGAGCACGATCCGATCGCCGGGCGCCGCGCGGTCGATCGCGTTCTGGAGGGCGTCCAGGGACGTGACCCTCGCCTCGGCCGCCGACGCGCCGGCCGGCAGTCCGGCGGCGAACGCCGCGCCGAGCAGGGTTCCGGTGAGAAAAGTACGTCGTTGCACTGTGCCTCCTGTGCGGAGCGGATGGGGCCCGGTGCCGACGGCCGTGGCGGCACACGCCGGTGTGCCGGTACGGCGTCCGGACGGCCGGGCCCGGGGACTGCTGGCCGGTCGGGTACGCCCAACCGGCCGGTCGGGGGCGGGCGTACGGAGTGCTAGAAGTCGTCGGCGCCGTCGCGCAGCTCGTGCGTCCAGTAGCCGGTCTTCGCGGCGGCGTCGTCGACCGCGATGCCGCCCTTGGGCGCGGCGACGGTCTTGCTGCCTTCGGCCGGGCCGTCGGCGGCGAAGAGGTTGACGTGGAAGGAGGTGACGACCCGGCTGTTGTCGTCGACGCCGCCCTGGTTGAGGCGTACGGCCGCGTACGCCGGCGCACCCGCGTTCAGCACGACGGGGGCGGCGGGCCTGCTCTTGGCCACGGGCGGGACGTCCTTGGCGGTCTGCGGTACGTCGCCGAACGCGATCAGCGGGTACTGGAGCAGCGTGCAGGCGTGGCCCGAGACGTTCGTGGCGGTCAGCGTGAGGTGCGTGGTCGGTACGCCGTCCTGCTTGGCCGCGGAGATCCTCACGTCGTCGACGGCACAGTCCGGGGCCCGGGACCCGGACTTGGCCGCGGCCTTGTGCCGCGAACCGGGCCTGTGCCGGGAACCGTGCTTGGCCTTGGCCCGGGCCTTGTGCCCGGAACCGGCCTGCTGGGCGGAGCCGGTGGAGCCGGACGCGCTCGAACCGGAAGTCCCCGAACCGGACGTGCCCGAACCGGACGTGCCGATGCCGGAGGTGGCGTCGTCCTTCTCCCCCGCGTCGCGGCCGTCGACCGGGACGGACTCGGCGGCACCGTGGTCCTTCGTGCTGTCACCGCCGCCGCAGGCGGTGAGCGTCAGGCTGAGGACGGCCACGGCGGACGCGGCGAGTGCGGCAGGACGGTGGCTGAAGGTACGCATGTGGTGCTCCCCGTGTGATGCGGTCGCTGCGGTCGACGCCAGGTGCGGGCACCTGGTCCGCCGACCAGCTTCGGTTCCCGCGCTGCCGTTCCGCTGACGTACCCCTGACGTACCGCTGACGCCCCCTCACCGCCGTCGCGCGCCCGAGTCCTGGGCGCGCGCGGCCGGTTCGCACGGGCCGCTTCGCACGCGCCGCCGGACCACATCCCCCCGATATGCGCGTTGTAATGAACTTGTAATGCCCACGCTCATCCTTGGCATGCTCGGACCCCGTACGCTCCGTAAGCCTCCCTCGAAACAGCTGCATCAGCTGCCACGTGAGGCGACACACTCATCACTCCCTGCCCCCGTGGGGTGGCTCAGCCAGAACGGGCGGCAGGAAGCACAGCAAGCAAGTGGGGAATTTGATGTCCACCGACGTCCGCACGTCCGCGCCCGCCGGCGCTCCCGCCAGCCCGGTTGTCACCTGGCTGCTCACCCTGGTGACCTTCGGCATCTACTGGCTCGTCTGGTACTACAAGGTCAACAAGCAGGTGAAGGCGATCGACCCGACCATTGAGGTCAACCCCGGCATGGCGGTCGTAGCCCTCACGCTCGGCTCGTTCCTGATCGTCCCGCCGTTCGTCTCCATCGTGAAGACCGGCTCCCGCATCGCCCAGGCGCAGCGCGCCGCCGGCGTGACGGCCGACTGCTCCGGCGGTGTCGGCCTGCTGCTCGCCTTCGTCTTCGGTCTGACCCCGCTCTACTACCAGAGCAAGCTCAACACGGTGTGGGGCGACCACGCCTGACGCACCCCCGGGAAGGGGCGGGGAGAGCGACACGCTCTCCCCGCCCCTTCCCGCGTCACGACAGGCGTCACAACAGGCTCAGAAGTCCAGGCCACGCTGCTCGATGAGCGCCATGGTCGCCCGCATGTCGACGAAACAGCCGTACGCCCGCGCCTCCCGCTCCAGTTCCTCGGGTCCGAACTCCTCGCTCAGCCGGTCGATCCGGCGGAACAACTCCTCCAGGCCGCCCGGCGAGATGATCTCCAGCAGCCGAGCCGGCGTGTCCCCCGCGTTCCAGAACGTGTGCCATTCGTCGCGGGGCTTGAACACCAGGTCACCGGGCCCGGCGACGACCTCCTCGTCACCGAACCGCGCGCCCACCGAACCGTCGAGGATGAAGCTGTACTCGTCCTCCCGGGTGTGCTTGTGCACGGGGGCCGCCAGCACATGGGGCGGCAGCCGGTGCTCGACCAGTGCGAAGCGGCCGTCGCACTCGCCGCTGTCGATCAGGAACCGGTCCCCGCACGCGCCGGCCGGCTGGTAGAGCTCGCCCTCCTCGGGCCCCAGAATCCGATGCTCAACCACGGCACACACCGCCCTCCAGGGCTCTACACGGCCTCATTCCCACGACACGCGGGGCCGCGCCAGGCGCACGGGCAGGAGCCGGCCGTCACCGCAGGCTTGCGCCGTACACGTTGTCGACCGTCATGCTGATGAGTACGCGCCGGTCGGACACCATGACCGACCGGTACTCGTCCCAGTCCGGGTGCTCCCCGGCGGCGCTGCGGTAGTAGTCCACCAGCGCCTGGACCTCGGGACCGTCCGGGTCGGTGCCCGGCCCGACGAGCGTGACGGTGCCCTCCGCGGTGGCCCACTCCCGGCCGTCCGGGCCGGTCACCTCCAGCGCGGCACGCGGGTCGCGACGCAGGTTGGCCACCTTGGCCGTCCGCACGGTCGTCGACACCCGGACGACACCGGCGTCCCGGTCGTATGCCGGGAGCACCGGGGAGAGCTGGGGCCGGCCGTCGGCCTTGATCGTCGCGAGTACGCCGAGCCGACTGCGCGCGAGCAGCGCGTGCGGGTCGAGATGTGTGTCTGCCATGTCGGCCCCAACCCGGGTCCCTACGCCCTGTATTCCACGCCGGACAGCGCACGGGGGCCTGTGCGGCCGGGCAGCGTCCGAAGGACAGGGCACGACGGTACGGCTCCAACAATTGTCGCAGTCCCCGTGGTTGCCCGCACCTTGAAGAAGTCCCGTCACGGCGAACCAGTGTCTCCACGACATCGCCGTCGAGTTACTGCCGAATGAGGGCCGCGCCGGGCCCCAACGGGCCGAGCCGCATGTGGTTTTCGAAAGTGGGTGCGGATACCGCCGGTAACGGCCTTCGCTCTCCATTCCGGGGAGAATGGAGATCACTCGCGCGCCTTGTTTCCCATGAGTCACTTGTGCGAGGGTGAGCTACCTCACCAGAGGCATTGGTCCAATCCATTCACCCCGCTCGGGAATTCCGCACCGGTCGACCTCATTAGTGCCTCACCGAGGAATTGGCCGACGCCGGGCTGCCCTTTTGCGAGCGGAAACCGCGTTCCCGTCTGGCGCCCCGGAAGGAATCGGTACGTGTTCACCCCCCACCCC
>NZ_VBVX01000259.1 GCF_005981925.1 Streptomyces albidochromogenes
GTCTCGTGGGCTCGGAGAGGTGTATAAGAGACAGGACCCGCCCCTCCCGGTCACATCCGGGCGACGTTGCGCTCGTACACCAGCCGCAGGCCGATCAGCGTCAGCCACGGCTCGTGCTCGTCGATCTCCGAGGACTCTCCGAGCACCATCGGGGCCAGGCCCCCCGTGGCGATGACGGTGACGTCGTCCGGGTCGCCGTCGGGGCCCACGAGCTCGCGGGCCATGCGCTGCGTGACGCCGTCGACCTGGCCCGCGAAGCCGTAGACGATGCCCGACTGCATGGCCTCGACGGTGTTCTTGCCGATCACGCTGCGCGGCCGGGCCAGCTCGATCTTGCGGAGCTGGGCGCCCTTGACGCCGAGTGCCTCCACCGAGATCTCGATGCCCGGGGCGATGACACCGCCCGTGTACTCACCGCGCGCCGACACCGCGTCGAAGGTCGTCGCCGTGCCGAAGTCCACCACGATCGCCGGGCCGCCGTAGAGCTCGACCGCCGCCACCGCGTTGATGATGCGGTCGGCGCCGACCTCCTTCGGGTTGTCCATCAGGATCGGCACGCCCGTCTTGATGCCCGGCTCGACGAGCACGGCGGGGACGTCGCCGTAGTACCGGCGGGTCACCTCGCGCAGCTCGTGCAGCACGGACGGCACGGTCGAGCAGATCGCGATGCCCTCGATCCCGTCGCCCAGTTCGTCGCCCAGCAGCGGGTGCATGCCCATGAGGCCCTGGAGGAGCACGGCGAGCTCGT
This sequence comes from Streptomyces albidochromogenes, assembly GCF_005981925.1. GTDB lineage: Bacteria > Actinomycetota > Actinomycetes > Streptomycetales > Streptomycetaceae > Streptomyces > Streptomyces albidochromogenes. Next base: position 749 of record NZ_VBVX01000259.1, read on the forward strand.
CGGCCGTGCGGCGGGCGTCGGTGGAGATGCGCCAGTGCTCGACGATCTCCTCCCCGTCGAACAGGCCGAGGACGGTGTGGGTGTTGCCGACGTCGATGGTGAGCAGCATGGGTTACTTCGCCTCGCGCAGGTCGAGGCCGATGTCGAGGATCGGGGAGGAGTGCGTGAGCGCCCCGACGGCGAGGAAGTCGACGCCCGTGTCCGCGTACGCGCGGGCGTTGTCCAGGGTCAGCCGGCCGGAGGATTCGAGGATCGCGCGGCCGCCCACGAGAGCGACCGCCTCGCGGGTCTGCTCCGGGGTGAAGTTGTCCAGCAGGATCAGGTCGGCGCCCGCCGCGAGGACCTCGGTCACCTGGGCCAGGGTGTCGACCTCGACCTCGATCGGCACCTCGGGGAACGCCTTGCGCACCAGCGTGAACGCCTCGGCCACGCCGCCCGCCGCGACCACGTGGTTGTCCTTGACGAGCGCCGCGTCCGAGAGGGACATGCGGTGGTTGACTCCGCCGCCGCAGCGGACCGCGAACTTCTCCAGGGCGCGCAGCCCGGGGGTCGTCTTGCGGGTGTCGCGGACCTTGGCGCCGGTGCCTTCGAGGGCGTCCGCCCACGCGCGCGTGGCCGTCGCGATGCCCGAGAGGCGGCACAGCAGGTTGAGCGCGCTGCGCTCGCCGGTGAGCAGGTCGCGGGTGCGGGTGGTGACGCTGATGAGCTTCTGCCCGGCCTCGACGCGGTCGCCGTCCTCGACGTGCCGCTCGACCTCGAACTCGTCCGTGCAGATGACGGAGAGGATCGCCTCGGCGACGCGCAGGCCCGCGACGGTGCCGGCCTCGCGGGCCGTGAAGTCGCCGGTCGCGACGGCCTCTTCGGGGACGGTCGCGACGCTCGTGACGTCCACGCCGTGGGCGAGGTCCTCGGCCAGCGCGACGTTCGCGATGTCCTCGACCTCCAGCGGGTCGAGGCCCGAGGCGACGAGGAGCTGCACCAGGTCGGGGTCGAGGCCGCACTCGGCGGTGTCGAGCTCGTACGTCTCCTCACCGCCGCAGCCGCAGGCGTCACCGCACCCGCCGGAGGCGGTCGGCAGGAGCTGGGGGTTGTCGGGCGTACTCACGGTTACTGCTCCCTCTGAGCTGGTACGGGGCCGGGTCCTACGGGCGGGAACGATGCGGTCGCGGTGCGGTGCACGGCGAGGGTGCGGTCCGGGGTGAGCCGTACGACGAGGTGGCGGCGCCAGGTGTCGTCGTCGCGGTCGGGGCGGTCCTCGCGCCAGTGGCAGCCGCGGGTCTCCTCGCGGGCGCGGGCCGCGGCGACCAGGACGCGCGAGACGAGCAGGAGGTTGGTGGCCTCCCAGGCGTCCACGCCGGGCTCGGCGTCCTTGGCGTCGCCGGCGTCGCCCGTGCCGCCGCCGTCGCGGTGGTCCGCTTCGGCTGCCGCGCTGCGGTACAGGGCCTCCAGGGCCGTCGCCGCGTGGTCGAGGCTCTCGGCGGAACGCAGCACTCCGGCGCCGGCCGTCATGATCCGCTGGATCTCGATGCGGGTGGCCGGGTCGAGGAGCGGCCCGGGGGCCTCCTCGCCGCGTACCGCCGGACCGGGGGAGGCGGGGTGGGCCGCGACGTCCTCGGCGATGCGCTCCGCGAAGACGAGGCCCTCGAGCAGCGAATTGGAGGCGAGCCGGTTCGCGCCGTGCACGCCCGTGCAGGCCACCTCACCGCAGGCGTAGAGGCCCGGGACCGTCGTACGGCCGTGGAGGTCCGTCCGTACGCCGCCGGACGCGTAGTGGGCCGCCGGGGCCACCGGGATCGGGTCCGTGACCGGGTCGATGCCGTGCGAGCGGCAGGCCGCCAGGATGGTCGGGAAGCGGGACTCCCACATCTCGGCGCCGAAGTGCCGGGCGTCCAGGTACATGTGCTCGGCGCCCTGCTCGCGCATGCGCCGCATGATGCCCTTGGCCACGATGTCGCGCGGGGCCAGCTCCGCCAGCTCGTGCTGCCCGAGCATGAAGCGGACGCCGTCCGCGTCGACGAGGTGGGCGCCCTCGCCCCGTACCGCCTCCGACACCAAGGGCTGCTGGCCCTCCGCGTCGGCGCCCAGGAAGAGCACCGTCGGGTGGAACTGGACGAATTCGAGGTCCGAGACCTCGGCGCCCGCGCGCAGGGCGAGCGCGACGCCGTCGCCGGTGGAGACGGACGGGTTGGTGGTGGCCGAGAAGACCTGCCCCATGCCGCCCGTCGCGAGGACGACGGCCGGGGCGAGGACGGCGCCGACGCCGTCGTGCTGGCCCTCGCCCATGACGTGCAGGGTGACGCCCGCCGTGCGTCCGTCGGCGTCCGTCAGCAGGTCCAGGACCAGGGCGTTCTCGATCGTACGGACGGACGCCGACCGTACGGCCTCGACGAGCGCCCGGGAGATCTCGGCGCCCGTGGCGTCGCCGCCGGCGTGCGCGATGCGGCGGCGGTGGTGGCCGCCCTCGCGGGTGAGCTGGATGACGCCCGACTCGGGGTCGGTGTCGAAGAGCGCGCCGGTGTCGATCAGGCGCCGCACGGCGTCGGGGCCCTCGGTGACCAGGGCCCGTACGGCCTCCTCGTCGCACAGGCCCGCGCCCGCGACGAGCGTGTCGTCGAGGTGCTGCTCGGGGGTGTCCCCGTCGCCGAGGGCGGCGGCTATGCCGCCCTGCGCCCAGCGGGTGGAACCGTCGTCGAGGCGGGCCTTGGTGACGACGACCGTGCGCAGCCCGGCGGCGGTGCAGCGCAGCGCGGCGGTCAGGCCGGCGACGCCGGAGCCGACGACCACGACGTCGGCGTCGACGGTCCAGCCGGGGGCGGGGGCCTTCAGCCGTATACCGGTGCGGTTCATGCCGGGGCTCCCTGCTCGCGGACTTCGCCTGCGTCACCGCTCTGGTGGACGAAGGTCAGCGGGATGTTGTCGATGAGGCGGGTGGCGCCGACCCGGGCGGCCACGGCGAGGATCGCGTCGCCGCTGTAGGTGTCGGGCACCTCGGTGAAGTCGGACGGGTCGACGAGCGCGACGTAGTCGAGGGCGAGCGGCGGCTCCAGGCGCGCCGCCTCGTCCAGGACGGCGGCCGCGGCCGCGCGGACGGCGGCCGGACCGCTGAGGCCGGCGTGGCCGGCCTGCTCGACGGCGTGCGCGTCGGCCGCCGCGCGCGCCTCGCCGAGACCGGCGAGGGCCGCCACCCGCGCGGGGGTCGTCGGCGCGCCCTGGGCGAGCGCGCGGGCGTGCAGGGCCTCCAGCGCGATGAGCCGGTCGCGGGCGGCGAACAGCGCGCGCGAGAGGGCGAGCGCGGTGCGGCGCTCGCCGGGGGCGAGGTAGCGGTTGCGGCTGGACAGGGCCAGGCCGTCCTCCTCGCGGACCGTCGGCACGCCGACAATCTCGACGGGGAAGTTCAGGTCGCGTGCCATGCGGCGGATCAGGGCGAGCTGCTGGGCGTCCTTCTGCCCGAAGAACGCGACGTCGGGCCCGGTCAGGTGCAGCAGCTTGGCGACGACGGTCAGCATGCCGTCGAAGTGGCCGGGGCGGGACGCCCCTTCGAGCCGCTCGCCCATCGGTCCCGCGGTGATACGGACCTGCGGCGCGCCGCCCGGGTACACCTCGTCGACGGAGGGGGCGAACACGGCGTTCGCACCGGCGCGTTCGGCGAGGGCCAGGTCGGCGTCGAGGGTGCGCGGGTAGCGGTCGAGGTCCTCGCCCGCTCCGAACTGGAGCGGGTTGACGAACACCGTGACGACGACGAAGCCCTCGGGCCCCACGTGCGAGCGCGCGGCGCGGATCAGCGTCGCATGGCCCTCGTGCAGGGCGCCCATGGTCATGACGACAGCGGTGCGGCCGGGGGCGGCGAAGTGCGCGAGGACGTACTGGAGGTCCTCACGGCTGGGGACCAGCTCGAAGGCGGCGCTCATCGGTCCTCTCCCCCGGCCCCGTCGGGCGCGTCGTCGTCGGGCCTGCCGGTCTCCGGCCTGCCCCCGTCGGCCAGTACGTCCAGCAGGTCCTCGGCCAGCTCCGGCTTCAGCAGCCCGTGCGCGAGGGCGCGGTCGGCGGTCGTACGGGCCATGGCGAGGTATCCCGCGACGGCCTGCGGCGCGTGCTCGCGCAACTGCGCGACGTGCGCGGCGACCGTTCCCGCGTCGCCGCGCGCGACCGGGCCCGTGAGGGCCGCGTCGCCCGAGCGCAGGGCGTTGTCGAGGGCGGCGCCGAGGAGCGGTCCGAGCATCCGGTCCGGGGCCTCTACGCCCGCCGTGCGCAGCAGCTCCATGGACTGGGCGACCAGCGTGACCAGGTGGTTCGCACCGAGGGCGAGGGCCGCGTGGTACAGCGGGCGGGCCTCTTCGGCGACCCACTCGGGCTCGCCGCCCATCTCGATGACCAGCGCCTCGGCCGCGAGGCGCAGTTCCTCGGGGGCGGTGACGCCGAAGGAGCAGCCCGCGAGCCGCTGCACGTCGACGGACGTTCCGGTGAACGTCATGGCGGGGTGCAGGGCGAGGGGCAGCGCGCCGGCGCGCAGGGCGGGCTCGAGGACGCGGGTTCCGTACCGCCCGGAGGTGTGCACGATGAGCTGCCCCGGGCGGACCGCGCCGGTCTCCGCGAGCCCTTCGACGAGCCCCGGCAGGGCGTCGTCGGGAACGGTCAGCAGGACGAGTTCGGCGCGGGCCAGCACCTCGGCGGGGGTGACGAGCGGGACGTCGGGCAGGAGCGCCGCGGCCCGGCGCACGGACGCGTCCGAGACGCCGGAGACGGCTACCGGGCGGTGGCCCGCCAGCCGCAGGGCGGCGGCGAGCGCCGGGCCGACGCGGCCTGCTCCGACCACGCCCACGGTGAGGCGGGCGGGCCGGTCCCTGGCGTCCAGGGGCTCATGTGCTGCGTGTGGTGCGTTCACGTTCACGCGGGGACGGCCTTCCGTTCCAGTCCGCGGGGGGTACCGGACGATTTCTGGTCATGCTACGCCAGCGTTTCGTGCGATCGCCTCGCTGTCCACAGGCTGTGGGCAGAGGCCGCACGGTACGCGATGATCGTCCGATGACGGACAGCAGCGAGCAGGACGGGCGCCGGCGCAGGCTCACCGCGTGGCGGAAGGCGGAGCGCACCCTCTGGCGCGCGCCGGTGGAGTCGACGGTGGGTGAGCGCCTGGCGGAGCTCACGGCGGCGGCTGACGCCGGTCCGGCGTCCGGGGTGTACGACCTGGACGAGTGGACCGACGTGTACGGCGACGGGATCGTCGCCGAGCTGGAGCGGCGAGTCGCACGGACGCTGGGCACAGAGGCGGCGGCGTTCTTCCCCACCGGGACGATGGCGCAGCAGGTGGCGCTGCGGTGCTGGGCGGGGCGTACGGGCAACGCGACAGTGGCGCTGCATCCGCTGTCGCACCCGGAGGTGCACGAGGGCGGCGCGCTGTCGGCGGTGAGCGGGCTGCGCACGACGCACCCGACGGCCGCGCCCCGGCTTCCCACGGCGGACGAAGTGCGCGACTGCGACGAGCCGTTCGGCACGCTGATGCTGGAACTGCCGTTGCGGGACGCCGGTTTCGTCCTGCCGACGTGGGACGAGCTGACGGCGGTCGTCGACGCCGCGCGGGAACGGGACGCTGTGGTGCACTTCGACGGCGCCCGGCTGTGGGAGTGCGCCCCTCATCTCGGCCGTACGCTCCCGGAGATCGCGGGGCTCGCCGACAGCGTGTACGTGTCGTTCTACAAGTCCCTGGGCGCGATGTCCGGGGCGGCGCTCGCCGGACCGGCTTCGCTGGTCGCCCAGGCGCGGGTGTGGCGGCACCGGTACGGCGGGCAGGTCTTCCAGCAGTACCCGGCCGCCCTCTCCGCCCTGCTGGGCCTGGAGCGGGAGCTGCCCCGGCTGCCGGAGTACGTCGCCCACGCCAAGGTCGTCGCGGCGGCGCTCGCGGACGGTTTCAGCGCGGCGGGCGTGCCGTGGTTCCGGGTGCGCCCGGAGCCGCCGCACACGCACCAGTTCCAGGTCTGGCTGCCGTACGGCGCGGAGCTCCTGACGGAGGCGGCGGTGCGGCAGGCGGAGGAGACGGGGGTGGCGCTGTTCCGCAGGTGGTTCGAGGACGTTCCGCCGGGGGTGGCGGTCACGGAGGTGACGGTGGCGGCCGCCGGTCTGGAGTGGACGCGGCAGGACGTACTGGACGCGGTGGCCGACTTCGCGGGGCGGTTGAGGGGGTAGGGGGCAGGAGCGGGAAGCCCCCGGCGGGCGGCCCGTGCCCGTCCCGCTAGCCGCACGCGCCGGACCCGGAACCGGCCACGGCCCGGGTGCGCCCGGCCCGTGCGCCCCGGCCGCGGGCGGCGGAGGCGAAGAGGCCGGTCAGGGCGGCCCGCAGGCGGCCGGGCCGGGGCGGCCGGCCCGCGGCCGCCGCCCCGAGGAGCCGGTAATCGCGTATCTCCCGGACCACCTGCCAGTCGCCCTGGCCGGGCGCCGGCGGTGCGGGCTGCCCGAGCTGGGCGGCGCGGTAGACATCGAGCATGTGCTGCTGAGTGGCGTTCATGTCCCCCACCCTGCGCACCGAGCGCCCCGCGACGCGCTTCGTTTGACGAGCCCCGTCAATCGGCGGTCCGGCTGTCGGCGGCACCGGGCACGATGGGGCCATGAGCGTGTCCATCGACATCACCGGCCTGCCGTCCGAGCGCGTCGTGTTCGAAACCTCCCCGCTGGCGGAGCTCGGCATGGCCCTGCACGCCCTGTCCGAGCCCGGCCACCATCCGGGGCTGCACGGCTGGGCGACGGCGGCCGCCGCGTCGCTGAAGCCGGACCTCGCGGACCGGATGAGCGAGGCGGAGTTCCTGTGGCGCAGCACGTTCTCGGACGTCTTCATGCCGTTCGCCGGCGTGCGCGGCGGCGACGGCAGGACGGGGGCGACGCTCGCCGAGGACCTGGACGCGCTGGACCGCCTGGACGACGAGCGGTTCGTCTCGGCGGCGCTGGAGTTCACCTGCTCCAGTACGTACGGCATCGTCAGCCCGTCCCCGCTCGTCGACGCGGCGATGCGCGACCGGGCGCTGGACCTGGCCGCCGCGCGCGGGCCCAAGCAGACGGACTTCGCCCGCCGGCTGCTGGCCGATCCCGGGTCCGTACGGGCCTGGCTGCGGCGCCTGTTCGAGGACTGCGACCAGGCGTTCTTCGCGGACACCTGGCGCCGCACCCGGGTCCAGCTGTCCGCCGCCGCACGCCACCACGGCGAGGTGCTGCGCCGCAAGGGCCTCGCCGAGGCGCTGCACGCGGTCTCCCCCGCGCTGACGCTGGAGACGGGCGCCGGCCCGGGCGGGGCGAGGACCCGTATCCACGCCGACAAGCTGGCCGACGGCCGGACCAGCGCCGTCGAGCCGGACGTCGGCGCGGGGCTGACCTTCGTGCCGTCGAGTTTCGGCTGGCCGCACCTGTCGATCCTGCACGCGCCCGGCTGGCGACCGGTGATCCACTACCCGGTCGGCGCGCCCGAACTGCCCGGCCCGGCCTCGGTCGAGCTGCTGAAGCTGCGGATGGAGGCACTGGCCCATCCGATGCGCATGCGCCTGTGCCGCAACCTGGCCCGTTCGCCGTACACGACGGGCGAGCTGGCCGAGTCGCACGGCATCACCGCGCCCGAGGTCTCACGCCATCTGACCGTGCTGCGCAAGGCCGGCCTGCTGACCACCCAGCGCCGCGGCCGCTACGTCCTGCACGGCCTGGACCTCCAGGTGGTGTCGCGGCTCGGCAGCGACTTCCTGGAGGGCGTGCTGCGCTAGCCGGTGCGCTGGCCGGTCACTTGTCGATGTCGCCGACGACGAAGAAGAGCGACCCGAGGATCGCCACCATGTCGGCGACGAGCGTCCCCGGGAGCAGTTCCACCAGCGCCTGGATGTTGTTGAACGAGGCCGAGCGCAGCTTCAGGCGGTACGGCGTCTTCTCACCCTTCGAGACCAGGTAGTAGCCGTTGATCCCGAGCGGGTTCTCGGTCCAGGCGTACGTGTGGCCCTCCGGGGCCTTCAGCACCTTCGGCAGCCGCTGGTTGATCGGGCCGGGCGCGAGGCCGGCCATCCGGTCCAGGCAGGCGTCCGCCAGGTCCAGCGCGTTGTGCGTCTGCTCCAGGAGGACCTCGAAGCGGGCGAGGCAGTCGCCCTCGGTCCTGGTGGCGACCTTCAGGGTGTCCTGGAGTTCGCCGTACGCGAGGTACGGCTCGTCGCGGCGGAGGTCGAAGTCGACGCCGGAGGCGCGGGCGATGGGGCCGCTGACGCCGTACGCGTGCACGGCCTCGCGCGACAGTACGCCGACGCCGCGCGTGCGGCCGCGGAAGATCTCGTTGCCGGTGACCAGGTCGTCGTACACGTCCATCCGGGACCGGACGTCCGCGACGGCCGCGCGGGCCCGGCCGAGCCAGCCGGCGGGAAGGTCCTCCTTGAGGCCCCCGACCCGGTTGAACATGTAGTGCATGCGGCCGCCGGAGACCTCCTCCATGACGGCCTGGAGCTCCTCGCGCTCACGGAACGCGTAGAAGACCGGGGTGATTCCGCCCAGTTCGAGAGGGTACGAACCGAGGAACATCAGGTGGTTCAGGACACGGTTCAGCTCGGCGAGGAGCGTACGGGTCCAGACGGCGCGCTCCGGGACCTCCATGCCGAGCATGCGCTCGACGGCCATGACGACGCCGAGCTCGTTGGAGAACGCGGACAGCCAGTCGTGGCGGTTCGCGAGCATGACGATCTGGCGGTAGTCACGGGCCTCGAAGAGCTTCTCCGCGCCGCGGTGCATGTAGCCGATGACCGGCTCCGCGTGCTGGATCCGTTCGCCGTCGAGGACCAGCCTGAGGCGGAGGACGCCGTGCGTGGAGGGATGCTGGGGGCCGATGTTGAGCACCATGTCGGTGCTCTCCGCCGCGCCGCCGATGCCGACCGTGGTCTCCGTCATGCGGCCAGTATCCCCCCGGCGGGGTCGCCGCCGGTGAGCGGGTACGGGGCGCGGTGCGGGTACGC
>NZ_VBVX01000025.1 GCF_005981925.1 Streptomyces albidochromogenes
TCCTTATCCTTGGGGTAGGTGACCACGCGAACCCTCTGGGTTCACGGGTATCACCCGGCAGACGAGGTCACCTCGCTGCTCACGACTCAGGAGTGTGGAAGCTCTGGGTGAGTCGTTGCTAGAAAGCGGTCCCCGTTGTCAGAGGCGGGGGCCGCTTCGCGTTTAGCGAGATGCAGAGCGGTCTGACTACGACATGTCCGCTCCTTCCTCAGGCTGGTTCCCAGCGGCTGCGGGATACCTGGCCGCGAGGCCTTGGAGCAGCAGCGCGTAGTCCTGTCGGTGCGGCGGGCGCGGCTCGGCCTTGCCGCTCTCCCAGCGGGCAACCTGCACCCTATGGACTCCAATCGCTGCCGCCACCTCGGACTGAGTTAGGCCCCCCGCTCGGCGCAACCGCCCCCATGACTCCCGGGCAGGCAAACTGGCGGCACGGCTGAGCAGCGACTGCACAGCATCAGAAGCAACTTGCGCCATGTGGACATCCCCTGGCTACTCGAACGCTACACAGAGGCTACCGGATCACGCTTTCCTATACCTGCTGCTTGACTCTGTCATTTGACTGCGTTTCAGGGGGCCTGCCACTCGTGAGCGAGCACTGAGTACAGGACGCTGTCGCGCCATGTGCCGTTGGTGAAAACGTGATCGCGCAGGATGCCCTCCTTGGTGAAGCCGAGCTTCTCCACCATGGCGATAGAGGCGGTGTTCTCTGGCCCGATGGCTGCGCTGACTCGATGTAGCCCAAGCTCTTGGAAGGCGTAGGCGGTGAGTGTCCGGGCCGCGTCGGTGGCGTAGCCGTGGCCCCATACCTTTGCCGCGGTGGCGTAGCCCAGTTTGCCAGCCTTCACGCCGGCGAGGCCGATTCGTGCGAAGCCAATGACTCGCTCCTCGGCTCCACGCGCCGTCACCGCTAGGTAGAACTCGGCGCGCGGCTCCTGCTGGGCGCGCTCGACCGTTCCCCTGATCATTGCGGTGGCCTCGGCGTGACTACGGCTGTCGAACGACAGCCACTGAGTGACTTGATCGTCGCCGATGATTTCGAGTACGTCATCCACGTCGGCGGGGGTGAACTCGCGCAGCACGACCTTGTCGCCGACGATTCGGATGGGATACGGCACTGGTGAACTCCTAGCAGGGCAGGGACTTGAGCGGGGTGCGGGTGAAGATTTCGATCTGCTCCTGTAGATCGGCACCGTCTTCGGCCAGCTGCGAGTCGCGCAGAGCGCTGTGCACTCGCTGCGCGGCGTGGACGATTCCGTTGATCCGCTGCTCGGGAGCGAGCGCAAGGACTGGTGCCACTGATTCAGCGGCGCCCTCGAGCTCGCCGGCTTGGATGCGGGCGATGGCCAACGCGCTGCGGGAGCCGGCCTGGTCTCCAAATGCCCACTCGGGCGAGGAGCTGTCCTCATACGCGTTGACGGCTCGCGTCGCGTACTCACCCGCAGCCGATGCCTGCGACGGTAGCCATGACAGGGCCTCGGCTGCGTAGTAGATCTGGCGGGTCTGGCCAAAAGTGCAGAGGCCGCCTAGTTCATCGACTTCGTCGACCAGCACGGTGTCCCAGGCGTTCTCGGCCCGCTCGATCGCGGCCCGGGCCTCGTTGGCGTTACCGAGTGCTGCCCATGCCCGGGCCTCGCTCATCGGCAGCCACACGCTGGCCGTGCTGTTCGTGGCGTACGCCGCTCCGGCCTGGGCATAGCGGACGGACTCTCGTGTTCGGCCGGCCCAGTACGAAACCAGGGACTGGATGCCGCGGATCCACGCGCGCAGTCCGTTGTGGTCGGCGTTGTCGGCGCAGACGAACGCCGTCCGGGCCTGGGTGAGCGCGGCGTGCGGGTCTGCCAGGTCGTGCGATGCCTTCGCGAGCAGTCCGCCGGTAACCCCGGCCAGGAAGCAGAGCTGCCTTGCTTGGTTCGGCCGGCGTTGCTGCTCCAGCAGCGTGAAGATGGTGTCTTGCGTCGTGATGAGGTCAGGGAGCAGCTCAGACAGCGGCCGTTGGGGGTATTCCGTTGCCAGCCGCTGGACATCCGCGTGCACCTGATCCATCAAGTCGGCGGTCAAGTCGGTCTGCCCTGCCGCGAGGGCGAAACTCTTGGCTCGGCGTGCTGCCATCTGGATCAGCTCCTTGTCCGCAGTGGGCTGTCCTGTCGCCCGGATCAGCCCGGTAGGTCCGTCCACCACTGGTGCGAGTCCGTCCCAAGGGGCTAAGAGCTCGTTCAGGGGCTTACCGAACATCGATTGCAGGACCCGGCGCATGACCGGGGTGGTGTTGGTCCGCTCGCCGCTGGCCAACCGCCGGAGGTGGCGAGTGCTGAGTGTGACGTCCTCGTTCAGCTGCTCAGCAAGACGCCCGAAGTCACGGACGATCTCCTCAAGCGTGCGGTCCTGCTGGTGCAGCAGAAACTCCAACGTGGTGCGCGGATCTCCCTGGCGGCTGGCCACCGATCCTCCCCGAGTCACGATTCCGTGCTCTGCATGCCTCAGTCTCACGCTGTGGCAGCGGCAAAGCAGCATGGCATTGGCTCTGGTCCTACAGCGGTCCGCTTCATGTCCGGCAGTGGTCCGCTGCAGGACCTCGTGCGGTCATGCTCGCTCATCGGACGGTTGTGATCAGCGAGTTCTGGAAGCCGACCGACTTGGAGACCCGGGCCGATGCTGGAAAACCTGTGCAGCGCGATCGTCGTCGCGGGCTGCCGTGGAACTCTTCACTGCAAGGGAAGATCGTCGTATGTGAGTTGGACCCGGTCGGCAGGGGCAGTCGAGCGAAGCACTTCGAGCACTCGACCGTCGGCGTCCTTGGTGAGTCGCTGGACAGCTACAACAGGGACTTTGCCGCTTATCTTGAGTTGGGTGGCCTCGCTGGGGGTCGGCATGCGTGAGTCCACGTGTTCGCTCGCCGTCGAAGGAACGCGTCCAGCGGAAGTCAGCGCGGCGAACACACCACCGACGACTTTGGCTTCGCCAGAGATGCCTGCCTCGTCGGCCAGGTCGGCGGGGTACCAGACGTCTTGGACCTGGACCACGTCGTCGGAGCCGATCATGGCGTACCTGCGGCGGTGGAGCACCTCAGAGCTGGCCGGTACGGCCAGAAGCTCAACGATGTCAGGAGGGCCTTCGCCCCTCGACACATGTACGACCTTCATCTGCCCGTCAAGCCCTTGCTCGGCGCAGGACGTCTCCCAAGGTCCCTTGGTGCAGTTAGGGCTTAGGGCACGGGAGTATCGGCTCAGCTGGATGCGTACCCGCGTTCGGTTGCGCACGATCGTTCCACCCTTCCCCATGGTGACCACCAGGCCTTCGTCGGCTAGCACACCGATGGCGTCGCGCACGGTCTGGCGCGAGAGTCCGTACTCGTCGATCAGGTCGACGATCCGCGGCAGAGTCTGCCCCGAGGCAAACTCCCCATCGTTGATGCGCTGCCGTAGCTCCTCAGCGAGCTCTCGGTATCCGCGCACGTCAACTCCCCTCGCGACCTGACATCGGATAAAGGCTATCTCCTATTGACAATCTTTGGGGCTAGCCCCATCCTAAATAAGGGCTAGCCCTTATCGCTTGCTTGCTCCCTCAACTTCATACGTCTGGCTGTCCGTGCTTACACGCCGGCCGGGGTGACAGGTACGACGCGGTCCCTCGGAGGCGCAGCCAGGTGCGCTACCCGCAGCTGTTGCGCTGCCCGCCGGCCAGGAACTCGCTGTTCATCACGGGGTCTTGACCGAAGGAGAACGCAATCGCAAGGGAGAACCTGATGCGCCACAACAGCCGCGCCGCCATCAAGGCAAGCACCATGCGCCCCGAGCACCTCAACCTCCGCGACACCGAGCCGCATATGGCGGTTTGCCCGGACTGCAGCACGTGGCACCGCCTCAAGAGGGCGATGATCACGCCGCATCGCGACAACGTCGGCGTGCCGGACAAGAAGGATGAACCGCGCCGTTACCGCGACGACGCAGTCTCGTCCAAGCCGTCGGGCGGCCGTCGCTGTCCTGGCAGCGCGCAGCGCATCGAGCTGGACATCACTGCCGAGCAGTGGGCTGAGCGGCTGTTGAAAGCGGAGAGCACCGTCGCTGCCCGGCGCACCGCCCGGCCGATCCGCAAGCCGCAGCCGGTCATTCCGGCGACCGTCTCGCGCTTAGCCACTGTGCCCAAGCAGGCCAGCCGCCTTCTCGTTCTACTGCAGTCGGCGCGTGTCGCTGTTGATGAGCACCGTGCGGACTGCGCCGCCGAGTGCAGTCGACGCGGCCGGTGCGAGACGGCCCGCGAGCTGGAGTCCTGCTACGCCGAGATCAGGGCCACCTACACCCTGACTCTGGAGCAGCAGGACCGCCAGGAGCAGAACAACGGGCTGTCCGAGGCCCGACAGCGGGCTGCCCAGTGGCGCGAGGTTGCGCCCAGGGTCCGCCGCGTGGACCGCGAGCGCGCGTCCCTGGGCCGGTAGGACCACTCCACAAGAGACCAACAGCCGATCACGAACAACGAACCCCCGGGGGGCCATCCCCGGGGGTTCGTCCATGCAGGCCGATCATCTGAAGGGATCCCGACCTATGCACAGGATGACATCCACCCAGGCCCGGCACATGCGCCGGGCTGTACTCCAATCCGTAATCGACGCAGGCGCAGTGTGCGCGCAGCCAGGCTCCCTCGACTCCGGCGAGTGGTTCCGTGAAGACGGCGAGGGCATCGGCGTCTGGCGCACCCGCAGCCGCGCCCTGCTCCGAGTCTGCGCCGTTTGCCCGGCGATGGAGGCGTGCCGTGAGCTGGCGCTGCGAGACGGCGACGGTGATTCCACGAGCGACGATATGGTGCGCGGCGGTCTGACCGGCCAGCAGCTGGCCAAGGCGCGCGGCAAGCAGGCGGAGCGCCTGGCGGCTGCGGTCGCAGCTGACCGGGACCCCGAGTGGCGGCGGCTGGTGGACCTCACGGTGCAGCTGCGGCGTGAGGCCGTCAAGACGCCGGACAAGGCGGGCGGCCAGCGCCGCCAGGGGGCCGCACAGGAGGTGCAGAACAGGCGGGTGCGTGAGCTCGCCTCGCAGGTTCGGCAGCTTCGTACCGCCCGCCGTGCCCGCACCGGTTGGGGTGAGGCGGCGTGACAAACATCCTCGCCTCCCCCACCGCTGGTGCTCGTCGTCCCGAGCCGGACGACGCGCACCGCAAGCTCGGCAACCTGCTGCTGCGCATGGTCCGCGAGCACGACGCCCGCATCCCTGCTGGACGGTGCGCACCGCGCACCCTCTGGCAGATGCGCGCCCGCCTCCAGGAGCAAGGGCGCTGCGGTGAGCAGTGACCAGGAGCGCCAGGAGGCCGCAGCCCGGATGGAGAGTGCCCGCCAGCAGGCAGCCGCTGATCTGGCTGCCGCGCAGCAGGCGCAGGAGCGGCTCGCTAGGGCCGTCGCCGAGATCCCCGCCCGGTAAGCGATCGGAGGACTCAGATGCGTACGAATCTTTATCGTCTGCTGGCGGCCCTCGGGGTGTGGGCGTGCCCGAACTGCGGTTGCCTCAACCCCGACGGGCACGTCTCTTGCGGCTTCTGCTGAGGGGGCACTGCCACCTGCCGCACCCGATATGCGCGGCCCGTACTGCACTGCAGCACGCGGTGCGGGCCGTCGCCGCTCGCGGACTGGCCCATCCCGTCACCTGCGCTCTGCTCGCTGCTGCCGCGTTGGCGGCGGCGCTGGCGTGGGAGGCCGGCCACCGCGTCACCGACACTCACCCGCCGCTGGGCGGCGATCGGACCACTCGTGCCTGACGACCTGTACGTCCGCTACATGGGCGCTGCGCGGGCCCACACCACGCACCGCGCCGACTGTGCCACCTGCCGGGCCGCTGCGGACTGCGCCACCGAGAAGCGGCTGATGGAGTCCTTGACCCGGCTCCAGGACGCATACCTCAACCGTTTGAAGCGGCCCGGCCGCTGACCTCGAAGGGCCCGCGCAGCCGGGCCCTCCCTGCGCTTCGTCCTTGGAGGACGCATGCCTCGCACCGTTGCACTGACGCACAACCTCGACGACTCCGGCCTCGCCGCCGGCGTGCAGTTGGCCGACCCGGCCTCCTACCACCACCCGCTCTTCCAGCGCAGCGAGCCCGGGCGCTGTGAGGGCTCGGTCGTCTTCTACTTCGCGGCCTTCACCGGCCGCGAGTCCGAGCCGCAGACGCCGATCTCCGCGTACGACGACAAGGTGCTGACCTGGGAGCAGATCAGCGACCTTGGCAAGCAGTACGAGGCCGCGCGGATCCTGTGGTCGAAGGCGCGGCTGCGCCTGCGTGCCGCGCCGCTCCTGCGCCAGGCCGCCCCGCTGTGGGAGGCGTGGACGACCGCGAAGGCCGAGATGGAGCGGGTCTACCGGGCGTTTGGGGAGACCGGGGACGGCCGGTGGCGTGCGCAGATTTTGCGCCTGACCGAGGCCGAGCAGGCGGCGGAGGCCGCGGCCGGCGCGTGGGATGAGATCGCCCGGCAGCTCGCGCAGCTGGCCGCCGACCAGATCGGCGCCGCCGGGTACGACGACGAACTGCCCCTGGCCGAGGTTGCCCAGGGCCTCGGCCTGGACGCCGCCGGCTGGCATATCGAGCACGTCGACGCCTACACCGACCGGTACTGGAGCCAGCCCACCCCGCTGCGCGCGCTCCTTGCCCAGCAGGTCGACGCCCAGCGGCAGCGCCTGGTGGAGGCCGCCCGCCTTGCCGGCGATCCCGAAGCCGCGCACGACCGCCGGGCCTGAGACGAGATGGAGGAACAACGCATGGACGAGACCGTGGACAAGAAGTGGCACGACCGGAAGCCGTCCCCGCGCGGGGTGGTGCTAGCAGTCCTGGGGGTGGTCACGCTGGGCGTGGCCATCCTGTCGGTGGCCGTGAGCTACGACATCCTCGAGCCGAAGTTCGGCGCGTGGGCGGTTCCGACGGTGGGCGCCTTGGACGCGCTGTGGGTGGTGTTCCAGGCCACGGAGATGCTGGCGGGCAACAACCGGGCCCGCGCCCGCCGCGTCCAGTACGCCGGCCTGGTGCTCACGGCCGTCAACGCGGCCATCCCCACGGCCGACCTGATCATGTCGAGGGCCGGCGGGTTCGACCTGGCCGTCGTCCTGACCCCGATCGCCATCGTCGCGACCAAGACCGCCTGGTGGCTCGCCCTCCCGTCGCTGGGGCGGAAGGTGTCGGCAGACACGCAGCAGCACATCGACGCCAAGCGCCAGCTGGTGTCCGACAAGCTGGAGGAGATGGAGGCCGAGGCCGCCCACCGTGTGGAACTGCTGCAGCTGGCCACCGAGCTGGAGAAGCGGGTGGCGAAGGCCGAGACCGCTTACCGCAAGTCGGTGCTCAAGACGCAGCAGATCATGACCGAGAAGTTGCACGGGCAGGCCGAGGCCACCGCGAAAACGGTCACGGAGAAGGTCCTGCCGCCCTCGGTGGCGGCGATCAGCCTGCCAGCACTGGGCGAGTGGGCGCCCACTGCCCCGGCACTGCCCGGCACGGCGGACCGTGCCCTGCCCGGCACGGCCGCCATCGGCCGTCACACCCCCGGCACGCAGGTCAACGCCGGTGCGCAGGGCAATCCGTCACGCCAGGCGGCACGCACCGGCACGCTGGAGGAGATCGCGGCCGTCACGGGCGTGCCGGTCCCGGTACCCGGCGAACCGCTGACCAACGCTCAGCTTGCCGTCGCCCTGCGCCACCTGCGCTACTCCGACGACCCGCCCCTGTCCTACCGCCAGGCTCGCGACAGCTTCCGCCGCGCCGGCTTCGTCGGCAGCGAGGAGCGGGTGCGCCAGGAGTGGAGCGCGCTCAGGAAGAACGAGGGAACCGGCGAGGAAGCCGACGAGAGCGAGGAAGAGGACGCGGGCGCCTGAGCCACGTCCGGCACCACCAGTGAGGGCCAGTCCGCACCCCGTGCGGACTGGCCCTTGCTGCGACTGCCGGAACCAGCACCACGCAGTCGACCGGTGCAGACCCGGTGAGTGACCCGGTGAGCGAACGCCTGCGTTCGCAGACCCGGGGAGCAGACCCGGCGTAGCACCACAAAACCCATATGAATGCGAACGTGCGTTCGATTATGTTCGCCGGTTCAAGATCGGAAGGAGGGGGTGTGGGCAAGCAGAAACAGCAGCAGGAACAGGACGCCTACGCACAAGTCGCAGGCACCATCGGCGGACTCGCCATCGTGTTCGGCGGCCTCGCCGCCATCAAGGACAAGCTCGGCCTGCCTTGGCCCGTCACGGTGCTGCTCACCGCCGGAGCACTGGTCACCCTCGGCTACGGAGCCTTCAAAGTCCGCACGGGCTTCAGGCGGCTCCTGGCGGGCGACGTACAGCCAGTCATGGCCTTGCGGCAGGAAGCGCCCACCGCGCCTGTGGACGACGAACAGGCAGACGCTCAGGCCGTCCCAGCGCATCCGGAGCTCACCGCGGCGCTCAGCACGGCCGGCGCCATCGGCCGGGACCAGGTGATCCGGGCCGACGAGGCCACCGTCACCGACGTCCACACGGGCACGCTCTACGACTTCCTCATGCCCGAGGGGCGTACCTACGAGGACGTCGAGAAGCGGCTCGGCACCGTGGCGGGCATGTTCGGCGTCACCCGTCTGCACACGAAGATGGAGCGCAGCCGCGACAACGAACGCCGCGTGAAGCTCCTGAAACTTCATGAACCCCCGTTCACCCACCCGTTCGCCGCCCCAACCCGGCAGGAGATCGCGACGTTCGCCGGCATTCCGCTCGGCCACGACGTCACCGGCCAGCTCGCCGGAGTGCCCACGTTCGACAAGGCGTCGATGCTGGTCGCCGGCATGACGCAGATGGGCAAAACCACGCTGGTCAACGGGCTCATCACCTGCCTGCTGATCGCATACGGAGAATTCGAACTCTATCTACTCGACGGCAAGTTCTGCGGGCTGACCAAGTTCGAAAAGGTCGCCACTCGCTATGAGTCGTCCGACGACCCGGCCGTCTTCGAGGGCATAGTCGATGAGCTGAACGACCGGTCGGACAAGCGATACGGACAGCTCAAGGACGCCATCCGCAATCGGCAGCCCGCACCGGAATTCAAACCGGTCATCTTCGTCGTCGACGAGGCTGCCGATTTCTTCGCCCACGATGAATCGAAGGAAGGAAAGGAGCGGGCGCGACGGATTGGAGAGAAGACCCGCTCGCTGGTCGCGAAGTCCCTGGAATCCGGAATCTCCACGGTCCTGATGACGCAGCGCCCTTCCACGAACGCAATTCCGGTCATGGTCCGGGACCAGTTCCTCTACCGGCTCTGCCTTTACGTGGCTTCGTCCGGCACCGCCAAGGTTGCTCTCGGAGACACGTACTTCGAAACGGTTGCACCGATCAACCCGGCACTCCTGGACCCGGATATCAAGGGCCAGGCCGTCCTCTTCGCCAAGGGACGCTCCACATTGATCCGAGGGTTCAACTTCGAGGATCACTGCATCTGGGGAGTCGTTGACGAAGTGCGAGCCAGGCAGCAAAAGGTGCTCAATGAAGCTCCGGTGCCCCTCAGGCAGGCTATCGACCTGATGCGGGATAACGGGGTCGAATTCATGCCCACACCCGAACTGGCTACGGCTCTAGGGATCACAGAAACCGATCCGGCGGAGCGCGGAAAGCAGCTGAAGCAGCTTCTCAGTGTTCCCGCGTACAGAGCCGCGAAGGGTGTGCGCGGCTACCGGCTGGACGACCTCACCGCCGCCGCTATGTCCGGTTCGTGACCGTCACCCGGCACCGCACCCGCACCGCACCTGGACCGCACCCGCACCGTCACCCGGCCTGCCGGGTGACGGTGCGGGTGCGGTGGACGGAGCTCCGGGTGCGGTCACGGGTGACGGTCCTGACCAGCAAGAACAGCCAGAACCCCCGAAAGGAGGGAGGAGACTCTTTGCGTGCCTCAGCAGCCGTCACCATCGGCGTGGGAGCGACCGCGGCCGTCGTCGTGGCCGCGCTCATACAGACCGCCGGCGACGACCCCATAGGGACAGCGCTCAGCATGTCCGTCCCCGCCGACTACAAACAGCTGATCGAGGAAGCGGGCAACACCTGCCCCGAGATCACACCGAACATACTCGCCGCGCTGCTCACGCAGGAATCCGGATTCAATCCGAAAGCGCGGTCGCCGGTCGGCGCACAGGGCATTGCGCAGTTCATGCCGTCCACGTGGGAAACCCACGGAATCGACGGCAACAAAGACGGCAAGCGCGACGCATGGGACCCCGAGGACGCGATCCCCTCATCGGCCAAGTACCTGTGCACCATCGCCAAGGACGTCAAGGACGTCCCCGGCAACAAACAGCACAACATGCTCGCCGCCTACAACGCAGGAAGCGGCGCCGTCCAAAAGTACGGAGGAATCCCCCCGTACAAGGAAACACAGAACTATGTGCGGTCCATTACCGCACTCGCCAACACGCATTCCGGCGGCGGCGGTAAACCCGCCACCACCCAACAGGCCGCTACCGCCGTGAACGCGGCGAAAGCAATGATCGGCACCCCGTACTCGTGGGGCGGAGGAACCGCAAGCGGCCCGAGTACGGGTACCTGCTGCTCACCCCGAGGCCGCTCGGGTGCGTCGATATCCGGTTTCGACTGCTCCGGGCTCACGCTCTACGCCTATGCGAAGGCCGGTATCAACCTGCCCCGCACGGCAGCCCAGCAATACGCCGCATCAAAGCCCGTCAAACCCGGGGAAGTGCGTGCCGGAGATCTCGTCTTCTACGGCACCAGCGCCACGAGCATTCACCACGTCGGCATTTACATCGGCGGCGGCTGGATGATCGACGCCCCCCGGCCCGGCACCAAAGTCCGCTATTCACCCCTGGACACGATGACCGACCTGTTCGCGGTCGGCCGGCCCGTACCGCCCAACAACAAGGAGATCTGACCCATGCGCAAGTTCATCACCCTCGCCAAGCCGCAGGACCTGTCCAGCGGCTTCAAGGACTTCTTCGACACGATCGGCCTGACCGGCGGCGGTCTGGTCACCAAGGGCATCGCCGCCGTGATCGCCGTGATCGCGGTCCGCATGCTGCTCCAGCTGTCCAACGACCCCAAGGGCGCCCTGCGCAAGGGGTCGATGGCCATCGGCACCCTGTTCGTCGCCGTCGTGCTCGCCCTCTACGGCGGCACGCTGTTCTCGACCGTCACCGAAGCCAAGGGCTAAGCATGCCGGACAAGGACGAAGATCCGTGTGACCTCCTGGAAGGCACACCAGCCCACGACTACTGCAGCGGCGACGGGTCCTCGAAGGAACCGCCCGGCGCCAGCACACGCGACGGAATCACCGACGGGGCCTCCGACCACGTCAAAGACCTCGCCGACTACCTGATCAGGACTCTCAAAGGGCTAGTGGCACCGGAGAAGGGATGGGCACCGGAGAAGCCGGACAACTGGGTGTACGAGCAGTTCCTGTCGCTCGGTCAGCACCTGGCCGTCGCGATCTTCGTGTGCGTGGTCGTCGTCTGCGCCCTGACCGCCTGGCAGGGCGCACCCCGCCTCAAGCAGATGGGCGCCTCGACCGGGTGGACGCTCGCGGCCGTCGCCGGCATGGCGGCGGTCCCGGGGGCCGTGATGATGCTGAACAAGGCCGTCAGCAGAGCGTTCAGCGTCGCGTTCGACAGCGACGAGAGCACCTTGTTCACCTCCATCAGCAAGGACCTGGAGGAAGGGGCTGATTCGGGCAACCCGCTGGCGATCCTCATCATCATCGCCGCCCTGGTCGTCGCCCTGGCCTTCGCAGCGCTGGTGTTCATGACGCGCCAGCTCGGCATCCTCGTGTTCGTGTGCATGGCACCTCTGGTGCTGGCCTCGCTCGCACGCGGAGGCGACACGTCCGCGGTCAAAGCGTGGGCGCAGCGGCTGCTGGGGTTAATGTTCGCCCCGTTCACGCTGCTGCTGGTCAGCCCGTTCGTGAAGGGCTTCGGGGGCTCACTGGTCATGGACGCTGTCCTGCTGGTCGCCGCCGATGCCCTGATGCTGCGGATGATCTTCCACGGGGTGCCCTACTTCGGGCCCAAGGTGGCCGGCGCCGCCCGGACGTTGGTGGAGCGCAACACGACCAACCCGTTGGCGCGGGCGGTCGTACGGGCTGGTGCGCCGACCGTCTACGAGCAGGAGAACACCCCGCGCGGACACCGCACGGTGGACACCCCGGGGCGTGCCATGTCCCAAGACCGGGGCGTGCTGTTCGCCGCCTACGGCATCGAGCGACAGGCACGGCCCGGACGGCTGACTACTGCGTCGGCGGTCGCGAAGACCGGCCGGGACGCAGCCCGCACAGCGCAGATCAGCCAGGCGCGCCGTGAGGCGCGGACCGTCGTACAGCCGCAGGCACCGAACCCCCGGGTCTCCGGAGCGCCGGCACCGACACCGCAACCGGCACCCAACGGGCCGAGAGCGGCACCGAACCCTCGGACCCCGGAGGCCTCGGGACCGCATCCGCGGCCGGCACCCAACCGGTCGTCCAACCCGTAGGAGAGCCGACGATTACTGGCCCCGGTGCGCTGTCCCGCTCTGCGCGGCAACAGCGCACCGGGGCCAGGCCGTCTGCCAGCCCAGCCGCATAGGCGGCGTGTATCTCGAGGAGGAACTTGTGTATTCCCTGACGCCTGGCTACCGCGTTCCCGCGCTGCAGCGCGGACTCAGCCCCGTGGAGGCGATGCTGACTAAGGTCAACGCCGGGGTCGGGGGCGCCGTACTCATGTCGGCAATGATCACCCCACCGCCCGTCTGGACCTTTGGTGCGGTGGGTGCGGCCGCGGCGCTGCTGAACGCGGCACCCGGGCCCCGCTCGATCGCACGATGGGCGGCCGTCGGCTACCGGCACCTGCGGGAGCGCGCCGTCCCGGATGCCATGGTCCGGCAGCCGGGTGCAACAACGACCTGGGCGCTGTACCCGGACCACGGCACCATGCAGGACCCGCACCGCCGGCCCGCATTCCATGACGCGTTCTCGCGCGCCCTGACGTTCGCCGGCAACCAGGCCCGCACCGCGGGCATCCAGGTGCATGTCACCCACCACGCCTCTGTCAGCGACCACACCGCCCACACACAGACGATCTCCGTCCACGTTCCCAAGGGGCTGGTCGGCCAGCCAACCCGCGTACTCGACACCCTGGCAGGCGAGTTCGCCACTCTCGGTGTACTGACACCGCTCGATCCGGAGCCGATTCCCGTTGTGGCCGAACGCGGCCCCGGCTGGGTCGGCCTGGACGACGGCCGGTACGCGGCGACCGCACGGATCACCGCATGGCCCGAGGAGACCGGCGGAGACCTCATGCCGAAGCTGCTGCTCGGCCAGCACACGGACCGGTCCATTGGCGTCCTGTACCGACCACTGACGGCAGCCCAGTCCCGCCGGTCGACCAAGTGGCAGGAGGCCGCGGGCGAGGCCTTCACCACCGACAAGATCAAACAGGAAGCACAGGCCCACACCAGCCACACCCGGCGCGGCGCGCTCGTCCAGGGCGCGACGCTCGTGGACCTCGACGCCTATCTGACGGTGTGGGGCGACAGCCCAGGAGCCGTCACGGACGCCCGCTGGCAGACCGTACTCACGGCTGACCGGCACCGCATCAACCTGGACTGGCTCACCGGCCAGCAGCACCGCGCTCACGTGATGACCACCCCCCGCGGAGCCTCCACCCGGAAAGGGACGATCCTGTGATCCGCCTGCCCTCCACCCACGCCGCCATCACGGCCCCGCTCGTCGCCTCCAGCACCCGCTTCCCGGGCATCCCGATCGGCCGGTCCCTGCTGGACGGGCGCCCGTTCCACCTCTCCCCCGCCCTGACCGACGACCGCGTCCTGCCCTCTACGAACTGCCTTGCCCTCGGCGGACTCGGTTCGGGCAAATCCACGACGTCGAAGACGCGGGGCCATCGCGAGATCCGCGACCACGGTCACCAGTACGTCGTCATCGACTCCTTCGGAGAGGACAACTCCGGGGAATGGGCACCCCTGACCCGCTCCCTGCGAGGCAGGGTCATCAAGGCCGGGGACTTCACCCTGAACCCCTGCTCCGGCCTGTTCCCTACCGAGGTCCGCGAACAGCTCATCCGCTCGCTGATCGCCGCCGTCGAACCCACCGCCCTCACCCACCAGGCCACCCACGCACTCCAGCACGCCCTGAACCACCCCAAGGCGACGTCGCTGAACGGCCTGGTGGACGCCCTGGTCCAGCCTCAGGCGGGCAGGTGGCCGACCGCCAAACTGACCGAGTGGGGCGAGGGCGCAGCCATCGCGCTCTCCCGCTACACCGAAGGCAGCCTGCGCGGCCTGTTCGACGGCCAGGACGCCAGCCTCCCGGAGACAGACCTGCCGATCCTGTCCTTCGACTTCTCCCACCTGGACCGCAACTCCCCCGCGATCCCGTCGCTGATGGCCGCCATCTCCTGCTGGGCCGAACACGTCTGGCTGCCCCAGTCAACCGCCCCCCACCGACACCTCGTCCTCGAGGAGGCGTGGCAGATCCTGCTGTCGCCGGCCACCAGCGAACTGATCCAGCGACTCCTGAAGAACTCCCGTAAGGCCGGGTTATCGGTGGAAGCGGTCATGCACACGCTGTCCGACCTCGGCGCCGGCAAAGCCCAGGACCTGGCCCGCCTGATCGAGATCGCGCACGTCGGACGCCTCGGCCCGGAAGAGGCCGGCATCGTCGGCGCCCTGCTCGGCCTGCCCGCATGGGCCGTCGACAAGATCCCGACCCTGGAGCCGGGGCAGGCCGTGTGGAAGGTCGGCCCCGACTACGTCGACATCGTCCAGACCATCCTCACCGGGGAGGAGGCCGCACTGACTGACACATCATCGCGGCGCCGCCAGGCACAACAGGCCCACCCGGTCGAACACGAAACCGATACGACTGCGACCGAGCCTGACGAGAGCATCGACGACGACCAGAGCCAGGACGTGGCGGCGCCGGTCGAACAGGACCCCAGCGAGGGTGGTGACGCTGACTGGGACTGGGACATGCCCGTCAACGTCATCGACACCCGCCACCACGATGCCGTTCTGGCCGCCAGGGAGGGACGGTGCAGCGAGGCCGCCCAACTCGCCGCCCTCGGGGAACGCGAGGACATCACCACCCACGGCATCAACTCCGACGAGGCCCTCTCGTGGCTCGCGACCCGGGCCCGGGTCGCGGAACTGTGCGGAAGCCCTGACCAAGCGGTGCGGCTGCGCGCTACCGTCACCCGCATGGGCAAGGACGTCGAGTGGTTCGATCGGAGCGGCGACAGCACGTCACCGGAGTGGTATCGCGGGCCCCAGCCCGAGCCGCCCACACCAACCGCAGACGACACTGCCCCGCCCACCCGTCGGCGCACGTGGCCCTACATCGCCGCAATCGCGGCCCTGGCCATCGCGGCGTCAGTCGTGTGGCAGAACGCCTCGGACGAGAAATCCCGCGAGGAACGCCAAGAGAAAGCCGCTGCGTACAAGGGCCGGTCGGGAGCCGCGCTTGACATCGACGGCGTCAATGCGGACTTGGTGGCCCGCTGGACCAAGGACAGGACCCGCGTGATTCTCGTGCTTAGTTCGTACTTCGATCAGGACGCCAGGTATCTGAGGATCGACGCATCAGACAAGAGCGCCAGCACTACCCGGGAGAACGATTACTTCCCCGAGGACCCTGAGATCGCGATGCCGGTGAAGGACCCTCTCGCTGACGTGACGGTCCGGGTGGCGATCGGTGGAAAGAGCTGGAAGGAGGGCTCCCGGGCTCCTTCCCGGACAGTCCGCCTGTCCCCCACCGGTACTGCCTTCGACGCTGAGACCGGGAAGCAACTGCCCTCCGATCTATGAGTCTCCTCCAGGACTGATATCTGCAGCTTCGCCTCAGCGTGATGCGCAACCCTCCCCCACGGGAGAGGGCCCGCCAGGCGGGCCCCATCTCCTGTGCCCGGTTGTCCCGACCCGTCCCCGACGCCAGCAGCGGCCTCCGGTGACGGACCAGGCGACCGGCCGGCACCACCGACGCCTCGTCCCTGGCTGCAGGGAGCAGCCCATGGAACGCCGCGCTAGTCCGACATCGACCGCACCAGCCCCTGAACTCGATGAGTCGGCTGGCTGCAGCTGACGACCCAGACTTCCCGGCCCAAACCGTACGTCGCTGCTGCGTGCTGTGCGGCCCCCGGCCGGGGATGGCCAGGACCGTCCAAGCGAAGTAGCCACCTGGCTACGCTCCGCGCGATGGCCCCTGGTAGCCCCACCGGCAAGACCCCAACAAGTGAGGAGAGTTGACATGTTAGACAAGACCGACCCCAGCGCCACGCAGGTGCGCGCTCAGACCCCGCAGTCGGCGACGTCGGACGGCTTCGAGCTGGACGTTGCTCTGCTGGAGGTAGCGGACCCGGCCAGCCTGACCAATCTGACCGATGACGGCTGTGGTTCCACCTGCGGCGCCTGCACCACCAACGTCGCCTGATCGAGGGCTACGCCCATTCGGGCCGGTGTCGCCGTGCGAGGTCCGCGCGGCGGCACCGGCCGCTCCCCAACCCTGCATTTCCGCGGAGGTATAGGTGACTTATCCGGCCCGAGCATTCCGATCCGGCAGTACCGCACTGGTGCGCGCCGCGGTGCACCAACTGCCGCCCGTCCCTGCATGGCCCGACCTGACCCAGCCCTCGGCTGAAGGTGTCGTGCAGCAGATCGCATGGCTGGGTGCAGTGTGGGCGGACGCCACTGTCAATGAAAGTCTGAGCCACGCCAGCCCCTCGCTCGCGGCGCAGGTGCAGGCCCTCTTCGACGCTGAGACTCCCCGTCCCCGAGACGTGCGGCGTGCCATGCTGTCCGTAGCTCGCTACCTGCTGCGGGCCCAATCCCGCGCCACCCCTTTCGGCCACTTCGCCGGCGTAACCACTGCGAGACTTAGCGAGCAAGCCCGATCCGAGTGGGGAGCCAGAGACCACACCAAGGTCAGCGTCTCGGCAGAGTGGCTGACGGCGATCGTCACGCAGTTGGAGAGCCACTCCGAGCTGCTTGAGCGTCTTCCGGTCGTCGCCAACAGCACGTTGGCGACCCGAGGGGACCGGCTGATCGTCCCCTACCAGGCGGATGCGGAAGGTAGGCGGACTCGGGCCGTGGAGGCTTCCCTGCTGCTGACCGATCCGGTCCGTGCCGTCCTTGCAGTGACGCGGGCCCCGGTTCCGGCCGGCTCCGTCGGGGCCAAGCTCCGGGCGGAGTTTCCCGCAGCAGGCCCGGAGAAGGTGACGAAGTTGATCAGGAACCTGGTGGGCCTGCGTGCCCTGATCACGAGTCTTCACGTGCCGAGCACGGAGACCGATCCCCTGGGCCAACTGCTGTCGCGGCTCGACGCTGTCGACGCGCAAAACGTGACGGCGGTTGCCCGGCTGGTGCGCGAACTGCACGCCATCCATCGCGCTCTCGCTGATTGCAGCACGCCCGCCGTTGAGCAGGGCCGCATCCGCCGGGCATCCGTCGCAGCGCGCCTGCGGGATGTGGTGCCGGGCCTGCGTCGCCACCCGCTGGCGATAGATGTCCGGCTGGACGCCGCGCTCGCCCTTCCGCCGGCAGTCGCCCGCGAGATCGAGGGCGCCGCCCTGGTCCTGACGCGGGTCAGCACCGCTCCGTACGGAACCGCGGCGTGGAAGGCGTATCACCAACGGTTCTACGAGCGGTTCGGCATCGGGTCGATGGTGCCCGTGCAGGACGTGGTCGCCGACAGCGGGATCGGCTACCCCGACAGCTACCCGGGGACCGCAAGCCGGGAGCGCCGTCCGCGGTTGTCCAGTCGCGACGAGGCGCTCTTACGGCTGGCGCAGCGCACCGTGCTCGAGGGCCGCGACGAAGTGGTCTTGGACGAGAATGTGGTGGCGTCCCTGGAGCTGGGACCCGAGCGCGTCCGTGTACCGCCGCACCTGGAGGTAGGGGTGCGCGTTCACGCGCAGAGCGTGGAGCACCTTCAGCGCGGGGACTTCCAGCTAGAGGTCGTGAGCGTGTCCCGTGGGGCTGGTGTCAGCACCGGGCGCTTCCTGTCGGTGCTGGATCCGCCCGAGCGGGCATCCTTCGTCTCGGAATTGGCCGAGCTTCCGGGTGCCGACTCGAATACTGTCGCCGCCCAGTTGTCGTTCCCTCCGCTGCTGCCGGAGAGCGCCCACATCGCTCGCTCCCCGCGGGTACTGCCCACGGTGATCAGCCTCGAGGAGCACCGTGAGCCCAGCGACGACGTGCTGACCGTCGAAGATTTGGCGGTTGGCTGCGACGGCCGCCGGATGTATCTGGCGGTGCCAGCGCGCGGCTACCGGATCGACCCGGTGGGGATGCACGCGCTGAACCTGCGCACCCACACCCCGCCGCTCGTGCGCTTCCTGACCGAGCTGGTCCGGGCGCAGTGCGCGCAGGTCACCACGTTCGACTGGGGCGCGGCCGCGACGATGCCGTTCCTGCCACGACTGCGTTACGGGCGCACCGTACTGTCCCCAGCCCGCTGGAGGCTGGAGGCCGAAGAACTACCTGGTCCCGCCCAGCCGTGGCAGGAGTGGGACGACGCGTTCAACGCCTGGCGCTTCGGGCGGCGGCTGCCGCGGGAGGTGCACCTGGCAGAGGGCGATCGGCTCCTGGCATGCGACCTCGCCCATGTCGGTCATCGGGTACTGCTGCGTGAGCACGTGAACCGGTCAGGCCTGGCCCTCCTCACCGAGGCGTCGAGTGAGTTCGGCTGGTGCGCGGGCCGGGCCCATGAGGTCGTCGTTCCGCTGAAGGCCGTCGCTCCGTCACCGTGGCCGCGCCTGCCCGCGCCGACCACGGCCCGGGTCATCGGCCACGACCAGGTGCAGGCCCCCGGTACGTCGTCGGTGCTGCTCTCCAGCCTGTACGGGGACATTCGCCGGCAGGACACCATCCTCAGCGGGCATCTTCCCGATCTGCTCGGCCGGCTCGGGCAACCGGCATGGTGGTTCATCCGCTTTCGCGACCCGGGTCAGCACTTGCGCGTCCGTATCGCTTTACCCGGCCCGGAGGCGTTCGCAGAGATGGCTGCCACGGTGAGCACGTGGGGCGACGAGCTGCGCCGCGCTGGGCTGCTGGCGGAGTTGCGCTACCCCACCTCGTACCCCGAGATGGGCCGCTGGGGCTCTGAGTCGGCCTGGAGCGCAGCAGAGGAAGTATTCCGTGCTGACTCGCGGGCCGTACTCGCCCAGCTGTCCCGACCGCACCGCCCGCACCGCCGCGTGCTGGTGGCCGCGCACACGGTAGCCATCGCCACGGCGTTCCTCGGCAGCACCGAGGCGGGCATGCGGTGGCTGATCAACCACATCCCGCCGAACGCTCCCAGCCCGGTGCCCCGCCCGCTGTTCACTGCAGCCGTCCGGCTCTCCGATCCTCGCGACGACTGGACGGCGCTGCGCTCGGCCCCGGGCGGTGACGCCATCGTGCAGGCGTGGGCGGAGCGCGATCAGGCCCTCGCCACGTACCGCTGCCATTTCCCCGGCACGGACACCCAGGGAATCGCGATCGACGACGTCCTGACCTCGCTCCTGCACTGCCATTTCGTACGGGCTGTCGCCGTGGACTTCCCCGAGGAAGCCATCTGCCTCTACTTGGCGAGGGCCGCGGCCCTCGCCTGGACGGCCCGTTCCACCAGGAGGCCCATGTGACCGCGCACCCCGCCCGCACGCTCGTCGACTCAATCGCCGACGGCCTCGCGCACCCCGATACCGCGCCAATCGGGACCTGCGGCACGGATTGGCGCCGCCAGTCCCTCGCCCACGGGCTTCCCGGTATCGCCTTGCTGCATGTCGAACTCGCCGCCGCAGAGCTGACACCGTGGCAGCGCGCCCACGACTGGCTCACGGCCGCCACTCGGCTTCCCCTAACCAGCGGAAGGGACAGCCACCCTTACTACGGGGCACCCGCCCTGGCCCACGCCTTGGCCTGCGCTGCGGAGCGCCTGCCCGGAGCCTACGAACGCACCCTGGATGTACTGGACCGACAGTTGATCGCAGACACCCGCCGCCGTCTCGAGACAGCCCATCACCGAATCGAGGGCGGGCACCTGCCCGCCCTAGCGGAGTTCGACGCCATCCGGGGCCTCACCGGGTACGGCGCCTACCTCCTGCGCCGCGACCCGGCGAGCAACACCGTCCGCTCCGTCCTCGACTACCTCGTTCACCTGACCAAACCACTCAGCCACCACGGGGAGGAGCTGCCGGGATGGTGGACGGGCTCGGGACCTTCCGGCCGCCTCGACCACCGATTCCCCGACGGGCACGCCAACATGGGCGTCGCACACGGCATCGCTGGCGTTCTGGGCCTGCTGTCCCTCGCTGCCCAGAAGGGCACCGTCGTGGACGGCCAGCACGACGCCATCCGAATGATCTGCGCGTGGATGGACCAGTGGCAGACAGACACCGGCCAGGGCCCCGCGTGGCCATACTGGGTCACCCGCGCTGAACTGCGGACCGGCCATCCTCACCCATACGCAGCACAACGCCCGTCCTGGTGCTACGGCACCAGTGGCCTTGCGCGCATGCAGCAACTCGCCGCGCTCGCCCTGCGAGACTCCGGGCGCCAAGAAGCAGCGGAGAACGCGCTCATCAGCGCCCTGACCGATCGCGCCCAGCTCGCCGTAACGACCGACGTCGCCCTTTGCCACGGCTTCGCCGGTCTCGCCCACATCGCTGCTCGTGCGGCCGACGACGCCCTACCGTCAACCACCAGCCAGCTCCGCGCCCTGATCCCCGCCCTGCTGTCCGTCGTACACCCACCGGGCACCGACGCACAAGAAGCGACCACGCGACTCCTTCAGGCGCAAGACACAGGCCCGGGGCTCCTGGATGGAGCCGCCGGCATTGCCCTGGCCACGCTGGCGCCCAGCACTGCGGCCCCGCCCCACTCCGCCTGGGACGCCTGCCTGCTCACTGCCTGACCCGCCCACCACCTCGTGAGGACCGGATGCCCCCTGACCACTGGCACCAGCACAACATCGTGTTCACCGACCGCGAGAGCAGCAAGCACGCCATCACCGAGCGCCTCAGCCCCGCCGTACGTGCGGCCGAGGCAAACGGGCAGCTCACCGGCTGGTGGTTCATGAACAAGCAGCCCTGGCCGCTGCGGTACCGCGCCATCGAGCCGTCCCCATTCGTCGAGATACTGCTGATTGACCTCGTAAACGACGGCATCGCCTTGTCGTCGGTCCGCAGCGTCTACGAGCCCGAGACCACGGCGTTCGGCGGCGCCGAAGCCATGGAGGCCGCCCACGACCTGTTCCACGAGGACAGCCGCCACCTGCTCACCCACCAGCCCGGCACCCGGCAGCTTGGCCGGCCGGAGACCGCCGTCCTTCTCATGAGCACGCTGATGCGCGGGGCCAACCTGGACTGGTACGAGCAGGGCGACGTCTGGGCCAAGGTGGCCGAGCTGCGGCCTGCCGCCGAAGCCCATACCCCTGAGCGGACCGCTGCTTTGGTCCAGGCAATGCGGCAACTGATGACCGCCGACGCCCGAAGCCTGTGCCGCCCCCGCGGCCCACTGGACGGGCATGCCGAGTGGGTGAATGCCTTCGAACGGGCCGGCACGGCACTCGCCCGTCTCGCCGCTGACGGTCGGCTCACACGCGGTCTGCGAGCCGTCATCGCCCACCACGTGATCTTCCACGCCAACCGCGCAGGGATCCGCCTGGATGACCAGAGCGCCCTGTCCAACATCGCACGAGAGGCAGTCATGGGATCGAGTGACCACGTCGCGTTGCCCACCAATGAAACGAGCACGAACGCTAGCGTCAGAGCGGTGAACACCAAGACGATCACCGCCCTCGAGGCCGACGCCGAACGACTCCGCAACGCCTTGGT
Source organism: Streptomyces albidochromogenes (assembly GCF_005981925.1). Taxonomy (GTDB): domain Bacteria; phylum Actinomycetota; class Actinomycetes; order Streptomycetales; family Streptomycetaceae; genus Streptomyces; species Streptomyces albidochromogenes. The sequence continues at coordinate 21,781 of NZ_VBVX01000025.1, forward strand.
CGACCAAATCCGCGCGCAAGGGCACGCCCGCACGCCTGCCGTCGAAACAGCGCTGCGCACCGTGCCTCGCCACCTGTTCGTACCCGCCGCATCGCTCAAGGACGCCTACGCCGACGCACCGGTGAATACCAAGTACGGCACCGACGGAACGTCGATCTCCTGCGCCTCTCAACCGGGCATTGTCGCCCTCATGCTGGACCAGCTGGAAGCCAAGCCCGGCGAGCGCATCCTCGAACTCGGCGCGGGCACCGGCTACAACGCCGCTCTGCTCGCTCACCTCGTCGGCGAGAGCGGACATGTCACCACCATCGATGTCGACGACGACCTCGTGGACGGCGCGCGTGAGCACCTTGCTGCCGCCGGATGCACCAACGTCGAGGTACTGACCCGGGACGGGGCCCTCGGCCAGGCCGAGGGAGCGCCGTACGACCGCATCATCGCCACCGTCGGCGCGCACGGCGTCCCCCACGCCTGGCTTGACCAGCTCGCCCCCGGCGGCAGGCTCGTGGTTCCCCAGCGCCTCAAGGGCAGCGTGTCCCGGTCTATCGTCTATGAGCAGCAGCGCGACGGCCAGTGGGTATCCCTCGGTAGTGAGATGAACACCTTTATGCCGCTTCGCCGGGGCATCGCCGACGATGACCGTCACGTCGTCCCCCTCAGCTCGGACGGCACGGTACGGCTTCAGGCGCCCGCCGGCCAGCACATCGACGCCGATGCCCTGGCCGGCGTCCTGAGCGAGCCGCGCTGCGAGGAATGGACCGGCGTGATGGTGCGCGCGATGGAGTCGCCGGAGTGGATGGAGCTGTTCGTCACCTGCTCGATGCCCTCCGGCCTGATCCGGATGCTCTTCCCACAGGCAGCCAAGGGAGCACTGTTGACCGAGGACCCGTACCCCTCCTCGACGGCAGCGGTCGACAAGGGTGCGCTGACCTACCTCGCCCGCCGCCTGTCGGAGAAGACCACCGACGAGGGCGGAAAGCTGTGGGAGTTCGGTGTCATCGGCCATGGCCCCGCCAGCGATGAACTCGCCGCCCGCGTCGCTGACGTGATCCGCACGTGGGACCGCGACTACCGCGACCGCCAAGCCACGTTCCGACTCCAGCCCCCCAACGCTCCCGCCGAGACCGGCCCCGGACACTTCGCCCTCGACACCCCGCTGAACCGCATCGTCGTCGACTGGCAGTAGGACCGACGCGCAGGTGAGCAGGCGGTGCCCGTCAGCAGACGGCGGGCACCGCCCTTCCGCACTAACCCATCGATCTCGCCCCGGGGAGGCCCCATGGACCCGCGCGGTCTCATAGCCAAGCGACTCCCGCTCGTCGCTCGATTCCGTCCCGCCTGCCTTGCCCTACCCGCACGTGTACGTGCCCTCGTCGACCTGGCCGCGACAGCGGTGCGCGAGCAGGCACAGGGAAACGCTTCGGCTGTCTATAACCAGGCCGCTCTCATCGCCTCCGACCTCGGGGCGACCCGACTCGCCCAGAAGCTGTGCCATCAACACGCCGCCGCGTTCCTCCAAGCCAGCCCGCTGACCGGCGAAAGTGCGATTCGAGGACTGGAACCGGTCGTCAACCTCGCCCGCCTGCAGATCCGCGCCGGTCGCGTCGACGAGGGCCGTCAATGTCTCCAATCGCTGTATGAAGCTGTCGAGCAGGGCGTAGCCGCCCGCTTTGGGGACGTCGTCGTACCAGCCGACCTCACGGTGAGCGACGAGGACCGCCATGAGGTCCTCGCGTGGTTGTGGCGTGTTCTCCTTGCCGACGGCACTCGCACACTGACCACAGTGGGTCGCTGGACGGAAGCGTTAGCCCACATAGAGAAGCACCGCGGCCTGGGCCGCCGAATGCTCGACGGCCGCCAAGTCGCCGTACTCGCGGCCCTCACTTCCGGAGAAACGAAGCGAGCTGCGGAACTCCTGGTCAGCACCGCGCCAGGGGACCCGTGGGAGCAGGCTGTCACGGCCAGCCTGACCGTGCTGTGCCGGCGCGACGCCAAACAACCGGTCAAGGAACACCTGCACCGCCTGGTGGACACCTTTCTGAAGTCGCCAACCCAGCACGGGATGACCGTCTTTGAGATCCGGCTTGGACTCACGATCCTCGACACCATGTGCGTCACAGATCCCGACGCAGGCCGTATCGTCGCAGAACTGCACCGACGGACAGTGGCCGCCAACGACGGATACGCCGCCCGGGAGAACCTCACTCACCCACTCTTCGCAGCCCTTGCAACGCTGCAGCAGATGTCCGACTGCCGAAATTTGGTGAGCGCCTGCCGCCTAGGAGCTGGGACGTTCTCCGGTGCCCTACACGACGAACTTATGAACGCCGTGAACATGAGCGACCGCGTAATACGCAACAGCCTTCGCGCCATCGGCTGACCTATCGGAATGCACCTGTCGCGTCTCTCGCAGCACCAAGGCATCAGAGCGGGCCCATTTTCCCCATAGGAGAGATCTCAGCACGTGACCGTAGAGTCCACGTCCCTCGGCAGCGCGCTTAAGCACCCGCACCGTAGCTTGGCTGCGGCCGAGATCACCCGTCGAGGAGGAAGTCGCCCGGGTCGCCAACTTCTGCGGCGACCTCGGGACGAAAATGAAGCAGCGTATGGACGCCCTGGACAAGCTCTGTATGCCCGTGCAACGCGGGTGACGACCCGCCGTACTAGGTTTCCCGTGAGCCCGCCGGGGCCATGCCGCTGAAATTGGGGCGGCCACACCGCACGTCCCAGGAGCATGGTCATCGCCATCGAGCGCATCAACTTCCGCCACCTGCCCGTCCCGGTCCGCGCGGCCGTCGAGGCCCGTACCGGCCCCATTCTCACCGCCACGACCGCGGAAGCCGGCATCAACTCGGGCATCGCCGCCACGCTCACCACGAGCACCGGCCGCGTGTTCCTCAAGGGCGCCCCCCTAGACCATCCACAAATCCGAGCGCAGCAACGCGAGAGGGCTGTTGCTGCCTAAGGGCTGTCCCGTGTCTGCCAGGAGGGGTAAGCGTCGGCCTCAGACTCCCTCGTGGTCTGCTGCTGCGGCCCAGCGACGGATATGTGGGTCGGGATGGACTCGGGCGGATGCAAGTGTGCTTTCAAGTAGTTCGTGTAGAGATAGCGGGTATGCCGTGTGAGAGGTAGGCAGGCCCAGCAGGACACGGTGGCGCATCTGCAGGTCGGTGGCTTCGGCGAACACCCGCAGGGATGCCTCCAGCCAGGCGGCCTTGATGTCCTGTGACTCGTCCAGAGCGGGATCACGTACCCCGCCCACTCCGTACGCTGGAGATCGATCTGCGCGCAAGGGCACATGGGCGCTGTACCAGGCCCGCACGGCACCAGCTCGCTCGGCATCCGTGCCGGTCCGCAGATAGTCGACCAATGCCGCCATCACACGGCGGCGTCCGAATGCGTAGACCGCCGGCTCGACGAACCAGCGGCAGAAGCTGGGATCCGGGTCGTATACGGCTGCCGCCATCAGCGGGGCGAACCACTCCTCGGGCAGACTTGCACGTTCGAGCAGGGGCTTACGCACCGTATGGGCGAGGTGGCGGGCATTCCGGTCCTTCGGCCCCTTGCTGACGTCTCCGACGCCCAGCAGCCAGGCCACCTCTGTCACGCATGTCAGGAATGAACGCGGTTCTATGCCGCTCTGCTTGTCTTCGGCCACGGCAGCATTCTGGACCGGCCACGCCGGCAGGCACAGGCCCGGTGGCCGCTGGCGCTTGGGCGGAAGAGCACTCGCACGGCCTCCCTTGGGTGGAACGATCACGGTGTGGCTGGTGTGATCACGGCGTCGGAGCCGTCCTAATTCCTTGGTAACGGGCCGTGGGAGCCGGGGGTTTCCACCAGTCCGTTCGAGCGCTGGGGGGCCGATGCCCTTCTCTCGTCCCGGCCTTCCACAGTGCAGGTGGTGGCAGCCTCGCGGGCACCGAACGTACGCCTGGAGCCGTCTGGGCACTCGATCCCTTTATCCAGAGCGGCGGCGCTCGGTGTCTTCGAGGTCGCCACCGTCAACACTGTCCGCTTGATCACTCGTTTGTGTTGGTGGTGCGAGCCCGCCGCACGGTGACCTCCTGATACTCCAGAGCCGCCAGAGCTCCCGAGGAGACCGGGGCCCGTGGGGTGCGCTGGTGCCACGAACGGCTAGTGAGGTGGCGGACCGACCGAATGGTCGAGTCCTGGAATTAGGTCGCTGCGTGGCCCGCATGCGCTCGCAACCAGCGCAAACACCGCACCTCTGGGGAGGAAAGAGTTGATCTACTGCGGCATCGACTGGGCCGAGAGGACACACGACGTTGCCTTGGTCGACGACACCGGCCAGCTACTTGCGAAGCGACACATCACCGACGACGCGGCCGGCTACAGGAACCTGCTGGAACTGCTCGCCGAGTACGGCGACACGGAGGAGACCCCGATCCCGGTCGCGATCGAGACCTCCCGCGGTCTGCTGGTCGCGGTGCTGCGGGCAGGCAAGCGAAAGGTGTTCGCGATCAACCCGATGGCTGCCGCCCGCTACCGCGACCGGCACGCAGTCTCCCGCAAGAAGTCCGACCCCGGCGATGCCCTGGTCCTGGCGAACATCCTGCGCACGGACATGCATGCCCACCGGCCGCTGCCGAACGACAGCGACCTGGCCCGCGCCATCGCCGTACTGGCCCGCGCTCAGCAGGACGCGGTCTGGAACCGGCAACAGGTCGCCAACCAGCTCCGCTCCCTGCTGCGCGAGTACTACCCCGCCGCTCTGGAGGCCTTCGCCAAGTGGGACAACGGCTTATGCCGACCCGAGGCCCGCGAGCTGATGAAGCTCGCGCCGACACCGGCCAAGGCCGCGAGCCTGACTCGCACCCAGATCACGGCGGCTCTCAAGCGTGCGGGCCGCAAGCGCGGCATCGAGTCGGACGCCGAGCGGCTGCGCGAGGCATTCCGCACCGACTGGGCCCGTCAGCCCGAGCTTGTCGAGGACGCGCTCGGCAAGCAGACGCTCGCCCTACTCGGACAGCTCACGGCCGCCTGCACCGCCGCCGCCGACCTCGCCCAGGCCGTCGAGGAGGCGTTCCCGCAACACCCGGACTCCGAAATTATCCTCAGCTTCCCCGGCCTCGGTATCCAGCTTGCCGCCCGGGTGCTGGCCGAAATCGGAGACGACCGCACCCGCTTCGCGGACGCCCGCGGCCTGAAGGCCTACGCGGGCGCCTCACCCGTAACCCGGGCCTCCGGCAAGAAGTCCAGCATCACCAGACGATGGGTGAAGAACAATCGGCTCAACCACGCCGGCTACCTCTGGGCGTTCTCAGCGATCACCGCCTCACCCGGTGCCAAAGCCCACTACCGGCGGCGACGTGACGACCACGGCGACTGGCACGCCGCTGGCCAGCGCAATCTGTTCAACCGGATGCTAGGCCAGCTCCACCACTGCCTCAAGAACCGCCGCCTGTTCGATGAGCACACCGCATTCCCGGCGCCGCAGGCCCCAGCACTGGCGGTGGCATAGGTGATCCCGCTCACGACTCACCGCCCCCCAGAGGTCGCTCCGCAGCGTGCTTGAATCACCGGATGATCGACTGGTCCACACTCCACGACGCCTACGGCCCGGCACACGCGGTACCCGGGCTGCTGGACCGAGCCATCGGCCGTGACCAGGAGGCCATCGACTGCCTTTGGGGCCGCTTGTGCCACCAGGGGACGATCACCCCGGCGAGCATCGCCGCACTGCCGCGGCTCGCGGACATCGCGAAGACCGAGGACGCCGGGGACTGGGCGCTCGATCTGGCCGGAGCCATAGCGGGTGGCCTCCTACAACCTCACGGCGCCGACGAAGAAGTCGCACGCTGTGCGGCGACCTTGGCCGAGCTTCGCGCCATGACCGCCGCCCGGCTGCGGTCTGGCCTGGACGGAAGAATCTACCTGAGCCGACTGCGGGCCATGCTCGCGTTCGACGGCCAGACCTTGTGGTCCGAGGCCCTGGACGACTTCACCGATTCCTTCGTCACTGTCGCCTGTCCGCACTGCGACGCACCGGTGACGATCGCGGTCGGCGACTACGGCTGCTACTCCTCGATCCGGGACTGGAATCTGGGGGATGTCCACCAGGTCCCCCTCCGGCCGACCGTCCCGCACGAGCTGACCGGCACCGGGAGGATGTTGCACGAGTCGGCCGTACGGGATGGCCAGCAACGGCTCGCCTGGGGCCTGACGCACCTGTTCGGCCAGGCGGAATGCCCAGGATGCGGGAGCATCTTCGGCATCGCAGACGAGTACGAGGCCGCCAATGCACCCGCCCCATGGGACTTCGCCCGAGGCCACACCACGGACGCTCTCTGACGACCACCGGCAGGGCCCTCGAAATCGAACAGTGAGCTCGTGCCCGCTGTCCCGACTTGACGGCTTGACGCCGTGAGGTGTCTGGATAGCCCCGTTCTCCGGGCCGAGCCCTCGCGCCTTCGGGCAGCTGGTGACCGTGCTGCGACGTGAGGGTGCGGATGTGGTCCGCAAGGGCCGGCCGTGGAGCCTCCCACTGGAGGACCGGGCCCTGCTGGTGGCCGCGTACTGGCGCACGAACCTGACATTCTGGGCACGCCACCGGGGACACCGCCCTCGCCGCGATCAGCGCCCGGCTCGCCGAATGGGTCGGCAAGCGCGGCATGGTCGGCAGTCTCGGAGGCGACGAATTCGCCGCCCTCACCCGTATCCGCCCTCGCCACCAGGCCCTGCACCTGGAGCATCTCGCCCTCCCTGCTCGCCCAGCCGCTTACGTACAACGGCGAGCAGCGGCCCCTCGCGGTATCCGCCGGGGCCGCGACCCCAGACACGGTCGACACACGCGACCTGGCCGTCCTCGTGCGCGCGGCCGATACGGCGATGTACGAGGGAAAGCGGAAAGGCGCGTCGTCCAGGCCCGGCCTCACCACGCTCAGACGCGCAGTGTCAACGGCCGCCGCGAAGGCCGCCCCGGAACCCACGCCCGCCCGACCACCCACCACAGCATGACCGCCGCTCCGCGACTGGACACCGAAATGCCAGGCCCGGAGCGGCGGCTGCCCTGGCCACACAGCTAGGCATGGACGCGCCCATCTGGCCGGTGTGGACAGGCAACTCCGCAAGCGGGTCCAAGCCAGCACCATCCCCACACCGTCTATCTCCCGGCTCATCCCGGCCTTGGACGTGGGAAGGGGAATGGGACGCACCTGAGCGTATCCCGCACCAGACCGGACTGCTGGTTCGATCTCACTGACCCTCGGCCGCGTAAACCGATCCACGCGGCGGCGCCGGCCCCCGCCCGACTCCGCGTGCGCGGCGTGGGAGGGGGGCTCGTACCGCTCACCGCCCTGACGCGGTACGAGCCCCAACCCCCTGACTCCGGAGACATGACCCGGGATTCAAGCGTCCGGCCACGCCTGGTGCGGGGCGACGGCCCGGCTCGTGCTCCCCCACGACGTGACAATCGCTACCAAGGGTCCGACCCGCCGGCGGTGCCAGAGTCCTCGAGCTAGAGATCACCGGCACGTGTCAGCTCAACCTCCGCTCGCGCGGAGAGCACTTCTGAGCCCGGCCGCCGGTGACGTTCTCCACCGGTTCACCTCCGCTCGCGCGGAGAGCACGTCCCCGGGCCGACGAACCTGAAGGACTACCGCGGTTCACCTCCGCTCGCACGGAGAGCACCTCGGAGCCAAGGGCGTCGACCCGATGCGGGACGGTTCACCTCCGCTCGTGCAGAGAGCACCCCGCCCACATCGGGCCCTGGACCTCCGCCGACGGTTCACCTCCGCTCGCGCGGAGAGCACTGACGAAGGCCCCGCCCGAACCCGGACGGGACCTTTGCGTACCCCTACGACGCCGCACGCGGATCGTCCGCCATCCCCAACCCCTCCAGCAGCGCATCCATGAACTCCCGGTTGCCCCGGTGTGGGAATCTCTCGTCCGCCAGCCCCTGGCACACGTCCGGTGTCCGAGGATCGTCCTCCCAGGTGCCAAAGTCGAAGTTCCAGTCCTCCCACCCGGGGGCCGCTTCGGAGACGGCGACGCTGCACAGGCGTTTGGTCTCGGCCTGGCTGAGGGAGGGCGTCGCGGTGACAGTGGCTGTGGCCGTGGCTGCCTTCTTGGCGGGCTGGTCCGGTTCGCTGCTGGAGCAGCCAGCCGTGGCTCCGCCGATGAGGAGGACGGTGATGATGGCGGCAACGGTGCGGCGCATGGTTCCCCCTGGGGTTCTGTGACGCGGGATGCTACCGGTGGCCAGCGGATGGTGGGGGGAACGCGAAAGCCCCAAGGGCTCGGAGTCGGTGGGGCTTCGCTGCGCCAGCCGTCAGTCGGCGCGCTTCGGGTAGTACACCGTCGTCTCGGCCTGCTCGGGGTGCTCCCGGAACACCGCGCTATCCAACCAGCTGCGCGCCCTCGTTGACGTCCTGTAGGGCGGACGGTTCACCTCCGCTCGCGCGGAGAGCACCTGACCGAGTGGGGCGAGGGCGCCGCCATCGCCGGTTCACCTCCGCTCGCGCGGAGAGCACACCGAGAGGGTCGTCCATCCGATGCCGCTGGCCGGTTCACCTCCGCTCGCGCGGAGAGCACCCTTCCGGACCTGGCCTTTTCTGACGACTTTGCTGTTTCTTTGCCGAGCGTAGTTGTACATGCTTCTCGATTCGCTGTCATCGCGCAGCGAGTGTAAGACCCGCGCCTCTCATTCACATCAGATTAGGCCATTTGGGGCTGGTGTCAGTGGGGGGTGTTATCTCTGTGCACATGCTGAATCACGACGAAGCGGAAGCCTCGGGGGACCGTGTTCTGGATGTTCGATTGTGGGGCAAGGAGAGCGGGCTGTCTCGGCCGTATCCGGTTATGTGCCATCTCCTCGACACTGGTGCGGTGTTCCAGGGACTCTGGGATGTGGTTCTCAACGATGAGACCAAGGCTGCCATCGCGCGTTCGCTCGCCCTGAGTGTGGTGGAGGCGCGCGCGGTGGTGTCGTTTTGGGCCGGCCTTCATGACATCGGCAAGATCACTCCCCCGTTCCAGGCCCAAGTTTCAGCCTGCTACGAGCTGGTTCGTGACGATCCGGTCTATGGCTGCGCGCCGGGCGCTGAGGCCGAGAAGGGCTTCCGTCACGAGATCGCATCTCACTGGGCTCTCAACGAGCTCTTCAAGGCTGCGGCGTATCCCAGCAACGACCGCCTGCTGCATAAGTCGGTGAGCCATCAGATTGCGCAACTGCTGGGCGGCCATCATGGCCTCTTCGGCAGGGTCCTGAAAGCGAAGGAGGCGGCTCGGGCCAGCGACTACAACCCCGGCCTGGGCAAGCATGGTTGGGCTGACCAGCGGCGGGTGCATTTCGCGGAGCTACGGCGAGTTATGGGTGCGTTCGCAGTTCCTCGTGGCGGGTTGCCGGCGGGGCTGGCTGTAGTGGTGGGCGGGTTGATCGTGGTCGCGGACTGGCTGGCGAGTCAGAGGTCCGCGATCGAGCCGCGAATCCCTGGTCCTGGCTGGTCGGGAACGACGGTGGAGGTCGATGCCCACTGGCACGCTGCCGTTGAAGCAGCTCCCAAGTTGGTGCGGGCGGCGCGGCTGGGCCGGGCCCGGTTCTCTACCGGGGAGTTCGGTGAGATGTTCCCGTTCGCTGCCAACAGCTTGCAGCGGGATCTTGCGGAGCATCTTCCCGCGATGATCGGTGATCATGGGCCTGGGCTGGTGCTGGTGACGGCCCCGACGGGTGACGGGAAGACGGAGGCGGCGTTGTTCGCGGCCTCATTGCTGGGGAAGGCGGCGGGGGCCCGGGGGTTGTACTTCGCGCTGCCGACGATGGGGACGGCAGATGCGATGTTGCCGCGGGTGGAGGCGTTCGCCGCAAGGGCATTGTCCGGTGAGCGGGCGCTGATGCTGCTGCACTCGATGGCGTGGCTGAGTTCTCTGGGCAGCCCGGACAGGACGGCGGTGTTCGACGCGCCGGTCGGTGAGGGGTCCGTGAGTGCGGGGAAACGGACGTCGGTTGAGGCGGACGGGTGGTTACGGGGTCCGAAGCGTGGGCTGCTTGCTCCGCTGGGTGTGGGCACGATCGATCAGGCATTGGGTGCGGTGCTGCCGTTGCGGTACAACGCGTTACGCCTGTTCGGGCTGTCGGACAAGGTGTTCGTAGTCGATGAGGCGCACGCGTACGGGCCGTGGATGCATCAGCTCCTGGTGCGGCTGTTGGAGTGGCTCGGTTCGATGGGCGCTCCCGTGGTGCTGCTGTCGGCCACGCTGACGGGCCGTTCGGCGGGTTCGCTGGTGGACGCGTACCGGCGTGGTGCCGGGTTCCCCGGGCCGTCGGGTGTGTTGCCTCGGTATCCGGGCTGGCTGTTCGCGAGCGGCGTCTCGGGGGAGGTGTCGGCCGCACGGAGTATCGCGAGCAACCGTGCCCGTACGTTGCAGGTGTGCTGCCGGCCGGTGGTGTGGGACACCTCGGAGCCGGCTGGTGCGCCGGTGCGGGAGGGGGGTCGGCGTGCGGCGCTGAGGGAGGTGCTGGCACCCGTAGCCGCGGAGGGCGGCACGGCGCTGGTGTGCTGCACGACGGTGGCCGAGGCCCAGCAGACCTACCGGGATGTGTGTGCGGCGTTCCCTGAGTTTGCGGCGTATTCCGGTGGGGTGCGTCTGCTGCACTCCCGCTACCCGGCGGATGTCCGGGCGGCGATTACGGCTCAATGCGAGGCCGCGTACGGGAAGCCGGGCGGCGAGCCGGTTTCGGTGCGACCGGGGTCGGTTCTGGTGGCGACGCAGGTGGTGGAGCAATCCCTGGACTTCGACTTCGACTTGGTGGTGAGCGATCTGGCGCCGCTGGCACAGTTGTTGCAGCGCGCCGGGCGCGGGCGGCGGCATCAGCGGGGGCCTCTCGGCCGGCCGGGGTGGGCGGCTGCGGAGGACGAGCCCGAGCTGGTCGTGCTCGATCCGCTGGCCGCTCCCAGTGGATTTGTCCCCCGCTCGTGGGGGGCGGTCTACGACGCGGGACTGCTCGTACGCACGTCTCAAATCCTTGAGACGTGCGTCCCGGACGGCATCGCGGTCCCTGATGACGTGCAGCGGTTGGTCGACGAGGTGTACGAAGAGCAGTTCGTCGACCGGCTGGAAGGGGCAGCCCGCCAGGAGCTGGCGCGGCTGGACGAAGCACGGCTGGCGGGCGAGGCGGCCGAGCGGCATCTGGCGGCCTGGACCAGTATCTGCGCCCCGGCGGACATAAAGGGTGATCTCAGCAAGCTGTCCGCGCGGGAGGCGGGGGTGACCGAGGAATTGTTGACGACACGTCTCGGTGCCGACACCGGCCGTGTGCTCTGCCTGTACGAACAGCCAGGAAGGGCGGCCACGCTCGACCCCGGGGGCAAGGTTCCGGTCCCTGCCGGAGGCCGACATGGCCTTGGAGCGGCGGAGCTGGCCAGCGTTGCACGGCGGGTGGCGCCGGTGCCGGGGCGGTGGCTGCGTGGCGGCGAGCCCGGTGCAGTGGTGCCGAAGAAGTGGGGGACGCACCCCTCTCTCCGCGACCTCGTTGTGCTGCGTATGAGCCGGGTAGAGGGCGGGAGTTGGGCCTGCTACCACGGGCGTTACACGATTTCGATATCTGATGTCGGCCTCGAAGCCGACTGATCTTCACGTCTCCACCACTCCACTCACGCATTTCCGCTACTTTCCGAGTGCTGTCTTCCGATGCCGAGTGGGCACGCAGCCGCTGTCCAAAGTTGCGCGGCAACATCCGCCAGTTCCCCTCCCCCGCCCTCCAGCGCTGTCTGATTGACGACAGGACATCTCCATGCCGACCAGCACGTACAACCTGATCGACCAACCGTGTGTCCCCGTGCGCTGGAAACCCGGCAGCGTGGCCTCCGGCACGCGCCCGCTCCCGGACCTCGTGGGGTTACGTGAACTGCTGCTGCGCAGCCACGACATCGAGTCCCTTGCCGTTGCTGACGCGCCCGCGCATTCAGCCCTGCTCCGCATCCTTTACGCCCTCACGGCCAAGGTGGCCGGCTTGACTGATCAGGGCTCCGAAGGCGATTGGGGTGAACGCCGTCTGGAAGTCCTCGACGCCGGCCGGCTCCCGCCCGGGGAGATCGACGCGTACTTCGAAAAGTTCAAGACTAGGTTTTTCCTGTTCGCGCCGGGCGGGCGTCCGTGGATGCAGGATCCCCGGCTGATAGAGCAGTGCGACGCGACGAACACCGCCGGTGTCAACAAACTCATCGTCACTCGCCCCTCAGGCAACAACCACTCCTGGTTCCGGCACGACACGGACACCGCCCCCGAACCGCCGACCGCTCCCGAAGCCTTCCTCAGCCTGCTGGTGTGGCACTACTACGGGCCGTCAGGACGGTGTTCGTCCCGTGAGGTGAACGGGGTGAAAAGCGCGAGCGCCACCGCCGGACCGCTGCGGACGGCCCTGTCCTATCACCCCCAGGGCGATTCCCTCTTCGAGACGCTGCTCGCCGGCCTCGTACCACCGGAGGAGAGCGTGAGCGGGGAGGTGGACCTGTGCCCCTGGGAGCAGGAGGACCTGCCGGATCCGGATCGTCCGCCGAGGACGTCCCGGGGGCCGCGTTCGCGGCACACCGGCCGCTCGCAGCACGCGCTGCTCCTGCTGCCGGACGAAGACAGCACCCATGTGCGGGACGCGTTCATTACCTGGGCGTACCGGGGCGAGCGGATGCCGCGGGAGGACGACTACGTGATCTGGCAGACCAGCCAGCAGGGCAACCGCTACCCGCGTCCTGCCGACGCCGGGCGGGCGCTGTGGCGGGACCTGGACTCGCTGCTGCTGCAGCATCCGCCCGCGGGCAGCGCACACCCGCAGCAGCCCCGTGTGTTTGCGTCAGCGGTCCAGGTCTCCGAGAACCTGCGGGTGCGGGCGCTCGGCTTCGACCAGGAGGGGCAGGCCAAGGACACTCAGTTCATCGACGCGAGCACCCCGGCCGTCCTTGGCTACGCCGAAGACAACGATCCCCGCACCGTCCCCGCCGTCGGCCGCCTGCGGCAATGCGGCGAACTGTACGGACGGCGTCTGGACCGGGCCGTCAAACGGGCCTGGGGCTCCTACGTCAGGGATGCCAAAGCGGATGGTGCGGCCTGGGCGGCAGAGGCCGGCGCCCGATACTGGCCGCGTGCCGAGGCCGAGTTCTGGGCACGGTTCCGCCTGCTGGACCGCACCGGTGAGGTGACCGACGGCGGGTTCGACCCGGCAGCGACCCGTCGGGCGTTCCTGCGTCTGGCCGAGGAGGCGTACGACGCGGTGACCGCGCCCTTCACCCGCACGCTGCGCGGCGCGAAGGCCGTCTCGCAGGCCCGCATCGAACTCTACGGCGGAACCCCGAAAACCCGGGCGACCGTGCCCGGACCCCGCAGAAAAACCAAGGAGCCCACCGCATGACGACCACTCCCCTACCAGCCATCCCGGGCTCCACCAGCGTGTCGACAACGGCCGGCAATGTCCCGCGACAAAGCGGTGCATCGCGGGCGGGCCGCTCAGCTGCGTTCACCAGCTGGGTCGTGCAAGTCAGCCGCGAAGACCCCGGTGCCCGCAGCGCGCTGCGCAGCGGGCTGCGCAAGGACCTCGACTCCGTGCGGCGCATGCACCGCCTCATCGCCCCGTGGCTGCCCGAACCGCGGACCGAGGATGTTGAGCGGGCGTACTACGCAATCGCCGCGATGATCGCCGCCCAGCCCCGCAGCGCACTGGCCGTACCGGCCGACGGCCCGCTTCAGCCCGACGAGGAACTGGCTGCGACCGGGAGGGCAGGGCGGCGCCGTGCCAGTCTCGGTGCGGCTTTCGCGGCCGCGGTCACCGAGGGGCCGGGCAGGGAGAAGGAGATGCGGGTAGGGACGGCGGAGAGCCGTCTCAACCTCCTCACCCGCCAGAGCGTCAACGGCCTGCACCGACATCTGCCCTCCGCCGTCGGGTATCTGCGGTCGCTGGGCGTGGAGGTCGACTGGGCGCAGCTCCTTGATGATCTCGGTGACTGGCGCAAGCACTCGGGGCGGATCTCCCGCACATGGCTCCAGGACTTTTACCGGGTGCTGGGCAAGAAACTCGCTCAGCAGGCGGACGAAGCCGACGAGACGGAACTCACGGGCGAATCAACACCGGCCCCCGCCACACCCTGACCCCTCTCCTCACCGCATCCGCATCCGCATCCGCATCCGCATCCGCATCCGCACGAAGGAGTCACACCACCATGTTCCTGCCGGCCCGTTTCATCGACATCCACATCATTCAGAGCATCCCGTTCGCCAACCTCAACCGGGACGACACAAACTCGGTCAAGACTGTGCAGTACGGCAACGTGCTCCGCACGCGGGTCAGCAGCCAGTCCTGGAAGCGGGCTGTCCGCGGTGTGTTCGAGGACCGCATCGGTCAGGCCGCGTTGCGCACCCGCCGCATCGGTGAGCGCGTCACCCGCCTCCTGGCCGAGGACCGCGCATGGCCGCTGGACCTCGCGGAAAGGGCGGGGGCGCACACGGCCGCGGCCAGCAGCATCAAGTTCGAACTCGCGAAGGACCCCGAAGACCCCAAGCAGTCCGTCACGAACAAGGTCCTTACCAACGCGATGGTCTACGTCCCCGAGACCGCCGTGGCCGACCTCGCTGACCTGGCCACCGAATACCGGGAGGCGCTGCAGGGCGCCAAGGACATCAAGAAGCCCGCTGACAAGAGCGTCCTGCCCGCCGACCGTGTAGAGACGGTGCTGCGCTCCCGCAACGGCGTCATCAACCTCTTCGGCCGCATGCTCGCCGAGGTCGACAACGCCGGTGTCGACGGCGCCGTCCAGGTCGCCCACGCCCTCACCACCCACGAAACCGACGTCGAACTCGACTACTTCTCCGCCGTCGACGACGTCACCGCCACCTGGGGTGACCAGACCGGCAGCGGCCACATGGGCCACACCGAGTTCAGCGCCGGCACCTTCTACCGCTACGCCACCATCGACCTCCGCGACCTCGCCCACAACATCGGCGAAAACCCCGACGAACTCCGCGAACTCACCACCGCCTTCCTCAACGCGTTCATCCTCTCCCTGCCGCAGGCGAAAAAGAACTCAACCGCCCCCCACACCATCCCCGACCTCGCCCACATCTGCGTACGCACCGACCGGCCCCTGTCCTACGCCGCCGCGTTCGAAAGCCCCGTCGCCGCATCCGGACAGGGCGGCTACGGTGCCCCCTCCCGCACCACCCTGTCCGAGTACGCCGAGGCCGCCAACCTCCTCCTCGGCACCAACGGAATCCTCACCTCCGGCTGGGCCGGCGTCGACGCCAAGGGCCTCGACGGACTCGGCACCCGCCACACCAGCTTCAACACCCTCATCGACAACGCCATCACCACCGCACTGACCACCGGTGGCACGGCATGACCACCCCCCTCCCCGCCGCCGAGCCGGGACTCCTCCTACGCCTAACCGGCCCTCTCCAGTCCTGGGGACTGCACAGCCACTTCAACGACCGCGACACCGCCGCCTTCCCCACCCGCTCCGGCGTCATCGGCATGCTCGCCGCAGCCCTCGGACGTGGCCGCGACCAGCCCATCGACGACCTCACCACGCTGCAAATGACCGTGCGCACAGACCGGCCCGGTGTACCGCTGCGCGACCTGCACACCGTCGGCGGCGGCCTCCCCGGCAAAGCAACAGTGACCACCGGCGAGGGCAAGAAGCGCCCCGGTGACACCGGCACCCTCCTCACCCACCGCAACTACCTCGCCGACGCCGCCTTCACCGTCGCCCTCACCACCCCGCAGGCAACCCCCCACACCAGGGCGCTCCTCGACCACTGCACTGA